>JBIKKI010000052.1:0-14751 GCA_044360435.1 Bacteroidia bacterium
ATTACCAAACACGTGGGAAGTACAAAAAGAAGGATTAATCTGAAGCATCAGTGAAACAGTATCGTTTTTTGGCGCAGCATTTGTACTACGCAGGAAGTGTTGGTTGTGCAAAAACAAATTTTCAAACATGCCGCCGACATGCTTTTTTGCATCATCAGGGTCCTCAACATGAAAAGAAACAATAGTGCTATGGCACCAAGGCACAACCTTCAAAACCTGTTTCGCCGATATCGTTTTTTGTTCGCGGTTTTGGTTATTTCAGGCATCAATCCAAGTCAATTGGCGGGTCAGGCGATGGGTTTGGAGCGATTGAAAGGGGATACTTCGTTTCGTATTCCGGATACCCTGACTTATGCCAAATCTCAGGAGCTTGATTACGCCTTTAACTTCTACAATGGCGATACCATCAAAACCTACCTTACCAAGGGAGGTGTTTATATTTCCAAAGGAACCGTCTTCACCGTAGGCCGACCATTTACCGGCATCACTTTATATAATCCCAATACGTACAGTTATGAAGTGAAATACCACATGGTTCACGAGGGTCGTGCGAATTTGGTGCGCACCAATCCCATTGGCGTATCTGAACGATTGGAAGGTTTGGAGTATCAGATTTTGGACATGATCGTATTCCATACCCGTCCGGGGCGAAAATCTACAGTAAAAGTGGTTATTTACGCCAAGTCGGTGAACTCGAAAAGAATCATCACCATTTCCGACATTGAGCGTGCCATTCTGGTGGGTGAAGTTTGGAATAAATTCCGACAGCCTTAATCTGCAGCACTGAAAGGTGCGAATACCTTTTTTATTCAGCGCAGCAGGGCATTGGCCAGTTCATCCCTGAAGGCTGCATATACGGAGCGAAGACGACTGTCTCCATTCGTGCCGTAATTCACACAGTAAATAAGCATCCGGTTATTACGGTCGGGGAAGATATGAGCCACGGCGGCATAGCCTAAATCACCGCCGGTATGTCCGATACCTGCATAGCCTGTGTTTTTATATTCACGCAACAAGCCAATGCCAATATCATAAGTGGTATCTGGCGCGCTCCACTGCTGCATGGCTTGCAGGGAAGTCTTGGAAACCAGGGTTTGGTCCACAAACAATGCGCGCATGAAGCGGTGGATGTCGTACACATTGGAATAAACGCCGGTAAAACCATGTCCGCTGCCCGTAATCATATTGCTTACATCGGTAAGCGTTCCTTCCTGATATAAATCGAAATAACCTCTGGCCGTTTCTCTGGGCAAAGGGTCGTGTGTATGGTAATAGGTATTGGATAAGCCAAGTTTTTGAAATACCAGAGTATGCATCCAGGCTGCGTGGTCTTTGCCTGCGGGTTTGATGGCGTCAATCACCATGCTGGCCAATAAGGTATTGGTGTTTGAATATTTAACGGTGCTTTTGAAAGGAAAGTCGGCGGGCTGGTCGTAGGTGAAACGGATCAGTTCTTCGGAAGTCCATTTTTTATTGGGCTGGTTCACCACGGCCAGGTAAAAACCGGCATCAGCGATGAGGTCATAAATTCCGGTTTTATGGCCCAGCAAATCACGCAGGCTGGCTTCGGACGCATTGTTTACGCGACCGATTAATTCTTTGCTCAGGTGTTTGCTGATGGGTTCATCCAGGTCAATCAGGTTTTGTTCGGCGAGTTGAAAAACCATGCTTGCAAACATCATTTTGGTAATGCTGCCCAGCTTATTTACCGTACATGGCGCAAATGGAACTTGTGCTGCAATGTCTGCCATACCGGCGGCTCCGGTCCAGGTTCCGTATTCATCTTCAACAAGCACTGAAATTCCGGGAAGACCTTTTTGGGTATAATCCTTCAGTATTTGATTAAAGGTTGCGGCTTTGGGATGTTGTGCACTGCTGTCATTTGCGGGTCCGACACAGTTCGCCGTGGTTTGAACCATGGGCTCACGACAGGCGGTCAGGAGGAAGATGGCTGCAGATAGCCAGGCACTAAAACGATTCATGGGTTGGATTTTTTCAGTGGAACGGTTATTCCGAGGTGTAGCTGGTTTATGGGAAGGATGGGGATATATCCTTGAACAAAAGGTGTTTGCAGGATGGTTTGTACCCTGGTGAACACCCTGTATCCTTTCCCCACAGCGCGATCTAATCCCAGCGTGAAACCCAGCATGGCCTGAGGTCGGCCCCAAGTTCCATATGACTGATAAACGCCATCAGGATTTTGTTTGAAGCGATCGGTAGCTACAAAACTGTGCAGGTAACCCGCCCCCAGCATAGCCGAAATACCCCATGCACCGTGGGAATATCGAAGCCCGTTTTCGGTGTAAAGCATCACTGCATTCTGGATGAAGCGATGCCGGAAAAATCCAATTTTGAATGTTTGCGCCCAGCTGAAGTTACCGAACTTCTTCCAGTTGAAGCCTGTACCGAGGGTCAGGCCCGGATGCATGCCTGCCTTCCACAGCTGTGGCACCCCTGACAAGGGAAAACTGCTCGCGCTGTTCGTAGCTGCGATGCTGAGGTATCGAAACCGCTGCTGGGCTTGCAGTTCAGCAAGTCCGTAAGAGGAAAGCAGCAGAAATAGAACAAGCAGTTTCAGGCGCATTATCTTTTGCGTTCAGCAGTCCATTTCCAGGTCATGCTCTTCCGGTCCACGGCGGTGCCGGTAATTCTTCCGCCATTGATGGTGCCTGCAAACGTGGCGCTGCTGTCGTTGATGTACATGGTGATGGTTTTTTCCAGAATAACCCAATGGTCGTTCGTAGGCGTGAAATCATCGGGATGCTTGTGTTGCATATTCCCGCTGTCCAGAAAGGTGATTTCGTAGCTGATTTTTTTTGCGCCTGGTGTTTTGTAGGAAATAACCCAGGTGGTTCCTTCTAATTCCACCATGGTTTGGGCCTTCAATTCATGCGTGACCAAGGCAAGAAAAACGGGAAGAAGGAGGGAGGTAAGGAGGTGTTTGAACATGCACGCAAATTACTAAAGGTCAAGGGATTACAGGCGTAAAGGCTGTAATATTAGCTTTAATTTTCATTGATATGCTCATCGTTATTTTGCGGTTAAACGAATGCAAATTTGTTCCCTCTAATTTCCATGGTCAAACAACTTATTGTAACAACTACAGCATTATGTTTCTGTTCATGTTTTTCTGTGCAGGCACAGTCCTTGTATTTCCCTCCAAATGGCAGCAATTCCTGGGATACACTTGCCCCGAATCGATTGGGCTGGTGTTCCGAAAATATTGATTCTTTGGACGCCTTTCTGGAGGAAAATGGCACCAAGGCATTCATCTATCTGAAAGACGGGAAGATTGTGCTTGAGCGCTATTACGGCGGGCACAATATCAACAGCAACTGGTATTGGGCTTCCGCAGGAAAAACCCTTACCGCTTTCCTTGCGGGAATTGCTGCGCAGGAAGGGAAGCTGAAGCTCAGCGACACCACTTCAAAATACCTTGGCAAAGGCTGGACGAATTGCAGCCCTGAAGATGAATCCCGAATCAACATCCGGCATCAGTTGACCATGACCAGCGGTTTGGATGATCAGGTGCCCGATCCTTACTGCACCATCGATACCTGCCTGAACTGTTTGGCTGAACCGGGCAGCCGCTGGGCTTATCACAATGGGCCATATACCTTGCTAGATCCAGTACTGGAGGCGGCAACAGGTATAACCTTAAATCAATGGTGCAACAACAAGTTGAAGGTTTTTACCGGGATGACCGGCAGTTTCCTGCCTTCGGGTTACAACAACGTTTTTTTCAGCAATGCCCGCAGCATGGCCCGTTTTGGTTTGCTTTTGTTGAATCGCGGAACCTGGAATCAAACCGCAATTTTGCGCGATACGGCTTATTTCCGGCAAATGACCAACAGTTCACAAAACCTCAATCTGGCCTATGGTTACTTAACCTGGCTCAATGGGAAAAAGAATTACCGATTGCCGGGCTCACAAGTACAACTGCCCGGACCGCTGTTCCCCGATGCGCCTTCCGATGTTTATGCAGCCCTGGGCAAAGACGGTCAGTTCATCAATGTAATTCCCTCGCAGAATGCGGTTTGGATTCGCATGGGCAACGCACCGCAAAGTGTTCCGGTGCCATTTCTGCTGAACAACGATATCTGGAAGCGCATTCAAGCACTGCCATGTTTCGGACAGCAAACAGGATTTCCTGAACCAGTTCCATTGCGCATGTTCCCGAATCCTGCAACAAATGAGTTGCACATCGCATCACCTGAAAAGGATAACGAACTCAGTATTTATGATGTGGCTGGAAAAAGAGTGCTCGGACCGATGCGTTTTTCTGAGGAACATGTTTCGCTGCGTATTTCAGAAATCCCACAGGGATGGTATGTGGCAGAAGTCAAAGGAAAACGAAGTAGCTACAGGGCTTCTTTTGTCAAGGAATAGTGCGTCAATATGTATTATATATTCATTGTATGAAGTATTAAATTAGCCCCATGAAATTCGGATTTCGCATTCCCAACATCAACAAGCGCATAGCTGCAAGAACTTCCTGGAAACGCTATGTTCGCCATAACCTTGGGATGAAGGTGCCTCGAGGCATGGGCTGGTTTACAAACCCCAGGAAAGCACTATACAACAGGATTTATAACCGAACAACCACGGGGTGTATGTTTGTAATGGCACTGTGTTGCCTGCCTTTGTTATTTCTGATTATCGGTTTTTTCATGTAAGGTGCTTGATGTATTTAAATTATGTTCATCATTCTAAAGATAAATAAAAAACAATAATCAGGCTGTTTCAACTTTGCTGCGTCGTTAAACAACCACGTATGCAACGCATTACAGTAGCCAAAGGAGACGGGATTGGTCCTGAAATCATGGACGCAACCCTGTCCATCATCAAAGCCGCAGGGGCACAAATTGAAGTTGATGAAATTGAAGTAGGGGAGCAGGTGTACCTATCGGGTAATACCTCTGGTATTTCCAACGAGTCCTGGGACATTATCCGGAAAAACAAGATTTTCCTGAAGGCACCCATCACCACACCCCAGGGCGGAGGTTACAAGAGCCTGAACGTGACCACACGCAAATTTCTGGGTCTGTACGCCAACATCAGGCCCTGTTTCAGCATGCATCCTTATGTGAAGACCAAGCATCCGAACATGGACATCGTGATTGTGCGTGAAAATGAAGAGGATTTGTACGCCGGCATCGAGCACCAGCAAACCGATGAGGTGGTACAATGCCTGAAGCTGATCAGCAGGCCCGGTTGCGAGAAAATCGTGCGCTACGCTTTTGAATACGCCCGTCAGTACGGAAGGAAGAAGGTAACCTGCTTCACCAAAGACAACATCATGAAGCAAACTGATGGCTTGTTCCATCAGGTTTTTGATGAAATAGCCCAGGAATATCCGGACATCGAAAATGAGCACTGGATTATTGACATTGGTGCGGCGAAAATGGCTGATACGCCAGAGGCCTTCGATGTGATCGTGATGCCCAACCTGTATGGCGACGTGCTCAGCGATGTGGCAGCGCAAATTGCCGGTTCCGTGGGCCTTGCAGGTTCCGCCAATATTGGAGCGGAATGCGCCATGTTTGAAGCCATTCACGGATCAGCGCCGCGTCGTGCCGGTCAGAATATGGCCAACCCTTCCGGATTGTTGCAGGGGGCCATCCAGATGTTGATCCACATCGGACAGGTGAAGGTCGCCGAAAAGGTGCAGAATGCCTGGCTGAAAACCATCGAAGACGGCATTCATACCTACGATATTTACAAAGAAGGCGTCAGCACCCAGAAGGTGGGTACAAAGGAGTTTGCCGAAGCGGTGGTGGCGAATTTGGGTCAGAAGCCGGTTCGTTTGCAGGCGGTCAGCTACGCGGAAGACAAACACATCAGCCTGCCGAAATATGAGCGCAAACCTGCCAAGAATAAGGAATTGCAGGGTGTGGACCTTTTTGTACACTGGAGGGGAACCAATGCCAATGAGCTGGCTGAACTGGTGCGTCGGATTGAACTGAACGACGTGCGCCTCAGCATGATTACCAACCGAGGCATCAAGGTTTATCCTGATGGTTTTCCGGAAACCTTCTGCACCGATCATTGGCGTTGCAGGTTCAAGCACAAAGATGGAAACAACATCACCAAAGAAGATATTTTAGAGCTGTTGCAGAAAGCTATTTTGGCCAATGTGGATGTCATCAAAACAGAAAACCTGTATGCATTTGACGGCAAGCCGGCTTTTTCCTTGGGACAAGGGCAATAAAATCATCAAATTATGCAACTGAACCTGTTAAACGGAACCTTTGATCAGCGCGAGGCGCTGGACATCATCGCCCAGTTGATGCAAGTCCAAATCAAGTTTCAGGAAAATAAAATCAACCACAGCCTGAATGAAGAGGATATTAAATTTCTGGAAAACTGCATCAAGAAACTGCACCGTGAATGGGCAGAAATGCGGGAATTGATTCGCGGAAACGGGAATAGCTGTAATCTTGAATCCGTAATCGAAGTAGCATAATATAGATCAGAAGCAACCCGGATTTCCGGGTTGCTTCTGATTCAATAAAAATCCGTCTTAGAATCCGACGGTTAAAGGCATTTAAGGCTGCCTCTGAGGTTTTACTCAATTCTTGTGTTATTTCGTTCTTTTCACGAGTGCAGAATTTTCATATCCTCATCCGGGATGAAGATGTTGCCGTAATTTTGAAGAACCGATTATGCGGCATTAAATTCATATTAATGGAATTCAATATCCGTCCCTGGGAGTCGGCAGATTTGCCGAGTCTGGTGAAATACGCCAACAACATAAACGTTGCTCAATACCTTACTGATCAATTTCCTTTTCCCTACACTGAAGATGCCGGAAGGGCCTTTATTGCTTTTGCCAATCAGGACAAGCCTATACGCATTTTTGCCATAGAGCTTGACAACGAGGCTGTTGGCGGTATCGGCATACATCCACAAACGGACGTGTTCAGGAAGAATGCCGAGTTGGGCTATTGGCTGGGTGAACCATTCTGGGGAAAAGGTATTATGCGTGAAGCCATCAGGAGGGTATTGAATATTGCCTTCACCAACTACGACATTAACCGCGTTTTTGCCCGATCATTCGGAAGCAATATTGGATCACAAAAAATATTGGAAAAGAACCATTTTAAACTGGAGGCCCGTTTTGAGCAAGTGCTCTTTAAAAACGGCGGGTATCTGGATGAACTGGTCTTTGCAATACGGCGCGCTGACTGGGAGCGATTTGAACACTAAACCTGTATCCCGCAACATGGAACATGCAGAAGCCGTAAACACCTATTTACAAGCGCTGAACGCGCTCTGCCCGGCATTGACTGAAGCAGAACTGAACTACATGAAGAGCGGTATCTCCGTGGCGCGCTATAAATCGAGACAGTATTTTCTGCATGCCGGAGCTGTTCAGCAGGAAATCGGTTTTGTGTTCAGTGGTCTTCTGCGCGCTTATTACCTTGATCAGCATGGGAACGAGATCTCTGTGAATTTTATCGGGGAAGGAAACTACGCCACCCACTATTCCTCCTTTCTTACACAAACGGCCTCAAAATATGCATTTCAATGTTTAGAGCCTTCTGTTCTGGTGCTGATCAGCTATGCACACATTCAGCATGGTTATGAAGCCTTTCCGAAACTGGAGCGCTATGGAAGACTCATCGCAGAGGAAATTCTCAGGAGGCAGCAAAAAAGAATAGAAGGATTTCTGTTTGATACCGCCGAGGCGCGCTACCTTGAGTTCGTGCAAGCCTATCCGGAACTGTTCAACCGTGTTTCATTGTCGCATCTATCTTCCTTTCTCGGCATAGAAAGGCAAACGCTCACGCGTATTCGAAAGAAACTGCAAGGTTCATTTTGACGCATTTGTGTCAGGCTGAAGAACTCAGCACATCCAACCTTTGTAGCCAAACACTGAATTAATACTGAATGAAAATTGCCATATTTGGGGCCAGCGGCTTTATCGGCCAGTCCGTTTTATCTGAAGTCGCACGGCGGCAGCATCATGCCGTTATCCTTGTGCGGGATACCTCACGGGCTCCCGATCCCACGCCCTGGCTCGATATTGTTCAAGGCGATGCGCTGGATCGCCATGCCATAGCCCGAACCATTGAAGGTTGCGACGCTGTGATTCAATGCCTGGGTGTGGGAGGGAAGGGCAATGGAAAACCTACCACGTTCATATCCGATGCCACCCGCATCATCGTGGAGGAAATGCAGCGACAGGGAATAAAAAGACTGATTGCGCTGAGCAATGTGGGCGCCGGGAACAGTATGAAGTTCCTGCCTGTGCTATTCAGACGCTTCATTTTGCCTTATTTCATGAAATGGCTGCAGGTTATCATTGACGACAAGAACCGCATGGAGCCCATCATCATGGAAAGTGGCCTGGACTGGACCATCGTGCGCTGTCCGAATGTAGTGGATAAACCTGCACGAGGCGTTTTTGTGGCTTCGCTCGATGGCAAGGGACTGAAGCTGTTCATCACACGTGCCGATTTGGCTGAGTTTATCGTGTATCAGTTGTATGCTGATTCGTATATCAGGCAGGCTCCTTGCATCAGCAATTGAAGATCATATTTAAATAATATGGAATCGAATATCTGGAAAAAGGTCATTCATACACGCCTCGGTGACATAGCCACCTACTCTGTGCATCATGAATCAGAAAAGACACCCATTGTTTTTCTTCATGGGGTGTATTTCGATCATCATCTCTGGGATCATATCATCAGCGATATGGATGATCGCCTGCTTGTTGCGCCGGATATGCCCTGGCATGGGACCAGCCGCAAGATTGGGAAAGAGCGTTGGTCACTGGACGATTGCGCAGATATGCTCATTGAAATTCTTGACCGGCTGCACATCAGGCGCGTCATAGCGGTGGGGCACTCCTGGGGCAGCATGAGCATCCTCCGGGCTGCTGTCTGCTATCCGGAGCGTTTTGAGTCACTACTCTTGTGCAATATGCCTTTTAAGGCGGCTTCCACGAAGCAGAAAATCATGTTCCGTCTGCAACACAACATGCTCTTGTTCAGAGATTTCTATACACGACAAGCGGCAAAGGCACTCTTCGGCAAAACATCCCTGAAGCAGCATCCGGAATGGATTGCGGAACTGAAACGAACCATGGGGATATTGTCTAACCGTGAAATCAGGATGATTGACCAAAAGGTGATACTGGATGCCGGCGACAGCAGTGCATTAATCCATCAATTGAGCATGAAGGCACTGGCCTTGAAAGGTGCGGAGGACTATGTTCCCACACCGGAGGGAATAGAAACGATTTTGGTTGAAGGGGGTCATATCAGCCCGTTGGAGGCGCCGAATCAGTTGAAGGATTCTTTGAAGAAGTTGCTGCATTAAGGCTACGGAACTCGAGGCCGTCGATCAGGTAAATTTCAGGGGAAACGGCCTTTGGTTTTAATGCTTAACGCCAAACAGAATTCCTGCGCAGCAATAATCAATCGGCTGGGAATTGATTTCGATGACCTGGGATGCGTCTGCATCTAATTTGAGGAAATGTTTTTGGGTTGATAATTGAATGATGTCAATGAAGGATGGCCCTTCTGCGTGGTGCATCTGTAAGGTACTTTAAGGACGCATGTGCGGTCCATTCACGAACAGAAACGATATTTCGTATCCAAAGAACCTGCTTTTGTATACGTGCTTCATAAATAAGCGGCCCAGTTTTGCAGCCTTCATTCACAACACATGACAAAAACCATTTTCATTACAGGTGCCAGCAGCGGCATAGGGAAAGATACAGCCAAATATTTTCAGGCGAAGGGCTGGAATGTAATCGCGACGATGCGCCATCCGGAAAAAGAAACGGAGTTGAACACACTGAAGAGGGTATTGCTTACCCGCCTGGATGTGCTGGAATTAGATTCCATCCAAAGTGCTGTGCAGCAGGGAATTCAGCATTTTGGGAGCATAGATGTTTTGGTAAATAATGCCGGCTATGGCGCTTATGGCCCTTTGGAGTCATTTCCGAGAGCGCGAATCCTCCGTCAGTTCAATACCAATGTGATAGGATTGTTGGATGTTACCCGGGCAATGTTGCCGCATTTCCGCAAGAACAAGCGCGGGATCATCATCAATATTTCATCCATGGGTGGAAAAATCAGCTTCCCGCTGGGTTCATTATATCACGGAACCAAATTCGCAGTGGAAGGCATTTCCGAATCGTTAAGGTATGAAGTAGAGCAGTTTGGGGGCAAGGTGAAGATTGTGGAACCCGGCGCTATAGCAACGGATTTTGCCGGTCGCTCGTTTGATTTTAATCACGATGAAAGCATGCTGGAATATCAAAAGATTGTCACCAACATCACCACCGTTTTCCCCAGTATGGTGAAGAATGCGGCACCGGTGGGTATTGTGGCTGAAGTGATTTACAAAGCCGCCACGGATGGTACCACCAAGCTGCGTTATATGGCGGGCAAAGATGCCAAGATGTATGATTTTATGAATAAATGGCTGGGCTATAAGTTCATTGTGGCCATGAATAAGAAGTTTTTCAAGTTGTGAACGAAGCAAACAGACTATTCAGCAGGCCGGTAAAGTTTTGATGCACGCTGATGCCTTATTTCGTCTGCTGAGGTGCCCGGGCCAGCGTATTTTGCGGTGGAAATCAGGCCTGGGCATCAACTTTTATCATGATTCATGAAGGACATTATCCATTTAAAGAAGATCTCGGATTTATATAAGTTCCTGAATCTGGGTTATGCCGATCATCCTTTGCTGGGTGTGGTTGATTTCAGCAAGGTGAAAGGCCATGCCGGGGAGGTAAGAATCAAAACTGATTTTTATTCCATCATGTTCAAAAACTATTGCCGGAATCATATTCGCTATGGCAGGCATAGACTGGATTTCCAGGATGGCAGTTTGGTGTGTTTGGCACCCAATCAGGTGATCAGCCTCGACAACGACTTTGAAGCGAAGGACGAAATGCTGGGTTGGGGATTGTTCTTTCATCCGGACTTCATCAGAGGAAGCAGTTTGGGTCATAAAATGCGGGAATTCAGCTTCTTTAATTATGAAATTTCAGAAGCCCTGCATCTTTCTGAAAAAGAACAACAGGTATTGTATGATTGCATTCAAAAAATCCAGTCAGAGCTGCTTCAGAACATGGATGGATTCAGTCAGACCATCACAGTGGCCAATATTGAATTGTTGCTGCAATATGCTGCGCGATTTTATGGGCGACAGTTCATTACCCGTAAAAGCACCAACCTGGATGTGGTGACTAAAGTGGAGCAAATCCTGCAGGCGTATCTTGAAGATGAAGGTCGGCGAAACGACGGCATACCCACAGTGAAGGAGCTGGCAGGGAAGGTGCATTTATCGCCGAGCTATTTAAGTGATTTGCTAAAAAAGGAAACGGGTTTAAACGCGCAAGATCACATTCATTATTTTGTGATTGAACAGGCCAAAAACATCCTGATTCAAACCAGTCAATCCGTTAGTGAAATCGCTTATTCTCTGGGATTTGAATATCCGCAGTATTTCAGCAGGCTCTTTAAGCTGAAAACGGGGAAAACACCCATGAAATTCAGGTCGGAAAATTAATATATCGTTATGTGCCGTATTCTTGTCCCCATTGATGCAGGGATTTGATGCTGGGCACGAGCATTTTCCCTTTTTCTGTCAGTTCATACTCAACGGTGGGCGGCACCGTGGCATAAACCTGGCGTGTAAGTATGCCGTTGGCTTCCAGATTCTTCAATTCCTTGACCAACATGCGGGTATTGATCCCCTCAATGGTTCTTTCAATTTCCTTGAAACGCAATTTACCTAAGGAAAGATGGTAGATGATGGGCATAGCCCATTTGCCTCCGATAATGTCCAATACATCCTTGAGGGTACAGTTTTTTGTGATTTTTTTTTCAGACATAAACGCTTGATATCAGTAATGACTTTACTTTGGGTTACTACTGTACAAAACAGTAACTACTTTCAAAAGTAAAGTAATGGCGATACGTTTGCAAGCACTTAGAAACGCACATGAAACTTTTGGAACACATAAGCATTGGAACATCGAAGCTGAAGAACCGCATGGCCATGGCCCCTATGACACGCTCACGTGCCAATAGGGAAGGCGTGGTTGGTGAATCTACCATCCTGTACTATACCCAAAGAGCCAGCGCCGGACTCATCATCAGCGAGGCCATCAACATCAGTGAGCAGGCTACAGGCAGCCCGTTAACGCCCGGTATCTACACACGGGAGCAGATTGAGGCGTGGAAGAAGGTAACGCAGGCCGTGCATCAGCATGATGGAACCATATATGCGCAACTGTGGCATACCGGACGGGTTGGGCATTCCCAGGTAAGAAACGGGGCCTTGCCGGTTGCGCCCTCAGCCCTTGGTATTCAGGGGCAACAACACTTCACGATGGAAGGCATGAAGGATTATGAAACACCCCAAGCCCTGACCATTGAAGAAATTCAACACATCATACAGGATTACAGGCAAGCCGCCATCAAGGCGATGGAAGCAGGGTTTGACGGTGTGGAATTGCATGCTGCATTTGGCTATTTACCCAATCAGTTTTTGGCTGATAGTTCCAATCAACGCGCAGATCAATACGGAGGCAGCCTGGAAAATCAAAATCGTTTTGTTCTGGAAGTCATGCGTGCCATTGTTGATGCCGTTGGAGCAAATAAAGCTGCTATTCGCCTGTCTCCAACCAGCACGTATAACAATATTTCACACAAGCAACCGATGGAACAGTTTTCTATGTTAATGGAATACTTAAATGCATTACCCTTGGCTTATGTGCACATCATGAAGGTTCCTTTCCCCGCGGAGCAATTTCCTCAATACCCGGCAGATGCTGTTGAAGCGTTTGGGAAATTGTCGAGGCATCCTGTGATTGCCAATTTTGGCTACGGTCGCGAAACGGGCGAGGCGGAGCTTCAAAAAGGAATCGCCAAAATGATTTCATACGGCACTTTGTTTTTGGCCAATCCGGATTTGCCAAAACGCTTCGAAATCAATGCCGCATTGAACCCGGTCGATAGCGCTACCATGTACGGAGGAGGGGATCCTGGGTATATTGATTATTCATTTTTGAATGAACAGTGATGATTTATAAATGAAGCAACCGAAAAAATGGAAAATGGCCCTCTTGGTTTGGTTGGTTATTTATCCGACCATATCTGTGATTTCTATCGCACTAGGGCCTTGGCTTGTTCAATTTCCTGTGCTTGTCCGGACATTCATCATGTCGGTCATTTTAGTGCCGTTCATGATATTTATTGCCATGCCTCAAATTACGATTGTGTTCAAAAAATGGTTAACTAAATAAAAAACAACATGACGCATAAAACCAAAAACATCATCTATTGGGCACTAACGGGTTTAGTGGCCTTTGTCTTCCTGGGAAGTGCAGCAGGCAAATTCAGCGGAAACGAGGAAGCGCTGAAGATGGCTGCCGGCTTCGGGCTGGATGCAAGTACCTACACCATGCTGGGCGTAGTGGAAATGATTTGCCTCTTGCTTTTTGTCCTTCCCCGAACGGGCGTTTTGGGCACCGTGCTGCTGGCCGCCTATATGGGTGGAGCCATCGCCACACACCTTACCCATGGCTTGTCTCCAATGGCGCCTGCGTTGGTGCTGTTGTTTACACTTCTTGTGGCTTTGTATCGTTTTCCTGAACTGCGAACCCGCTTCATTAACGCAACAACATGAACAGGATTTTAGTTGTACTCACCATTGATACCGACCATCTACCGCCCAATTTTCCCGATATATTGGCCGAGGAGCGCAAGGTGGTAGCGCAATGGAAAGAAGAAGGTTTTCTGGAACAATTATACCTGAGGCCAGCCAGAAATGGGGCTGTGCTGATCCTCAAAAACCTGGATGAAACTCAGGCCCATGAGTTGATGAAGACCTTGCCCTTTTATGCCATCCGGAAATCGTTGGAAGTTATTCCGATTCTGCTGGATCAAAGTATTTAAGGTTGTTGCAGATAACCATGAAAGCGCAGGGCGACTCGGGAATTGCAGCTATATTTTTATTTGTTCTTTTTTCATTGCCAAAAAGAACCAAAAAGCTAGTCGCTGCGAATAAATTATCTTGAAAACTACGGGCGCAGACCACGGCTTGCTTAAAGTCCGGCGACGCTTCGTAAAGCCTTGACCTGTGAAGGAATTACTATGCCACAGAAGCGCCCAAAACAACCATGATAGCCGTTCGAAAGCAAGCCTGATAAATCACGATGTATGCAACATCGTTTGTCTGCTATCCCTTGTCTTCTACGAAATTTCTTCGATGCGACGATTGCGTGCTGAGGAAATTCTGAAAACAGAGTTGAGGCTTTCTATTTTAAACAGCACAAAAGTAAGTACCTAATTGTCGGGAGGTATGATGACCGTGTTAAAATTGCGAAGCAGGTAGGTAGGCGAGCGTAACGGCCTCGACTTGTCGGGGTCGAACCACCTTCATAAAACAGTATGTGCTGCTGGATTACCCTCCCTTCGGTCGGGTGTTCCCTTGTAATCCTTGTCATGGTGCCTGCCCCCACCGAATTGCGTCAGCAATGAGCTGTGGGGGAGCTTGTCGAACCAGGGTGCCTGCCCCTACCGAATTGCGACAGCAATGAGCTGTGGAGGAGCTTGTCAGCTTGCCCCGCAAGCCAGTGAAACGCAGCGATGCGGGAAGCAAGTTCCGAGCTGCAAGTCCCGGGCGACAGAAGGGAGTCCCGGGAAGCGCAGCGCATCGGGAGAACCACGAACCACAAACCAACACAGCAGCCCCAACTTATTCAGTTCAGAAGGTATC
>JBIKKI010000168.1:0-4214 GCA_044360435.1 Bacteroidia bacterium
TCCCTACCGGAACGCGGCGCCCTGGCTGCAGGAATGTCTGGAATCCATTGCCGCGCAAAGCCTCGGCAACTTCGAGGTGATGATGGTGAACGATGGATCTGTGGATGAATCGAGGAATATTGCGCTTGCCTTCGCCGCCGCCGATGCCCGGTTTGTGGCGGTGGACAATCCCGAATCCGGACTGGTGGCCGCCAACCGCTTCGGCCTCAGCCTGGCCCGCGGAACGCTGCTCACACGCATGGACGCCGATGACCTCATGACTCCGCAAAAACTGGAATGGCTGGCAGCACCAGTACTGCAAAAGGGCCGTGGATTTCTGAGTACCGGCAAAGTGCAGTTCTTTCCGGAAGAAGCTGTGGGCATCGGCACCCGCTATTATGCAGATTGGCTGAACGAACGCTGCGACAAGCAGGATCACTGGGATTGGATCTGGCGGGAATGTGTGGTGCCCAGCCCCTGCTGGATGGCCTATCGGGAAGATTTAATGAACATTCGTGCATTCGAATCCGACATCTACCCGGATGATTACGAGCTGATGTTCCGCTTTTATCGGGCAGGATTCAGCGTGCTGCCCGTGATGGTACTTTGTCATCTTTGGCGGCAGCACCCCAGGCGGATGTCGCGCGGGCACGAGGGATTTAAAACCGAAGCGTTTATGCGCCTGAAGGTGGATATGCTGCAGCAATGTTTTGATCTTTCGACCCGTAAACTCTGCATTCTGGGACATGGCAAGAAAGGTAAAATGCTCACCGAATTGCTTCCCCAAGGACAAACTTTTCAATGGTTCAGCGAACGTTCTCAGGGTGCAGGCAACGTAATCAGGGGACAGCACATCTACGGTTTGGAACAGTTGAAATACAGCGATGTTATCCTGCTCATTTCCACTTTATCTACTTATGAAAACCACAACAAAATATATAAAAGCCTTATGGAACAAGGATTTGCATGGAACAAGACCTTACTGCGTTGGTGTTGAACCAGGCGCAATGTCATATTTTTGTCAGAGGGGAATCTTATGAAAAAACTTTACCGCAGCATTTTTGTCTTCGCAAGCCTGTTCAGTGTGTTGGGTATAAACACCACCCTGCAAGGTCAAGGATTGCCGATACGGCTGAAAAGCGAAACCGTTTATCTTGACGCTGTAACACGCGTTCCGCTGATTTCAGGAACCGATGATCAACTGATGTTGCTGCAATTCAGCAATATGCCTTCAGCAGCTGCCAAGATGGCGCTGAGCCGCATAGGAATTGAATTGCTGCAATACATCCCTGAATTCAGCTGGTATGTTTCGGTGAAACCCTTAGCCTCAGGCAAAGACCTCAAGGATTTTGGCGCACAGGCCATCAGTCTCATCAAGCCTTCCTGGAAATCTGAAATACACTTAGAAAGAGATTCCTTGCCGTCCTGGACGGAAGTGGGCACAGACCGCTGGCAGTTGCGGGCATTTTATCCTGCAGGATTTGCTTCCGAAGTGATCAAAAAAGCGCTGATAGACCACGGATTGCAAGTTATTGAACATGCCGCACCGTTTCACTATTTCGAAGTGGCCGGCAACCGAACTGCCTTGAGTCGTTTGCCAGAAATCAATGGCATTTACTGGATTGAACCCACATCTCCTCCGCTGGAAATGCACAATTATCCCGGCAGGGTAAACCACCGCGCCTTCACGCTCAACATGCCGAAAACCAAGGGACGCGACTTACTTGGCACGGGAATCGTAATCGGTGAATGGGATGGCGCCGGAGCCGGTTCACATGTGGATTACAACGACCGAATGATTCTGAAACAGGCTTTTGTGGCCGGGGCTAATGGGAACCACGCAACCCACGTTGCCGGCACGATGGTGAGCGGTGGTATCATCGACCCGTTTGCTCAGGGCATGGCCCCGAAAGCACGTGTATTCAGTTGGGATTTTGCCGGAAATATCCCTGCGGAAATGGATACCGCAACGCGGCGCGACAGCATCGTGATGACCAATAACTCCTACGGTTACGGCTCCGACCCTTGTCCTACACGCGGCACCTACGACGGCATCAGCCGGGCATTGGATGTGCTGGTGAATAAATACCCGTACCTGAGCCATCAGTTCAGCTCCGGGAACTCGCGTTCCAGCAACTGTGCTACCGGAGGTTACCGCACCATCAACGGCGGATTTCAGGCGGCGAAAAACAACATCACCGTGGGCGCGCTCACCGCCACAGACGGCAACAGCAGCTTCCACAGCTACGGCCCCATGCGCGACGGCAGGATGAAACCTGAAATCTGCGCCCAGGGCGTAAACGTATATTCCACGCTGCCCAACAATACCTATCAGGGCGGCTGGAACGGAACCTCCATGTCATGCCCCGGCGCTACAGGAACCATTGCGCTGATTCATGAGCGCTTCAAGCAAGTGAACAGCAATAAGATGCCCTGGGCGCATACCCTGCGCGCTATTGTGTGCAATACCTGCGATGATATCGGCAATGTGGGGCCGGACTACGCCTTCGGCTTTGGCCGCATCAACGGCATCAGCGCGGTAGAAACCATTGAAAACAAATGGTGGAAGACTGACAGCGTGGCCCATGGGAAAATCTGGACCGACACCGTCTACGTACCTTCAGGATTGGCGCGTTTTCAGGTTACCTTAAGCTGGGACGACCCGGCGGCAGCCGTGAGCGCTGCACCTTCATTGGTCAATGACCTGGACCTTGAAATTGTGGATTCTCTGGGAAAGGTTTACAAACCATGGACCTTAGACCCCGCCTGTCATACCTGTCTGGCCGTGCGCAAGCGCGACAGCCTGAATAATAACGAACAAGGCTACGTGGACAACCCACCCTCCGGCAAATGGGTCATCCGCGTGAAAGGTACCACTGTTACCGGCAGCAATGAAGCCTTCACCGTAAGCCATCTGGGCATCAAACCCTACATCAGGGTAACTTATCCCAACGGGCTGGAATCCTTCGTGCCGCCCACGACAACGGCTCCGCAAACCATCGCCTGGGACGCGTTTGGCGTGAGCGGAACCTACACCATTGAATACAGCGCCGACAGCGGCAGTACCTGGAATTCCATCACCACCGGCCTGGCCAATACCAATCGGTACTTCACCTGGAACAACGCACCGGCCGGCCTGAATACGCGCAAAGCGCTGATTCGCATACGCACTGCTGCACTCAGCGACATCAGCGATACAACCTTCCACATTTACTCCTTAGCCAATACCCCACAGGCTGTAACCTGCAACAAGCAAATCCACCTATACTGGCGCAGCACTCCCGGCGCAGCTGGTTATCAGGTATTGCAAAGCAAAAACAGCCTGATGGAGCAAATTGCTTATACCACCGACACGTTCTTCACCGTTACCGGATTGAACAACGGAACCGCTTACTGGTTCTCGCTGCAGGCCGTTGGAACCAATGGCGCCATTGGGCCTAGAACACGGGGCGTATCATTCACCCCATCGGTGAATCCGTTGCCGCCAACAGTGATTACGGAGCCTCTTTCAAAAACCGTTTGCGCAGGCAGCACCCTGAGCATCTTCAGCCGTGCCACAGGTACCGCCACGTTTAACAGACAATGGCAATACAGCAGTGATTCGGGAAAAACCTGGACCAACCTCCCCGGAAAAATCGGCGACACCTTGAGCATCGGCAATTTCCCCTGGACAAATAAGAACTACCAGTACCGCAACCGCTATCAGAATGTATGCAGGAATTTCGTGTTCAGCGCCCCTGCGAAGATTGATGTGGATACGCCCGTGGTGTTCACCAATACCCTCGCAGATGCCTGGAAGTGTGAAGGCGATTCTGTGGAATGGTCCATGAGCTATACCGCCGCGAAGAAACCCTTCCTGCAATGGCAACGAAGTACTGACAATGGCGCCAACTGGACAGACCTGAACGGCGATACACTGAGCACATTGAAGGTATACAGTATAGCTTACCCCATGAACAAGTACCGTTATCGGATGCTGGCCAGCAACTTCTGTGAATCGAGGAAACCAGCTCCTGCCGCGGTATTAAATGTTCGGGCACCATTGCGCTTGTTGCTGCCACCCGATACCACCATCTGTTTCGGCGCTTCCATCAACCTGATTGCCGCCGGCACCGGTGGCGACAGCACCCGCTACATCTTCAACTGGCAAGGCTTCCCCAGCGGAAAAAGCATACAGGTGAAACCTGTGACAAGAACGGTTTACCCCGTAAATCTGGATGACCAGTGCACCAACT
>JBIKKI010000053.1:0-14613 GCA_044360435.1 Bacteroidia bacterium
ACCACACGGCCATCGGCGGTCATGATTTTGATGTGCACTTCATCCGGGATGTCGTTTCCGGTGAGGGTAAATACAAAACGCATCTGGGTGCTGAAGGGATTGGGATACGGGTAGAAATTCGTAACCATGTTTTTGTTCACCACCCTGAAATCTACCATATAAGCTTCCTGCCCCGCCGGATTGCCGCTCATGTCTGCCGCCTGAACTTTCAGGCTGTAGGTTCCGTCAGGAAGGTTTCGCGGACGGTAATCAATCACCGCACTGTTGCCGGCAGTTTGCGCGGGTTTGAATACAGCCTCGATGCCGTCCACCTGAATGGGCGTAAAATCAGTGGATCCGGGGCGTTTCAGATACAGGTTGAATCGACTGGAATCGGTTTGCAGCAAGTATTTGTTTTCGTCTTTGCTGCTGATACGGATCAGCGGTTCGGCACGCACGATGTCGCCATTGAAAATCCTTCGGCCATCAAAGGTGACATCCAGCAAGGGGTTTTGACGGTCGGCAACTACCTCAAAGCTGAAGGTGTTGCTGTTGTTGGAAAGTGAAAACTCTTCTTGTCGAAAAGCCGGATTGAATTGGATGATGGCCTGGTATGCACCGATGAGGTTTCGGGTATCCTGCCGCACGCGGTACAGATACGTTTCGCCCGGTTTGGCAGCAGGCAGGAAGGCAGTGTCGCGCAACACGGTGCTTCGGTCGTCTTTTTTGTAGATGTGCGCCGTAGCCATGATGCTGTCTGCAAAGGCCAGTGTGGAGATGTTGCTGAACGGAATGAACAGGCGCAAACTGTCGCCGCGATACAGCGAATCCCGGTAGTATTCATAGCCAAGGCGTGGCACCGGATACAGGGTTCCTTCCGGCACTTCACTGAACAGAATACGCCAGTTGGGCAATTGCATGCTGCTGAAGTCGGAAGGGTCGCTGAAGGCAGCCTTCAGCCGCAGGTAAGGATATTGTCTGGCGTCGATGCTGCTCAGGTCGCTGAAGTTGCCCGACACTGAAGGAATGAGTACCTGCTCGCTGCCATCTTTGGCGCGGCCCAGCACGCTGATGGTGGCCGTTTCTGCAGTGTTGCTGCGGCCTTTGCGCCACAAATGCAGACTGCCCCATGAACCTGCCGGGCCAATGTATTCTGAGTTCATGGCGCCGCTGCTGGCTGTTCCGTAAAGTTCTGCTTCTATGGAGGCGTAGCCTGAACCCGGCACGCCGTTGAAAATGGCTACATCTTCAAAAGCCTTTCCCGGGCTCCAGCCTTTTTTACCCACGGCAACATAAATAGCCGTGGATGTTCGGTTGGCCGGATCGTCCATCACCGTGCAGCCCAGTTTGTTCAATGCCTGTAATACCTGTGGCGTCCACTGGTCGGCACTGCTGAAGCTGGAAGTAAACAAGGCCACGTAAAAACTGTCCGGTACCAAGTCCACAAAAGAAACAAATGCATCCCGCTCCGCAGAAACATTGGGTCGAAAGGAGTAATAAATCTGTTCATTGGCCGGATATCCAAACAGTTTCCAGCGCATGCCGCCGGAGCACATGGGTTTTATTTTGGCAGTGTCCAGCGGTGTGAGTTCGTTTTTGTTCGGGTCGAAGACCATGCACACAAATCCATTCACACAATTGGCCGCATTTCTGTCCTGACCGCCAAAGCCGCCTTCCTTGACGCCTTTGTTGCTTCTGTTGGCATATTCCGCATCTACATAAAGCTTCTTCATCAATGGGCCAAAACGCAGCTGCCGTGCAAGGGTGTCCACCCGCAAGTTTTGAAACGTATTGGCAGATACCACATTGGAATACTGAAAACCCGCTTGCTGCATCCAGCCGTTGCTGTGGTTTTTGATGTAGGTGAACGAATGTGTGCTCCAGCGACCGCCTTCTGCCGATCCTGCATTGATGCGTGCCCGCCAGTAATACACCACGGTATCGGCTTTGGGGTCGAGCTGAACCTTCCATTGAACCAAAGGTTCGCTGTTGAAGGCACCGCTGCGTTTTACCCAGGGTGAATTGAATCGCGGGGAAGTATCCAGTTCAGCAAAAAACTGATCGTTGGAAACGGTAAGGTCAGCCGGCTGAAAAACGAGGTTTACCGTATCGCTGCCTATAATGGCAAAGCGCCTCGGATATAACAGGTTTACACCGTTTCCGGGAATATACCTCAGGCTGGATGTGCGGTTGTTGGTATAGGTAAACTCAGTAACCGTGCGGTCCGGGTTCACCTCGGCCTCAAAAACATTGCTGCCTTTGGTGCTGATGTCTTTGCTGCGGATGGTGATGTAGGCGGTATCCTGATACCCGAACGGGGCAATCCGCGTGAGGTAATCGTTGCGTGTGATGCCATCGGGATAGATGCGCCTCAGGCCGATGTTGATGGAATCGTTGCCTTTCCGTCCGTTGTTGGTAATGATGATGGCCACACGGAATGAATCGCTCAGGGCATAGGTGCTTGGCGGATCCAGGAATATGCTGCGTTCATTGACACTGTAATCGGGAACTTCCGGGGCAAGTGCTTTGATTGCCGGATCGCCAATCAGAAACAGCTGCTGGCAATGGATGCGGTTCAGAAAGCTGAATGGATCCTGATAGTTCCGGATGCAGGTTTGGATGATTTCTCCAATGGTTTTGCCGTAAGCCTGGTCAAACATGGCGCGGTAGAAATCGCCCATCTGTCTGTTTACGCTGAACAGTTCGCTGATGGATGTTTGTGCAATGAAGGCAATGGCGCCTCTTCTTCCGGCTTTGACCATACGCTCACTAAACACCCAGCGGTTTCCGTAGGGCACACATGGATTGCCAATCTGGCAACCGTTGAAATAGCAAATGGGATATTTGCCCTGGTTGCTGTAGTCGGCGGTGTCTCCCATGTCTATATCGGTCACCTGTGTGCTGCCATGTCCCAAAAAAGTGATGAGGTTCAATCCGGAGTTCAGCGCGCTGATGATGGATTGTTTTACCCCTACGGTTTGTGCTCCTGTTGATGCTTTGTAATAGCCGGTTACCTTGCCGCCAAGTACCCCTTGTTCCGGGTATGGTTCCAAAGCTTCCAGCATGCCTCGGATGTCTTGCGCCTGAACATTGGAAGAGCCTCCGCCCATGTGCAGGATTTCTTTTTGCCAGCTTTCATAACCGCTCGATTCAAAAGCGATGATTTTATTCAGATAGGTTCTGATTTCACTTTTTTGCTCCGCAGGAAGGCGCCCAATGGGAATGGCAGGTTCGAACTTGGTTCCGTTTAATCCGGACGTGTACAGATGGTCAGAAGCAGGAACACCAATGCTTGGTACCAGATTTAACTTCTGGTACTGTTTGCTGTTCTTCAGGTAAATGGTTTCATACCCACGGCCTACCAAAAAAATAAACTTAGGTGGATTAGCCTTGGACCGTTCCAGCAAATAGGCGGCGTAACGCCGAATGGCAATGGGGTGCGCCTGCCCGTAACTGAATGCGTTGTATAACTGTTCCGTGCTTACAATCCTGGCCGCATAGCGTCCTTGGCGGTAATTCAGATAGTCGTTCAGCTCTGCGCCCATCAGGCTCGCATGGCTGATGATGATGTACTCCGACTGGTCAATATGGGTCGAGAAATCGGGAAGCTCCGCCAGCACGGGATGATACATGGAGTCCGGATGGATGCTCACCCAACGGAAATTCAGGCTGTCCCACAAATGCCAGTCAGATCCGTGGCTGTTGGCAGGCATGATGAGTCTGAAATTTCCGCCGCCCAGGAAGTCACCACCAATGCGCAATCCGCTTGTGGGGTTGAACAACATGGGCCGGGTTCGGGCTCCGTTGCTGTATCCCGACCATTGGTATAGCCGAGGAACAGCGCTGCTGTCGGTTTGAAACGTGTAAGCCGAAGCGCCGTCCAGTTCATTCTTTTTCGGGAACTTCAACTGGGTATAAAAAACCTGATAGCGTGCATAGGGAATGTTGGGCATGGCTATGGGTTTCAGCCGCAACTGTGTTACCACAGCGCCCATGTCGGCAGGCTGGAGGATTACCTTTTGCCTGATGGGCGCGAAACCATAGGTTACCGTATCCTTGAGTTGTCGTTCCGTGGTTCCGTTGCCTGCCGTAACCCGAAGCCTGTGGTCGGGCAGGTTGTAGAAATTCGTAATTCCTGCGATGTAGTAGCTCAGTTCCGGACGCGGACCGGCCGGCTCATAAGCAGATGTATTGAATGCAGAAACAAATTCCGGCATGGATCCGGATATTCCGTAACCCACCGGATTGCTGCCCCAGCCTTCGGCATCATTGTACTCGGAAGGGTAGAAGTCGCGGTCGGCAACCCGTGCAGGTTTGCCGCGGTGGTACAACTGTTGTTCGGTTTTCCATTCATCACGCAGGTGCCATGATGCTGTGGAAACCGTGTTCCATTTATAGTTTCGGTAAGGCGTATAACGCAGCCAGGGTCCGGTTTCTGACCAGGTAATGAAGTAATATGCCGTGTCGCTGATGAGCGTTCCCTTCTGGTGCGGCTGCATGCCCGGCTGAACATACAGTTCACTGTCCAGACTGCCGTCGGCTTTCAGTGCGAAAAACTCCAGAAAATCTCCAGGCCCGATGCGGTTGTCGCCTTGGTCGGAAACCGTCATGGGAACCTGCGCGCCGCGCGACCATATTTGTAATTTGGACGCTTCAAGCAAACGAATAGAAACACCGGCCTGACGGAATACATAATCCAGTACGAAAAAATCTATGCGGTACAGTCCGTTTTCTGCAATTCCAATGCGCACATGCGCCTTTGAGGCATCATACCATTCGTTGCCATATTTTTGAGCCCGTGAGGGAATCAGGGTGAAGAAGAAGCAAAAAAATACCAGTACCCAACGACCCATACCCTGCAAAATTAACATTTGATGGATACATTTTTCCCTGCTCCTGAACTGTGGCTGATGCCTGCCGGAATTGCCGGATGTGACATGTCATCTTTTGCCACAAGCCAGCACATAACTGCGCTGCAGCGCACCCAGGTTTGGGTGGTTGAAGACGCCAGGACTGCGCGCCGTATGATTGGATCTGTGGTGCAGGGTTACAACTTCAACGAAAGGCAGTGGTTTGAACTGGCTAAAGAATCACATCAGGAAACCAAGGCCGACTGGAAGCAAGCCATGAAACAGGCCTCTCCGGGTGCGGTCTGGTCCTTGATGAGCGAAGCCGGAATGCCGGGTATTGCAGATCCTGGGGCAGAAGTGGTGACCTGCGCTCATCAGCTTGGATGGAATGTTCGTGTGTTGAGTGGTCCGTCTTCCATCATCATGGCGCTGGCCGCATCAGGGTTTAACGGACAGCAGTTTGCCTTCCACGGGTACCTGCCGGTAGATGGCAAAGCGCTCGGCCATAAAATCCAGGAACTGGAACAGGCCGCGCTGCGCGGAGTTACGCAGATGTTTATCGAAACACCCTACCGCACAGAACGGATGTTTCAGGCCTTGCTGCAACATCTGAGGCCGGGAACCTCGTTGGCCGTGATGGCCGGGCTCGACAGTGCTCAGTCTTTCTGTGGTGTGCACACGGCTGCCGCCTGGGCAAAGCAGGCACCTCAAATTGGCAAACTGCCCGCCGTTTTTTTGCTGGGAATCCCCAAAACTTGATGCTTTAATTATTTTTCCTAATATTGCACTAACAAACGTTAGTTAGAGGCATTGGAAGCAAACGGAAAGAAAGGCGGTATTTTTCTGGCAGCGGCAAAACTGATGAAAGAAAACGGTTATGCCGGAACGTCCATGCGCCACATCGCAGCGGCTATGAACATGGAAGCTGCGAGTTTGTACCATCATGTTTCTTCCAAAGAAGAAATCCTGCGTGAACTGTGCTTCGGAATGGCCCAAGCCTTCAATGCTTCCATAGCAGAAGTAAATGATATTTACTTCAATGCTGAAGAACGATTGGGAATGGCTGTTCGGGCGCACATCCGCCAGCTGACCGCCAACCTTGATGCCAGCCATGTGTTTCTGCACGAATGGCGTCATCTGGGAGAACCGGCCCAGCATGATTTCAAGAAGTTGCGTGACAATTACGAACAATCTTTCAGGACTATTCTGAAGTGCGGAGAAGATGAAGGTGTGTTTTCGGATGTGGATCGCAAGTTTGCCGTGCTCACCATTCTATCTTCCCTTAACTGGGTGGTGTCGTGGTACAGACCTGACGGAGAAATGCAGCCTGATCAGATTGCCGATCGCCTCACCCGATTCATCTTGAACGGATTAAAAAAAGAAACAACTTAAACGAAAATATCCAAACCATGTACGGAAACGCATACATAGACCCGAGCCAAAAGCTGAGTATTCTGGAAGGTGAAGATCCGGTGAAGCTGGCTGAATTCGAAGCCCGTATTGCACAGGGCGACAAAATTGAACCCAACGACTGGATGCCCAGAGAATATCGGAAGCAGTTGATCCGCATGATTGAACAACATGCACATTCCGAAATCATCGGCTCGCTTCCTGAAGGAACCTGGATTACCCGCGCACCCGGATTTCGCCGTAAGCTCGCGCTGATGGCGAAGGTTCAGGATGAAGTTGGCCATGCGCAGCTGTTGTATGCCGCCGCAGAAACGCTCGGCAAAAGCAGGGAAGACATGATCAACGACCTCATTTCCGGAAAATCGAAATACTCCAACGTGTTCAATTATCCGGCAGAAACCTGGGCAGACAGTGCTGTGATTGCCTGGTTGATTGACGCAGGCGCCATTGTGAACCAGATCACCAACGCAAAAGGAAGTTATGGTCCTTATTGCCGCGCACTTGACCGCATTTGTGCAGAAGAATCATTCCACCTTAAATATGGCCACGACAATGTGGTGTTCCTGGCCACTGGAACCAAGAAGCAACGCGAAATGGTTCAAGCCGCGCTTACGCGCTGGTGGCCGCCCATCATGCATTTCTTTGGCCCACCGGATAAAGCTTCGGTGCATGGCGAAATTTTGATGCGCTGGAAGGTGAAAATGGCAAGCAACGACGACATGAGGCAGCAATTCCTCAACATGTACGTGCCTAAAATCTGGGATCTGGGTCTGGAATTGCCCGACCCCAATCTGCGCAAAAATGAAACTACCGGAAAATGGGAATATACCGAGCCAGACTGGGAAGAGTTCAAGCGTGTAATCAATGGCAACGGTCCCTGCAATGCAGAGCGTCTTGCCGTGCGTCGCACCGCTGAAGAACGCCACCGCTGGGTGCGCAAAGCCATCCTCAGCAAAGACGCTCAATACGTTGCGCCTCTGGCCTGATTTCGGTCGAGCTTCAGCCACCATTACTACCCAATACCCGCTATGAAAAAATACTTCTTTACTATTTCCGCCTCTTTGTTTGCACTTGCTGGGCTGCACGCTCAAGTGCCGAATGCCGGATTTGAGTCCTGGTCCGAATACCGCTCCCTGAATCCTTCCGTGTGGACGGAAAACGGCAAGGTGGAACGGGTTCAGGGTCAGCATGGGGCAGCTTTGCGCCTGACCCATAATGCAGGCGATGTTCCTTCGTTCACGGCACTCGCCAATTTGGGAGCCGGCGGTATTTTTGGTTTCCCACTGCCTGGATTCGCTTATTCCTCTGTGCCCGACAGCGTAAGTGTATTGTATCGCGCGAATCTGGCTGCCGGCGATACCGCCCATCTGCTGGTGGTGTTTACCCGCCTCGGAAATCCGGTGGGCGTTCAAACCATGCGCATCGGTGGAACCACCGGCGGGGCCTGGAAACGGCAGAGTATACTCATGCCCGGCGGCGGCCTCTCCGCTGATTCCGGCATTATCATCATTAGTTCCGTGGCCCTGGATGCATACGCACAACAGTCCGGCTTTCTGGATGTGGACAGCATTTTCTTTACCAAAGCTACAGGTCTTTCCATGACGCCACCGCCAAATGCCGGGTTTAACGACTGGGATTCATTGGTGTTGCTCCAGCCCAACCGTTACCTGAGCAGCGACCGTCTGTTTGGCGCTGCCCGATATGTGGTTCAGAACGTGCTCCGTGAATCCAAAGCCAGAAGCGGTTCCTACGCATTGCGCTTGCAAACAGGAACGGCCAACGGATTAAGTGGCTCCGAAACCTTGGGTGCGTTCATTTTGAGCAGCCATTCCCTGGATGCGCTGGAAGCAGATCCGGAACGGCCTTCTTTTCCTGTGCAGTCCAAATTTGCGAGCTTCCGCGGTTTCTACCAGATGAACACGATTGGAGATACGGCTCAGGCAGAAATCAACATGTTCTATCAGGGAAATTTGGTGGGAAATGGTGTTTGGCGCAGTGCTGCAAATGTGGGTTCATGGACGGAATTCAGTGCCGATATTAGCTACGACCCGCTGTTCTCCGGTATTCCCGACAGTGCAACCGTGCTGCTTTCTCTGCTCAATCCTGATGGCTTGTCTGCAAAACCCGGGAACTGGTTTTTGGTTGATGATTTATACCTCAGCAACTGGGCAACTTCAACCAGGCATATCAATGCGCAAACAGCATGGAAGGTTTATCCGAATCCTGCAAAAGATAGAATCTATATGGAACATCCGGGGGCCGCTGAAGGCCAACTATATTTCCGGATTTTGGATATGTCTGGACGTGAATTCCGCAGCGGCAGCAGCTCATGGGAAGGCCAAGGTGCTGTTTCCGAGATCAGCGTGGAAGGTTTGTCGGCAGGTGCTTACCTGCTGCAGTGCCGGATAAATGGAACATCCTATCAGCAACGAATTTTGGTACAGCCATGATTATAAAATCACTAGATCCCCGTGTAAACAGGTCGCAAATTGACCAAGAAAAAGAATTCCAGCCATTGGAATCGCTGGATCAGTTTGAAACCTATGAAGTGTTTCACCAGAAAAAAAGAGGCACACAGCATCAGCATGTGGGCATTGTACATGCGCCCAATCACGAATTAGCCATGATGTTTGCCAAGGAACAATACAGCAGAAGGGGGCAATGTGTGAACCTTTGGGTGGTGAAAACCAGCGATGTATTCGTTACCGATTACGATGACGCAGACATCTTTGAAACCACACCTGAAAAAAAACACAGGGATCCGGAAAGTTATAAGGTGATGGATCGGATTCAGGCTTTCAAACAAAAACAAAACGCGTAATGGAATACACCGAAGTACATGTGCTGGCAGTGAAGGAACTGCTCTATAAAATGGCCGATGATCAATTGATTCTGGGTCACCGTAACAGCGAATGGACCGGACTGGGTCCAGTGCTGGAAGAAGACATTGCTTTCAGCAGTATGGCTCAGGATAAAATCGGTCAGGCGCATGCGCTTTACCAGATCCTGCACGAACTGGGTGAAGGTGAGCCGGATACGGTTGCCTTTATGCGCAATGCAGAACAGTTCCATTGCTGCCATCTGGTAGAAATTCCCATTGGTGAATACGATTTCTCGCTGATGCGTCACTTCCTGTTTGACAGGGCCGAACAATTGAGGTTCGAACTGCTCAGTCAAAGTTCCTTCGAACCGCTGGCCCAGGTGGCCCGAAAGTTCAGGGGAGAAGTCAAATACCACGTGATGCACGCAGATTCCTGGGTGAAGCTGTTGGGTGTTGGCAATGAAGAAAGCCACGGACGGATGCAGGAAGCTCTGAACCAGGCATTCCCGCTGGCTTTGGGCATTTTTGAAGCAGGTCCATATGAAGATGCGCTGAAAGAAGCGGGCATTTTTGAAGGAGAATTACACCTGCGCAACCTGTGGCTTGAAGCCATCAAGCCTGTTTTACATGCCGCGCATCTGTCCATTCCTGCGGAAGCCAATGATGCGCTTGCCGCAGGTGGCCGCTACGGTAAGCATACCGCTTACCTGCAACCCCTGCTCGATGAAATGACGGAAGTGTTCCGCATAGATCCGGCTGCAGAATGGTAAGCACACGCGAGAGCACAGCGCTGCATCCGGAAATCTGGAAGGCTTTATACGCTGTAAAAGATCCCGAAATTCCGCCGCTGTCCATCGTTGACCTGGGCATCGTCACCTCTGTGCAGGTGGACGAAGCAGGCACGGTTCAGGTAAATCTCACACCCACGTTTTCCGGTTGTCCTGCCCTGAAAATCATGGAAGGACTCGTGGCCGACGCGTTGCATGATGCCGGCTATGAGGATGTTCGTGTGGTTACCACATTCGAGGTAGCCTGGAACAGCAATATGATCAGTGAAGCCGGTTTACAGGCGCTGCTGAAACACGGACTGGCTCCGCCACCAAAACACGACGGCTATATTGAACTGGATGTGCTGAGCGATACGCCTTGTCCTTTATGCGGCAGCCGAAATACCACGATGCAAACGCCGTTCGGGCCAACGCTGTGCAGAAGCATGCACTATTGCAAAGCATGCAGCAATGCCTTTGAAGCGTTTAAACCCGTTTCCTGAAAATCAAGATTTCTTTTCGTTTTTGATCCCGCAGGTATTGATGCCCATCAGGGTGTACAAGGGGCAAAAACTGAATAATGACGTCACGGCCAATGCCAGTCCGGCAATCCTTAAAACGAGGTCGTAGGGAGCGGCAGGTTTAACAAAATATGCGATTGCAAAACAGGCAATAGCGCCCAAAATGCGCAACAACTTGTCGGTGTTTCCCATGTTCTTTTTCATGTGCGTGGGTATTTGGTTCGTTCAAAGATAGGCCGTCTGAAAAAATGCCGACACAGAAGTTTACAAATACACAAATCGTGTTGATGCTTGGGGGAAATGTGCCGATTGCCTGCATTTTTGCAGCATGAACGATGAGCAACTGAGGTATCCAATCGGCAAGTTTTCTTGGGAAAAAACCGATTGGCAGCTGGAAGAATTACTGGAAGCTGTATTGCAGATCCAATCACTGCCTGAATCCTTATCGCGGATTTTGAAAGGTGTTACACCAGATGACCTGCAGCGATCTTATCGGACGGGAGGCTGGACGGCACTTCAGGTGATACATCACCTGGCAGACAGCCACCTGAATGCATGGGTGCGCACCAAGCTGTTGCTTACCGAAAACGAACCCGTGATTAAACCCTGGGAAGAAGAACTGTGGGCCGCTGGCGAAGATTACGGATACAGTCATGAAGCGTCATTTATGATTCTGCTGGGCCTGCATCAGCGCTGGTCGCTGCTGTTGCTGAATGTGCTGAAAAAGCCCGAACTCCTGCAACGTGGGATGCAACATCCGCAATTGGGCAAAAGAATAACGCTGGCACAACTCATCGCCATGTATGGCTGGCACTCAACCCACCACCTTATGCACCTGAAGCTGGCCCTGGGTCGTTGACACTCAAAACCGCTTCCGTGGTTTTCGCCACTATTAGTTTCGTGAAGTTTCAGTTTTAGCAAAAAATCACTGAAAACCGTGAGGCGCGGTTAGTGTTTCAGGAGAAATGTTTGTAAAGCTGTTTAGGAGTTTTTGCTTCTAAAGCAGACTGAACAAACATGGAGCAACATTCATCAGATAAAAACAATCGTGAATGCTGGACAGGTATTCATGTAATGCCTGTACTGCAAGCCCAACTGCCGTTGGCTGTTTCCTTTTATCTGGAACAGGTGTATCCTTTGGTGCAGAAAGGTCAGTACAGTTGGTTGGAATGTATCCCTACCCTCAACGAAGTGCTGCATTTCGCTTGGTCAGGGGAGAACCTTGCAGGCATGTGCATTGGGAAACCTCAGCATGCTGCCGCCAGTGTACTGGTTGCCGAAGCATATCGAGGTGGTGGTACTTTTTTAAGATTGCTGCAGGCGCTCGATGCGCACATCAGCACTGCACCATCAGATTACACCCTCCTATTGCCAGATTCAGAGCAATACCGACAATTGGCATTGGCCAGCGGATGCCTCTTGTTATCCAGGCAAAACGGCGTAATCACTGCAAAACGTACCCTTAAGAAAAACCTTCTAAAACCCTCTCTATATGCTTAGAAAAGACTTTGTTGATTTATTGTACACGCCTGTTTTATGTTGATTTATGTTAGTAAGCAGTTTTGGTCTTGTCCGGAGCAAAAGCTTCGGATAAGGCCTGCTGCATTTTTTCGATGGTTACATAACAATCAACATATCATAAACCATGAACGACAACTGCGTATCCCTTAACGTGGCAGGAACTGCCGGAAACTTCAAATTTGTACTTACCGTTTATGCCTTAGATACCTATACGATAACAGAGGTATTGCCACGCAGCTATTACGCGAACGGGCTGGTCAGTTCCATCACCGTTATGCTTGATTCCGCATCGGGTGCCGGCAGCGATTTTGTTCTCGACTTGCCGTATCTCCAGAATTACAAAACCGCAGCATGTTCTGCCACCCAGGGAAATTCCGGGCCTTATTACAGCGAAGAGCTGGAAATAGTGTTTACCTATACCAGCGGCACCCAGCCGGCTTCCTGTCACGGAGGTGGCGTAAGAAATAAGCCATATGATGGTGCAGGTTGTTCCTGAATGCATTTGATAAATAATTACTTCCATTAATATTTGCTGTTGTTGCGATCCATTTCACTATTTCTGTCGTCGTGTTTCATCCTTTTTGCCTGCCAGGACAAGTCAAAGCGCGATGAACAGCTGCATGATCGAACAAAACGCATGGTCGATTCACTGCTGCTCCTGTCAAAAGCTGAAATTGATGAACGTCCCGATGTGGCCTACAAGCTGGCCGACAGCGCGTACCATTTGGCTGCGTACATCCATTACCCAAAAGGTGAGGCCAACGCACTAAACCGTAAAGGTTACCTGCTGAGTAATCAAAATAAATTCGATTCAGCGCTTTTGTATCACCGTCGGGCTTTGGACATCAGACGCCGCATTCAGGATACCCAGGGAATGGGTTATTCCTATGCCAATTTAGTAGAGTTATTCAGAAATCGCGGAGTTTGGGATCGCGCTGCAGCTCATTGCGATTCGGCGTACTGGTGTTTCAAACAAGTGGGAGATACCTTCCAATACATCAGAAGACTGCAGCAAAGAGGGGTTATCGCGCTGAATAACGGAGGACCTCAGGCAGCGCTTCAGGTTTTTCTTGACTATGAGCAACAAGCCCGTGCCTATGGAAGTAAACAGCTGATTGCACAAGCACAAATGAGCACTGGGTTTACATACTACACCCTGGGTAATTTGGACAGTGCCTATTTCTATCAAAGCAGCGCTTTGGATTTGTACCGTCAATTGGACTACCAACAGAACATATTTAAACTGCTGTTGCACATATCGTCTATCCATGCCAGAAAAAGGGAAATTGCTGTTTGTACGCGACTCATTGCTGAGGCGGATTCGCTCAACAAAGAGCTGCCTGATTATTCCTACAACAACTTGTTTCTGAAAGAAGCTAAATTTATTCTAAACTTGGCCAAAGCAGGTTCAGCCGAGCTTATCCCTGACTTTGAAGATTATTTAATTCAGAGTGAGGCCAATTATGAAGAGTTAAATCGAAAGTCGCTGGAAGAGCTTGAAGCCGGTTATCAGCTGGCCGCAAAAGAAGCTCAGAACAGCAAATTGCTGTTGGAAAATCAATTGTACAAAATTCGAAATCTGGTTCTGATGTTGATTGTGTTTGCGCTGCTTGTTTTATTCATCATCATGTATCAATATTTCCGAAACCGGAAACAACTGGGCCTCAGGGAAATGGAGTTGAAAGAGCGGCACATAAAAAACGTACTTCAAGAACAGGAACTCATTACAGTAAACGCGGCTCTGGAGGGTAAGGATCAGGAGCGCAACCGTATTGCGCGTGAATTGCATGACCGACTGGGTTACATTTTGTCCCTTGCCAAGTTGAATTTCTCATCATTGCAAGAGGATTTAAATAAGCTGAAATCTGGAAATCAGGAACGGTATACCAAAATTTCGGGCATGTTGGATGAAGCAGCTACGGAGGTTCGGCGTATCAGCCATGATTTGTATAGCAGCAGCGTGTTTAACTTTGGAATTGTTACAGCACTGCATCAGCTGGCAGAAGCTGTTTCTGCAGCGAACAAAATGGAAGTTCGGTTTCACAGCCAATTTGTTCCAACAGATTTAGGACTCGATTTGCAGGTGAACATTTACAGAATTGTGGGTGAGCTAATCAGCAATTCTATCAAGCACTCCGGTGCCGGACAAATTGACATTCAATTAATAGGCAGAAGGGGAGATGTGATTCTTACCTATGAAGATGACGGATGTGGATTTAATATGGATGACCAATCCTGGAAAAGGGGAATGGGTTATACGAGTATTGAAGCGCGATTAAAAAAAATAAATGGCACGTATCTGATAGAAACAGCGCCGGGGCGTGGAATGTATTTCCAGGCTGAAGCACCGGCTTATGATGCCGAAGCCCGGAAGGATGAAGTGAATTAAATGGAATTAAATTTAACTACATAAAAGGGTTTATTTATATTTTTGAGCCTGCAAATGAAACCCTCCCTGCGCTTGTTTTTAGTGGATGATCACCGATTGATGAATGAAGGTCTCCGACAGATTTTGGAAAGCAGGCCTGGGTATCAGGTGCTGCGAATGTTTACCGATGGATATGAACTGCTGGATGCCCTGCGTTCCCAGAAGCCGGATGTGGTTATTGCCGACATCAGCATGCCGGGAATGGATGGCCTGACGCTGGCAAGAACCATTCTTGAGCAATTCCCCAAGTTGCCATTCATGTTCCTCACCATGCATCTGAATGCCCAATACATCAGGCCGGCCATGCAAATGGGCG
>JBIKKI010000169.1:0-4176 GCA_044360435.1 Bacteroidia bacterium
CACCAAATTTTACCTGCTTCAGATGTTCGTACCCTTGCTGGGTAATTCCAAAGAAGTTGGAATCCAGTCGGCCCTGATCATGGATGAACTGTGTCCATTCCCAAGCCTGACAACCAAGGAATGCAAAGCCACCGAGGATGGTATAGAACATGTATTTCGAAACTTCTTTTCTGCTGTTGCGGTGACCTGCTTCCACAGCAAGCACCATCGTAACACTTGAAAAGATGAGGATGAACGTCATCACACTCACAAACAACAAGGGCAGAAAATACCCGTGCATGAATGGGAAGTGGTTGAAAATGGCTGCCGGATCAGGCCAGGCAACTGCAGCGCCTGAATAACTGAAACGAATGGCTCCGTATCCTACAAGCAAAGAACTGAAGGTGAAAGCATCTGACAACAGGAAAATCCACATCATCAACTTCCCGTAGCTCAAATTAAACGGAGAGCGCCCGCCGGCCCACATAGCCTGATTTTCGAATGTAGCAGAAGTTTGGTTCGCCATGCTTGTTGTTTACCGTGCGAAATAAAGAAATAAAAACAAATAAATCCAAAGGAGGCCAACAAAGTGCCAATAGGTATTTGTGATGCGGATGAGAAACATGTTCTTCCGATGCACTTTCAGGGCGAAGCTTCTGATGAGGGTAAAGAACAAAAGGATGATGCCTCCAATCACATGAAGAAAGTGAAACACCGTTACCACGTACAAAAATGAAGCGCTGATTCCGCCAGCCATATCTTCATTTGGTACGAAGGGCAATCCAATGGAAGTAAGGTATTTCCAACCGCTGTATTGCAGTGCGCAAAATGTGATTCCCAGCAACAGCGTGGCACCTAACATGATTTTATTCTGACCGAGTTCGTCATTTTTTGCAGCCCGGAATGCAAGGTACATGGTCACCGAACTGATTGCCGCCGTTAAGAGTGAATAGGTGAATTGTGCAGGTAAATCAAACTGAATCCACTGGTTATTGGCCAATCCATCTTTTCGGTGCAGAATGTATGCGCTTGTAAAAGCGGCAAACAACATGATGGAAGCAACAATCAGCAGCCACAATATGAATTCACGGGGATTCATACGGAAGCTTGGCTCTTTGGGCTGAAACTTGTTGGGTTGTATGGGTTGTGTTTGCATGGGGAATCAGGTCAGCATATTAATAATCCGATGAATATCAGCGGACTGTAAAACAGGGTTGTAAACATGAGTTTTCGCGCATCAGGTGTTGACAGGCTTTGGTGCAATTTCCATGCACGAAATAATATCAGGCCGCCCAGGGGTAGGGTGAACAGCAGAAACCAGGGCCCTACCATACCAAGATTCAGTGGCAATATGCTCACCAAAATCAAAATCACAGAATAGAGGAGGATTTGTAAGCTGCTGTTTCTGCTTCTGCCGTGTGGCGTTGGCAACAGCCAATATCCGGCTTCCTGGTAATCGTCGTGCAGCATCCAGGCAATGCTCCAGAAATGGGGAAATTGCCAGAAAAACTGAAACCCGAATAGGGTTAAGCCCATGACATCCAATTGGTCAGCGCCCGCAGTCCAACCAATCAATGGTGGTAAAGCTCCAGGAAAGGCGCCTACCAGCACGCTCAAAGGAGTGATGCCCTTCAATGGGGTGTATAAAAAGGCATAAAGTATCAGGGAAATCAAGCCCAACCAGGCGGAAAGAGGATTGCAGGCAAACCATAAAATCAGAAACCCCAACAACGCGCTCAGCAAACAGAATAACCTTGCGGATGCATCCGAAATTCTTCCCATGGCAATGGGGCGTTTACTGGTTCTTTTCATCTTGGCATCCTGCTCTTTTTCAATAAGCTGATTCAGACCATTCGATGCGGCAACGGTAAAAAATCCCCCGAGTACTACCCCAAATGCCTCCAACGTACTGAAGTCGTGATCATCCAAAACCTTCACGGCCACCAGATAACCGAAAATTGCGCTGCCCACCACCGATGCGGTAAGCCTGAATTTGACCAGTTGCAGGTAATCTTTGAATATTTCCTTTGCAGATGCACTCATTTCGGTGTCCTTATGCTGCATAACCGGGTTCAGGGTCTTTTGTTTTTCGCAGGGCTGCGAGTGCCAGGTAACATTGTATGCCGAAGCAGATGCTGCCCAACAAGATGTGCAGTGCACGCGCGACCATGGGGAAAGGGAATATCGTATTCAGGGCACCGGTGCTGATCTGGATCAACAGCAAAACCATCAATAAATGCTGCCAGCGGAAGTATGAAACCGATTTGTGAGGATCTTGGTAACACTTCCACCAAATCCAGGCATGGGCCGCCAATAACAAGATGCTCATGCCGCGATGCACCAGGAACAGCGTTCCCATAGCCTCCATATTCAACCATCCATTGGCCTGGATGAGCGCATTGTGTGTTTCCAGGAAGTCAACACGTTCCCGAACCAAGGCCCCAAGACTGATTTGTATCAATGAACCAACAGACAACAACATCCATAAACCAAAAGAGGGCATGGGCTGAAATCTGTTCTTGCGTTCCTGCTGCCACATGACCGCAGCCATGAAACAGATGATGGCGCCAAAACTCAACATGAAATGCATGCTGACCAGCCCGGGCAACAAATTGGTTACCACTACTTTAGAGCCTAACCAGGCATTGAAGAATGTGAGTATAAAGCCCGTCAGGGTGAACCAAAACACCTTCGGATTGCTGCCTAAATACTTAACAGAAAGCAACAGCAGTGCGAACACAAACAAACCGGTGAGTGCACCGTAAAGTCTGTTGATGTATTCAATCCATGCCTTCACAGGACTGAACGGTTCGTGGGTGCGAAGACGTGGGTCTTTGCGAATTTCTATAGCCTTGTTACCCATTCCAAGTTTCTCCAGCAGCAAGGCGAACTTCTCCAGCTTTTCCTCTCGTTTGGCATTCAGCCTACTTTCTGCATCCGCAGGCAGCTGGCATGCACATGTAGGCGGTACCAAACGATCAAAACATTTAGGCCAGTCCGGGCATCCCATACCAGAGCCTGTTGAACGGACAATGCCTCCCAGCAGAATCAGTATAAAAACAGACAGGTAGGAAAGCCTTCCTACCTGTCTGAATAGTCGATGTTTGTTCAACATCATGGTTCTTGAATTCAGCGTGGGCTGAAACCGAACACTTTTTTCAATGCGGAGAACAATACATTGCCACCGGTTGCTGCAGGCGCTTCTTCGGTATGCACAGGCGCAGTTTTTGTTTTAGGTGCACCATGTCCATGACCTTCGTCTTCACCGGGGATGTATTGAGGGTAATAATCTTCTTCACGGTCTTCACGGCTGTATTCGTAAGGGCCACGATAAACAGTGGGTATTTCACCCGGCCAGTTGCCATGGATATGCTCCACAGGCGTTGACCATTCGAGGGTATTGGCTTTCCAAGGGTTTTCAGAACTTTTCTTCCCACGGAAAATGCTGTAGAAGAAGTTCCACAGGAACAACACCTGAGCAAAGCCGGCCAAAATAGCGGCAACGGTAATCAGTTGGTTCACTTCCAGCCATACGTTAAATTCAGGGATTACGCTGAATGCATAATAACGACGTGGTACACCGGCCAATCCCATAAAGTGCATCGGGAAGAACACCAGATATGCAGCAATGAAGGTCAGCCAGAAGTGGAAGTACCCTAATGTGTTGTTCATCATCCTGCCAAACATTTTCGGGAACCAGTGATAAATGCCACTGAACATACCAAAAATAGCCGCAGATCCCATTACCAGATGGAAATGCGCTACTACGAAATAGCTGTCGTGCAGGTTGATGTCCAAGGCTGCGTTGCCCAGGTAAATACCTGTCAAACCGCCGGAGATGAAAAATGAAACCAGACCAATGGCAAACAACATTGCCGGAGTGAACTGGATGTTTCCGCGCCACAGTGTAGTCAGGTAGTTGAATACTTTTACCGCAGAAGGTACCGCAATAACCAGCGTCAGGAACATGAATACCGAACCGAGGAATGGATTCATACCTGTGATGAACATGTGGTGACCCCATACGATAAATGAAAGTACAGAGATGCCCATCAGTGAAATAACCATGGCGGTATATCCAAAAATAGGTTTCCGTGCGTTGGTGGCAATAACTTCAGAGGTGATGCCCAATGCAGGCATCAAAATGATGTATACTTCGGGGTGGCCAAGGAACCAGAACAAATGCTGGTAAAGAAT
>JBIKKI010000170.1:0-4164 GCA_044360435.1 Bacteroidia bacterium
ACAGCAAACGCAATCCCGACGGCAGCGCGGGCAGCATCCCCGACTCACTGCGCAATGCCTTCAAAACCAAAAACGGTCGCACCGTGTATGACGGAGGTGGCGTACGCCCGGATGTGGTGGTGGAAGACCCCTGGAATAAAGGCATCTACCGCTTGCTGAACGAACGGCAGCTCTTGTTCCAGTTCGCGAACCGCTGGCGCAATAGCCACGACAGTCCGCCGAGTCCTGCAGCATTTACCCTGCCCGACGACGCGTGGAACAGCTTTGTGGAAGAAGCCGCTTTCGATCTGGAAATCCACCACCGCGAGCGCATGCTCAAACAGAGCAGGAGCCTCACCGACGATGCCGTACTTGATGAACGCCTGCTTCCCGATACCAAAGAAGCCTCACGGCGCGCCTTCAGCGACAAGCTGAATGCAGAACGCAAAGGCATTCAATACCGCCTGGAACTGGAGATTGTGAGCCGCTTCTTCTATGACCGCGCCGAATACGAAAAAGGGCTGCGCCAGGATCCGGATGTACTCAAAGCATCGTCCCTGCTTGGCGACAAGTCCTCCTACGAAAAGCTGCTGCGTCCATGAGCCTGCTGTGGTGGATATTGCTGCCGCTGATTGGCTCGCTGGGCGGATTCCTGGCCGGCATGCTGGGCGTGGGCGGCGGCGTAATCTTCATTCCCATCCTGCAGCACCTGTTCGGATTATACCATATTGGCGGCACGGAGCTGGTGCGCTTCACGCTGGCCAATTCCATCCTGCTGGTGGCGCTCAGTGGACTTGCCGGCAGTCGTCGCCAATACCTCATGGGCAACTTCTTCCCGGGAGCCGTGCTGGCCACAGGCCTTGCCGGCATGTGCAGCGCCTGGGGACTTTCCTGGCTCATCAACCGCTCAGACTGGTACCATAGGGAAGATTTCCTGCTGGTATTCCTCCTCTTCCTGCTGCTCAGCGTGTGGAATATGCTGTTTGGAAAGAAGGAAGGTGCCGTCGGAACCATCAATCTGGAACCCCAGGCAGGCTGGTCGTCGGTAGCCGTTGGACTGGTGGCCGGATGCGTGATGGCGCTCAGCGGACTGGGCGGAGGCGTCATCATGGTTCCGCTGTTCCGCATGTGGCTGCGCTACGATTTGAAGAAGGCCACCTCGGTATCCTTGGGCTGCATCCCCATCATTGCATTGCCAACCATCATTCAGTACATGAGCGCCGAAGCACCGTGCATCGCCGGACTTCCGCAGTTCAACTACCTCATTTGGACTTTTTCGTTGCCCATGGCCGCGGGCGTACTGGTGTTCAGTCCGCTGGGCGTGCGGGTTGCACGAAAACTGCCTGCCGCCGTGTTGCGCAGTATATTTGCCGTGCTGAATTCAGCCATCATCATCAAAACACTGTGGGAACTGTACGGATAAAACTATTGCTGCCGCTGGCATTGCTCGCGGCTCCACTCTGGGCTCAGAAACCGGATAAACTGCGGGAAGAAGCGCTGAACAACTTCAAGAAAGACATCAGCTACCTGGCGGCAGATGCTTTGGAAGGAAGGCTTACCGGCTGGCCCGGAGAACAGCTTTCTGCCGAATACATCGCAAAGGAATTTGAAGCCATTGGCTTGAGTCCGAAGGGTATGAACGGAAGCTGGATGCAGCCTTTCGACATTGTACGCCTGCGCATCGCCGGAGGCAAATCTGCACTCAGCGTGAAGGTTCGCGACTCCATCATAAAGCTGCCGCTGAACTCAGCCTTCTTTCCGCTGACCCAAAGCGCCAACCAGGCTCAGGTAAAGGCTCCGCTGGTGTTCCTGAACTACGGTATTGAAGCCGACAGTTTGGGCCATAACGATTACCGCGATGCCGGTGACCTCAAGGGGAAAATTGCCCTCATCATGCTGGGTTCACCCAAAGAAACCACGCCGCACTCGCCCTTTGCACCTTATGAAGATCTGGATTACAAAATCCAAACTGCGGAAAAGCGCGGCGCAGCGGCCATTATCTTCATCCCTTCCCCGGATACACGAGCCAACCCTGACGGGGAACTGAAACGGGGAACCAACCCGCGTTCCATCCCAATCCTGTACGCCTATCGGTCGGTAGATGCGCTGAAGGCAGCTCAGGAGGCTGAACTTCAGGTAGATATAACGATTTTGCAAGGTCAGGGCCACAATGTGCTGGGCTACAAGGCGAACAAGAAGGCCCGCTACACCGTAATCATTGGCGCGCACCACGACCACCTTGGTTATGGAGAGCTGGGCGGCAGCCGTGCACAGGGCAGCAACCAGATCCACAACGGCGCCGACGACAATGCCAGCGGAACCGCAGCCATGCTGCAGCTGGCACGAACCATCAGCAAAGACAAAAAATTCAAAGCCTACAATTACCTCTTCATGGCATTCAGCGGGGAAGAACTGGGACTGATTGGTTCCAAGTACTTCACCAAAAATCCATCCATCAACATCAGGGATGTGGCTTATATGGTGAACATCGACATGCTTGGCCGCCTGGATTCTGCACGCAAAACACTGGTGATCAATGGCACTGGTACCACGCCCGACTGGAAACGAAGTCTGGAAGCACTGCCCACCGACACCAATATCCTGCGCATCACCACCAGCGAGAGCGGCCTCGGCCCCAGCGACCACGCTTCTTTTTATCTGGAGAACATCCCCGTGCTTCATTTCTTCACCGGACAGCACCAGGACTACCACATGCCCAGTGATGATGAAGAACGCATCAACTACGCGGGCATGTACGAAAGCTGGAAGTATATGCTGACCTTCATCCGGAAGAACCAGAGCGGCGGAAAACCTGAATTCACCAAAACCAAAGATGTCAGCCCGGGACGCAGTCCGTTTAAGGTGAGTCTGGGTGTGATGCCGGACTATTCCTTCCCCGGTCCGGGTTTGCGTCTGGATGGCGTGAGCGATGGCAAGCCGGCACAAAAGGCAGGACTTCAAAAAGGCGACATCATCATGGCTTTGGGCGAAACGCCGGTAGAAAACGTGGAAGGCTACATGAAAGCGCTTTCACAACTTCAAAAAGGACAACCTGTTGTAGTATACTATAACCGGCCCGGAATTGAAGGTGTGCAGCAAATTACCGTGAACTTGTAACTATGAAAATCACCGACCATATTTCCGGGCGCAACGGCCGTACCCTCTTCAGCTTTGAGATACTGCCTCCCCTGAAAGGCGAGAGCATACACAGCATCTGGAGCGGCATTGACCCCCTGATGGAGTTTAATCCTTCTTTTATTGATGTTACGTATCACCGCGAGGATTTCATCATGCGCAAACGCCCGGATGGCGGCTACGACCGCATCACCACACGCAAGCGCCCCGGAACCGTAGGCATCTGCGCCGGAATCCAAAACAAATACAAGGTAGATGCAGTGCCACACCTCATCTGCGGCGGCTTCAACAAGGAAGACACAGAAAATGCGCTCATCGACCTCCACTTTGTAGGCATCGACAACATCCTCGCCCTGCGCGGCGATGCACGCAAGGACGACCGCTTCTTTGTACCTGAAGAAGGTGGAAATAAAAATGCCCTGGACCTGATCTATCAGATCAAGAACATGAACAACGGCATCTACCTGGACGAAGGACTGGTGAATGCCACCGTGAGTAATTTCTGCATCGGTTCGGCCGGTTATCCGGAAAAGCACATGGACGCACCCAACCTGGAAAGCGACCTGAACTTCCTGAAACGCAAGGTGGAAGCCGGTGCTGAATTCATTGTCACGCAGATGTTCTTCGACAACCGACATTTCAACGACTTTGTGTCCCGCTGTCGCGAGAAAGGCATCAACGTGCCCATCATTCCCGGCATCAAACCGCTTACCACCAAAAAACAGCTGCTCACACTGCCCAACATCTTCAACATTGAAATCCCTTACGAGCTCAGCGAGGCCGTGCAGGCCTGCAAGGACGATAAGGAAGTGCGCGAAGTGGGCATAGAATGGTGCATCAACCAATGCCGTGAATTGGTAAAAAGCGATGCGCCGGTTTTGCATTTCTACACGATGGGTAAAAGCGAAACCATCCGCAGAATAGCCTCACAGGTGTATTGATGCAGGGAACGGTAGTCAAGTCCACCGGAAGCTGGTACCGCATTTTGTGCGCAGACGGTTCGGTGGCTGACGCACGCATCCGCGGGAAGCTGCGCCTTCAGGGCGTAAA
>JBIKKI010000171.1:0-4163 GCA_044360435.1 Bacteroidia bacterium
AGTTTCACCCGGAAAAAAGCCATCGGTTTGGCATGGAAATGATGCACCGTTTTATTCAATGGAAACCATGAGAAGGATTAGGGTAATTCCGGTTTTGGGTATAGACAAAGGTCGTTTGGTGAAAACCCTTTCTTTCAAGAATCCAAACTACATTGGTGATCCATTGAATGCCATCAAGATCTTTAACGATAAGGAAGTAGATGAACTGGTCATGGTGGATATTCGGGCAACAGTAAACGGTACTGAACCTGATTACAGTTTAATTGCCGACATGGCCGGTGAGTGCTTCATGCCGCTGGCCTATGGCGGAGGAATCCGCACTGCCGACCAGGCCAAGCGTATCTTCGACCTTGGGGTGGAAAAGGTCATCATCAACAGCCATTTTCTGGAACATCCGGCACTGGTGACGGAACTTGCTGCTCAATACGGTGCTCAGAGTATTGTGGTTTGTCTGGATGTGGACAAGAACATGTTTGGCAAACTGCGTGTAAAAGGAAGTTCAGGCAGCAAGAAGTACGAGTTGACTCCGGAAGATGCCGCCGTGCAAGCCGAACAAGCAGGTGCAGGAGAACTGGTATTGCACGCTATTTATAAGGATGGACGATTGTCTGGCTACGATATACCCCTCATCCACAGTGTTGCTTCGCGTTTAAATATTCCTTTGGTGGCGCTGGGCGGTGCCCGCGGAACTGCCGATATGCTGGAAGCAGTTCAGGCAGGAGCCAGCGCGGTAGCCGCTTCTGCTACATTTGTGTACAACAGAAACGATACCCGTTCCATCCTGATCAATTATCCCAATCAGAAAACACTCTCGCACGACATCTTCCAGCATCTGTAAAAACAACACTCAGCGTTCATACCGAGCGGCAGTATGCAACGCATCCTGGCGAATGTCGTCCGCCAGCCATTCCGGTTTTAATACCCTGACTCCGGGCCCATAACCGCGGATCAGCATCTTCAATTCATAACTCGGATGCAGGATTAATGAAATATGCAGTCCGCTGTCGTCGTGATTGATGATTTCCTGTGAATCATGGATTTTGTTGGATAAGATGTAATGAGCATCTTCTTTGGTAAATAACAATTCCACCTGCACCGGAACTTCATCGTCAACAACAGTAATACCCAAGGCGTATCGGAAGTAATGTTCTGCGTTAAATTCTTCCCTGAATGTTTCGCCCCTCAGTATATGGCAAAAACTGATTCGGTCTAGACCATAAATGCGTATCAGGTTGTTGTCTTCACGACGAGCCACCAGATACCATCGATTTTTAAATTCGCGCAACAGGTAAGGCCTGACTACATAAGAAGCACTTTCTTCTTGTCCAAACTTCTGGTATCTGAGTCGGATTTTCTGTTTGTTCAAAATGGCATTGAACAGCGCTTCAAAATGCTCCATTCCTGAGGCGTCAGGTCGATGTTCCATTTGCACCACATGAGGGTATTCATATTTCCCGGTTTTGCTGCCAACCATTACAACCCTTTTCAATTGTTCCAGCGGGTGTTGCAATTCTTTAATGTTGGGCATGCCGGAAAGTTGTTGGATGGCCACCATTAAAACATTCAGGTGTTCATCTTTAATTTTGATTCCCCGGATGGAATAATGCGGGTCTTGATACATATAACCGCCGCGATGACGGTTGTATGTGATGGGTGCAAAGTATCCCAAATCCTCACTTTCCTGCATGTCGCGTATGTCCTGAGCCAGCGTGCGCTCGCTGATTTGCATCCCCAGTTTTCTTTGCACCAGCCTGAGCAAATCACTTTTGCTGGGCGGTGGAATACGTGTATCACTCAGGATTTCGTCGATGATATAATACCGGCTTAAAGCATTCTTGGTTCGAGGCATCTTAATATACGTTCACAGGCGCGTAACAAATTTAATTCCCTGGGTTTCATTTTAGGGTTTATGTGGATGATTTAAATAGGTGCAAGACTCCTTTTATGGCGGAATTCCGTTTTTTTCTTGTTGACAATCAGACACTTAAAGTTATCCCCCGATTAGAATGCAGATAGGTTGCATTGGATGCCTTCAACTTTGCAACGTGATGAGTGAAACAGGGAACAGTCAGCCTACGATGGTGTCTTTTTTGAAGGAATACTACAAACGAATCATTGCATCGGCCTATGATCGGAGGCCCGTGGTGCCCATTCAGGGTGCACGTGAATATTGTAATGTGTTGAAATTCAACCAGATCGAATTAATGATACTGGCTATTGCCTACAACTACACCAAAGAAGGTCGTTGCATTACCGTAAAATCAATATGGGAACTGTTGCAGCACAATGTGGATTATGATCAGTTGGATGCGATGGTGGATGAACTGGTTCAATTCAGCATCCTCGAACAACACAAGGCAGGCAACCGCGTGTCCAATGAATGGGAATTTGGTCCGATGATTCGCAGGCGCATCATGCAGGCCATCCGCGAAGACGATACCAAGGTGATGGCAGGATTGAAGCCGGTTGGCTTGTCTGAAATGCTCGAATATGCGCGGCAAAAACTTTACGATTACGATACCCTGAACAGTCAGGATGTTAAAGACGAATTGAGTTTGCTTGCCAAGCTCAACCCAGAACTCACCTTGATTAAGTACCTGTTAAATGGAGCGCATGTAGTAGAGCAATTTGCCCTGCTGGGAATTTGTACTTCATACTATACGGATCAAAGCAGCTTTGCAGTGCATTACATCAATAATCATCTGCAATACTGTCGCTCAGAACAAAACATCTTTTCGGGGCACATACACCAGGGCACCTGGTGGCCCATGAAGCAAGAGCTGATTGTGCTCAAAGGGGAGAATTTCATGGGTGATGATTATTCCCTGGAGCTAACTGCCAAAGGTGCAGAAAAGTTTCTGCCTGAACTCCCGGAGGAATTTGCAGCCCGAAAGCAATCGCTGCGCATGGTGCCCAAGCTGCCGAAGGGTACACTGATGCCTGAACAAATCAAGAAGGTTTCGCTGTTGTTCGACGAAGAGATGATGCCGGTGATCAATGACCTCCGTGCATTGGTGAAACCTTCCTTTTTTAAGAACTACAAGAAAACGCTGGATCCAGGTGACCGCATGCGCGGCATCACCGTATTGCTTCATGGTCATCCGGGTACAGGAAAAACGGAATTAGCCCTGCAGCTGGCACGAGAAAGTAAGCGCCCTCTGATTGAAGTCAACGTAGCCAACATTTTGTCCAAATGGGTAGGAGAAAGCGAACAGAATACCCGTAAGCTGTTCAGGGATTATGACCAGCTGATGGAACATGGCCAACGTGAACCCATTCTGTTTCTGAATGAATGCGATGCCGTTCTGAGCCGCAGGATGGAAGTGGGACATTCAGTAGATAAGATGAACAACACCATGCAGAACATCGTGCTGGATGAGCTGGAGCGCTTCCGAGGTATCCTTTTGGCAACCACCAACATGACCCAAAACCTGGATGCCGCTTTTGAACGGCGTTTCTTGTATAAGGTAATGTTCCGCAAACCCTCTCAGGAATTGCTGGTAAAACTTTGGAAGCTGAGCATTCCCCGCCTGAAAGAAGCTGATGCGAAGATGTTGGCCGTGCGTTTCCCCTTTGCTCCGGGTGAAATGCGCAACGTGGCCAGAAAGGTGAAACTCAGGATGCTCCTGGGCAACGGAAGCGCGTTCCTGGACACCATCATCGCACTGTGTCAGGAAGAGCGCTGGACCGGCAATACATCCAAAACACTTGGCTTCAAAAGCCAGGATTAATCCACTGCGACAGGGCTTTTGCCTTTTGTCATAAAGACCGCCATTTCTATTTGTTTGTGCTATGTTTGGAGTGACCGCCCCTTCGGAAACGGAGGGGCGGTTTTTTGTTGTACGTGGCACTTTATAAATAGCTTTCCCTCCCCCTCCTTACCTTTGCCTTTATGCGATTGCCTGTCTTTTTCGCCTGCTTCTTGCTGCAATGTGTTGGCGGCAGCTTGCTGGTGTCGGCCCAGCAAACCGATGCCTCCCGCTGGATGGACTACATGCGTGAAGTGCGGCCCAACTACTTCAAAGTGAAATCTGCTTTCGATGCTTATTGGAAAGACAGCATTCCCGAGCGCGGCCACGGTTATAAAGTGTTCAAACGCTGGGAATGGCGCGTGAAGGATCTGATGGACAGTGCTGGTTTCATCAATCGGCCTTCCGGTCAGA
>JBIKKI010000054.1:0-14409 GCA_044360435.1 Bacteroidia bacterium
TTGTGGTTGCCTGGAAAAGCAAGATGCGTAATAGGCTCCTGCGCCTGACCGAGGATGTTCAGGGACAAGACTGCAGCCAAATCTTCAGGGTGCATGGAGGTCATGTGAGAATCTGAAGTAGCAGGGTTAAATGTCTTTCAATTCGATTCCGTAAACGGTTTTCACACCGCGCTGTTCGCGTTCTGCCCTGCGCCGGATTCCTTCCTGGTAATAGGCTTCCAGAGAAGGTGCCGGGTTGTTGTAAAATCCGAAGCGCTTTTTGCTTTCTTCAGAAAGATGATTGGCAAAACCGTTTCCACCCAGGATTTGATCCCATTGAAACTGTGGTTTCATGAAGGATTTGCGCAACACATTCGCGATACAACGTCTTTGTCCGCCGTTGTGGTTGATGCCGCTGGCATGAAAAGTCAGGGAATTGAAAAACAATACGGAACCAGCCTTCATGGTCACCTGCTTTTTATGCGTTTCGATATAATCGTCGGAAGGCCTGTTGCGCAGCAAATGCGAACCCGGCACAAACCAGGTTGCGCCGTTTTCCGCAGTGGTATCATCCAAACAATACAACAGGTTCAGGCTGAGCATCACTTCCGGTGTAAACAGCGGAACATCGCGGTGAAAAAGCGTTGTTGGATGTGTGAACCTGCGGGATGTGTAGAAGCCATTGAACGAATAATACAGGTAGTCGCCCAATAGCTCCTGTGCAACCTCCATGACGGGTTGTACCGCTGCCAGAGGCAGAAAAGCCTCATCCAGGCTGATGATGCAGCGCAGGGTTCCCAGTTCATTCTCATTGATTTTTGAGGAGTCAAAATGGGCCTCGTAATGTTCAATTTGACGGTCGAAGGCGGCCTGCATGGCGTTCAGGTCGTTTTGACCAATCACGTTTTCCATAACCGCGTAGCCATCGCGCTGAACGGCTTCTATGATGTTGGGGTAGTTCATGTTTGGGGTTGAGAGGTGTTGTTATCCAAGGGTTCCAAAGGATCGGGACTTCTGTTTGGCGGCAGATTGTGTGTTCGAAATTACGAAACTGAAAGTTTACTGAATCCTCGGGTGGGGTTTTCTTCAGAATTTCATGCGTACCATTTCAAAGCACTCGGCGTAGCGCTCATGGATTTGCACGCCACGCATGTGCGCCCAGCCGCGAATGTATTCATCCGTCATGTACGCTCGATGTGCCTGTGATTTATACGCTTTAATGGCTGCCACCTTGCGTTCCAGATGTTTTTCTTCCAGAATGGAAAAACTGGTTGACTGAAAGGTGAGGTTGTTCCAAGGCAGTTCGTAGCTGAACAGGTTACACAATTTGAATGCGCGCAAGCCTTCCTGGGCAATGGTATAGTGATCCTGGTGCACATCGTTCACGGAAGGAATGAATACCACCTGAGGATCAATCTGCCTTTTCAGTTTGAGGATGGTGTCCAGGATATCCTGACGGCGGAAGTTGAAGGTACGCACTTCAAAGTCGAACAGGTGCAGATGATCGGCCGGAATACCGAGCGCTGCCGAGGCTTCTTTCACTTCTCGAATCAGAATGTCGGAAGGAAACTCGGGGCGCACGGATTGCTGACAGGCAGAGAAGGCCGCGCAGTGAACCTGGTTCCCGTGATCCAGCAATTTGGCAATGGTTCCACCACAGCCCAGTTCGGCATCATCGGTATGCGGTGCAAGCACCAGCACGCGTGTGTTTTTTATTTCAATCATGTTTTATGGGAAGGATGTGTTTCGGATGTTCCGGCCTGAGCAGGTGATCTCAGGCGCGTTTCAGTTTCAGCGCTTTCAGGATGCGGTTGATGCCCGTAACCAGTGTGAAGTATCGCTGCCAGAGCGGCTTGTCGGTTTTGAACGATTCGTGCTTCCGCACCGGGCCCTGCATGATGGCTTCAAACGCCTCTTCCGTAAGGCCAAATTTCTTCAGCACAAACTGTTTTTCTTCGTTCAGTTCTGCTTCATCATACAGAGGTTTTTTCATTTCCTCCAAAGCTTCTTCCCTGCTGATCTGTCCGGAACAAATCAGGTTTGACAGGTGGCATTTGCGCTTGTCCACGCCAAATTTTCTGGGCAGGATGTAGATCTGATAAAACTTCGTGAACACGCTTTCAAAATGTTTCCCGCCATAGTCACGCCAGCCCAGTTCGGCGGTAATCAGCTTTTTGGCTTCGTCTTTACGGTAAGGCAGGTAGTTCAGCACATTCACATTCTCTATTTTCAGGAAGATGTGGTACCAGAGTGCGCCGGCAAAGCCGAGGTGCGGATAGGTTTTCAGCTTCTTTCCACTGCCAAACTTCGCATAGATGTCGCGGATGTTTTCGTAATCGCGTTTGTTGTACGTCCAGCCTTTGGGCATGATGGCCTCGGTGGCGTAGTTGTAGCCGTTCAGCGTGTATTTTATTTTGTATTTGTGTGCCAAACGGTAAATGATGGCATAGATGGCGTGGTCGGTGAGCACTTCTATGTCAATCACACCGGCACGCAGGTATGCGAGTTGCAGTTCGCGAAACTCTTCCCAGTCAATCACATGGGTATGCAAATCCCAACCCAGACGTGTGCAGATGTTTTCAATATTCTTCACCGCCAGTTCGCTGTTCCAGCCGTTGTCCATGTGCACCACCAGCGGACGCAGTCCTTGTTGGTGCGCCCACCAGGCAAGGTAGCTGCTGTCGGTGCCGCCGCTCAGTCCGAGGATGCAGTCGTAGCGTTTGCCTTTGCCATGCGCCTTCATTTGTGTTACCGTGCGCTTGAGGCGTGCCTCCGGATTTAAAGGCTGGTTGTTGAAGGCATTGATGGTTTGCACATAACCGGTGCAATAAGAACAAACGCCTGCTTCATTAAAGCTGATAACAGACGTATCGCTGCTGCTCAGCAGACATTGGGTACAGGTTTGTGGATGCTTATGTTCAGCCTTACTCATTGGTTCATTTTATTGTTGGGAAGCTGTGCGCGTTGATCAGCTTAAATAGTGCATGAGGGAAGTGTAATTCTGTGATTCAGAAAAATGTTCCTCCCAAAACCGGCGCACACCGGCCCGAAATTTCGGGGTATTCATTTCAGAGGTTAAGAATCCGTCCAGCATGGCGGCCACTTCCACGGGGTCAATATTCACGGGAAGCAACACGCCGGTTTCGGGTTGTACGATTTCCCGGCAGCCACCGGCATTGGTGGCAATTACAGGAACACCGAAGCTGATGGCTTCCATGATGCTCACGGGTATTCCTTCATTTTCCGAAAGACTGATAAACACACTGGCCGCCTGCTCCCGATACAGCGAAAAAATGGCGTTGTTCTCAAGGGCACCGGTAGGTTTCACTTCAATGTTCGGATGTTGCTCCAATTGTTGTTTCAGAGCCATGTATTCGGGCATGCCCGGAATATCCTGACCCAGCCGTTCGTCGCCAATATGGATCCAGGTTACAGGAACTTTTGTGTGCAGCAGCGCCTGGGCGATTTTATCCAGTCGTTTGTGGTTGTTGAAGCGCGCACAGCTAAACACCAGCAGTTTGTCGGGCTGGTGCGGGTTTAGTCCGCCATCTCTGGTGCCCAGATATACAGTATGGATGCGTTCACTGAAGGCGGGATAGGTTTTGGCCATGTAAGCCGATCCCTGTTGTGATACGGGCAGGAGGTGGCTGAGTGTTCCGAGTTGAAAATGCCTCAGATCAGAACGCTTCACACGCGAGGCATGGTCTTCGTACAAATCACCGCTGTGGGCGCGTGCAATGGTTTTGCGCACTCCGTATTTCCGACGCAGCACGCCCAAATAGGAAGTATCGTAAAACCAGAATGCATAAAACGGCGTATTGCATATTTCATCTGTTTGCATGCCGTTGGCCCGGAGTTGGGCGTACACGGCATCGGCTTTGAAGATGTTCAGCAGCAGGGATGCCAGGTTTTTGCGCAGGGGAATCCATTTTTTTGCCTGCCACATTTCTGAAACAAGCACCCCGAAAACCAACAGGAAATTCGCCAGCAACACCTTCAGAAAGCCGTAGGATTTCCAGTCCATATATGCTTCATGAAGCTGCACATTGGAAGGCACTTTGCTTTTGTCGGGGATTTTATTCCCAGAAAACAGATAAACCCGGTCGAAGCGCCGGGCGAGGTTTATCAGGTCATGAATCACAAACGAGGTTTCTATTTCTTCAACGAAATAGATCAGGGTATGCGGTTTGGCCTGTGGCTGTGTCATGGGGAATGCTGCCGGAGTGGCGATTATTTATTCTTGGTATAAAACAGGTTGTATTTCAGGATGCAGTAAATGGCTCTGAATCCGTCTTTCCAGCCAATTTTCTTTCCTTCTGCGTAGGTGCGGCCGTAATAGCTGATGCCTACTTCATAAATGCGGATATCGGGAATTCTGCTGATGCGCGCTGTTACTTCCGGTTCAAAACCAAAACGCTGTTCACGCAGTTTCAAACCCTGGATGATGTCGCGGCGAAACAGTTTGTAGCAGGTTTCCATGTCTGTGAGGTTCAGGTTGGTGAACATGTTGCTCAGGAAGGTGAGGAATTTGTTTCCGATGGAATGCCAGAAAAAGAGAATCCGGTGCGGGTGGTGCCCCATAAACCTGCTTCCGTAAACCACGTCGGCATCGGCTTTAAAGATGGGTTTCAGCAATTCGTTGTATTCTTCCGGATCGTATTCCAGATCGGCATCCTGGATTACCACGAAATCACCGGTTGCCTTGGCAATTCCGGTATGGATGGCTGCACCTTTGCCTTTGTTTACCTCATGCCTGAAGTAGGAAATGGGCATATCCGGATGGGCCTGTGCGTAACGCTGGATGGCTTCTTCGGTATCGTCGCGGGAGCAGTCATTCACAATGATGACTTCTTTCTGCATTTGATGGATTAAGGTTACGGCACGCACCCGATCCAGAATCAGGTGGATGGTTTTCCCTTCGTTATATGCGGGAATGACGATGCTCAGGGTTAAGCGCTCTGGTTTTTGCATGTATGGCCTAATATCAGTGTGTTCGCTGTTTTACGGCAGCCTTTAAAACTCCTGCCAATCTTTTCATGTGTGAATCGTAACCCAAATATTGTTCGGCATATTTTCTAATTACTTGCTCGTGAGCAGGTGCGAGGGCCTGTTCCGCGAATTCAAGAATCGTTTCCATTGGTATCAAGCTGTTATCATTTGGATACTCCTTGCTCCATGCCGCGGCCTCAGGTTTATCCTTCAAATCCATATCCCTGTAGGCGTAAATAAATGGTATTCCCCGAGCGGCATACATACGAAGCTTTAATACTGCATTTTCATGTTCACCTTGCCGGAAAAGTGCCATTGTACCGGCTGCTATGTGACAGGTGTCAAATATTTCATCAAGCCCTTTACCTGTTAAATAACCACTAATATGCACGTTGTCTTTCAACGTTTCTGGTATTGTAAACTCCCCGTCACTGTTTGTTCCTGCAACATACAGGTGAATAGAAGCCGAACCCTTGTAATGCAACATAGACGTAATGATTCTGTCTATTCCATTCCTGGGTGCTGCACCGCTTGTTCCTTTCAAAAACAAAATGTTTAACCTGCTCCCATCGAACCGAGGCGCTTTTCGAACAGGGTTTTTTTCGATATCAATTCCATTACTTATGGGAACAACATGATATGAGCCCAGCGAATGCTTCTTTTGGTAAGCTGCCATTTCATTAGAAACACAGGTGCCCAGCAATGCTTTTCTTCTGATGCGCACACCGTAATAAACTTCTTGAAAAAGGGGTATAAATATATATGCAATAAATGACAGTAAGTTTGAGGGTTTCCAGATTTTCCTGTATTGGCCGGCCTGTTTTGCAATATCCAGGAACTCCTTGGCATTATGTTCCATGCATATTTTTCTGCCAAACTTGCGCATTATGCGATGCATCACACTATTTGCACCGGAATATCTGAAGTAGATTAAATCGAATTTTTGGTGGTTCTCTTGTAAGAAAGTTTCCACCGCCAGCATCATCAATTTTTGTTGATGAATTCTTTTAAACCACTTTTTTGTTGAGACTAAACTAGGTTGATATTTAATGAACTCATTGAAAGTTTGAGTTGATTTTATTTCTTTAGAGAAAAATGCGCCCTCACAAACAACACCTGCTTTGTTAAGGTAGTGTATCTGGCTCACTATTTTTGTTTTTATAGAGCCCTCATTAATGGGTGCATTTAAATATATATATAGAATTCTCATTTCTTTCTGTTCACGACGCTATAAGATGTGCATTGATAAGCTTCCAGACTTGTTCAGCCCCCCTTTTGCTCCATCCCTCTTTGCGCTGTTCTTCAGCAAAGCTGATCACTTTTGAAGCCTGCCACCAGTTTCTATTTCTGAACGATTGGCTTTGGATGGTGTCCATCACCCATTCGCTCAGGCCTTCATTGAACCATTGCTGCACGGGACTCATAAAGCCCACTTTCCAGGTTCGGGTGCGCACCGATTCGGCAAGCACGCCACGCATGGCTTCCCGCAAAACCAACTTGGTATAACCTTGTCCCATTTTGTGTTCCAGCGGCAAACCGAGTGTGTACATAACCAAACGCCAGTCCATGAACGGCATGCGTATTTCCACACTGTTCAGCATACTGGCTTTATCGTAATTGCGCAGCAGCGCGGGCAATGTGGTTTTAAAGAATTCCAGCCAGGCAATTTGTTCGGGCATGGGTTTCCATGGAAATCCTTGCTGCTCACTGATGGGCCATTGGTATTTCGTTTGTGGATTTACCATGGCATGACCTGGAAATGGCTGCAGGCTGTGTGCGGGTTTCTTCAGCAGTTTACCTACGCGGTATTTGAGTGTATTTCTGCGCCCGCTGGCCCAGGCAAGGTCTTTGTTGAACTTGGCTTCCAGATCATGTCTGAATTCCGGGGCATACAATCCCGACAATACGCCGAAGGTGCTGCGCGCTTCCTGATCAGAGGCGTTCCATTTTTGCCATTCCAGCGCAGCGGCTACCATATCGCGGTATCCAAACATCATTTCATCAACACCGTGCCCATCCAGGCTGATCCTGAATCCGGCCTGCGCCATGCCTTCATATACAGAATGGATGGCTGTGAGCGGATTGGCGGAAATGCAATCGAAAGAACGGGTAAGCTGTTCCGTTTTTGCGGCAAGGGAATGCGGGTCGATGGTAACAACTGTTCCTTCTGCGCCGGTATGTTGCAGCACCTGCCGTGCATATTCCAGTTCGTCCAGTTCTGTTCCGGGGAAAGAGGCAATAAACGCCCTGCGGAAATCGGCCGGGGTACGTTCCAGCCCACCCTGTTTGGACAAGTGCACCACCGCCGAAAACACCGAACTGCTGTCAAGTCCGCCGCTCAGCGCGGTGGCAATGGGCACATCGGCGCGCAGGCGCAGGGAAACGGCATCCATAAACAAGGACCTGAACGTATCAGCATGCGTGTTCAGGTCGCCGCCATGATTTTTCAGCCATTCATCCGGACTGAACCAAGGCTCGGGCGCATCGCCGCCGCCAAATCCAAAACGGATAAAATTTCCGGGAGGAAGCGCAATGATGTCGTTAAAAGGCGTGAGTGAAGCACCTTCCAGCGCATAAGGCTCCGCCAGATTCATGAGGAACAGCGAATCGTTGATGCTGCGCTGATGTCCTTTGAGGTGCCGGAAGGCATTGGTTTCGCTGGCAAAGGCAAGGTATGCATCGCTGATGTAGCAATACAAGGGCTTGATGCCGAAGCGATCGCGGCACAGCAACAGTTCCTGCTGCACCTCATCCCAAATGGCAGCAGCCCACATGCCGTTGAAGCGGTTGAAGCAATCTGTACCCCAATGGTGGTAAGCGAGGGCAAAAACTTCGGTATCGGTATCGCTTACAAAGGCGTAACCCAAGCTTTGCAATTCGCGGCGCAGCTCCAGGAAGTTAAACACTTCACCATTGTACACAATGGTATATCGGCCTTCCAGCAGATGCATGGGCTGGCTGCCTGCTTCACTCAGGTCGAGGATGGAGAGCCGGCGATGCCCCAAACCAAGGTGGTTGCTTGCCAGCAGCGTGTAACCGGAGCCATCGGGGCCGCGGTGTTTCATGCTGTCGGTGAACACCATCAGGTCTTCCTTCAGCACCTTTTTGCGTAAGTCGAATATTCCGGCTATGCCACACATGTTGTCAGGATTTAAAAAAACGGAAGAAGGCTGCTTTGCGGCGCAGTCGGTCGTAATACTTGCGCTTCCTTTGGTATTCAGCCGGGTCGTTTGCTTCAATAAACTTCAGCGCATGATGCAGGTAGCGATAATGTTGATGTGTATCACTGAAAAAGATGTAGCGCGCCAAAAAACGAGCGGTCATGTGGATGAGTTGCGCCTCTGAAAATTGAACCTCCGGCTGTTCATAACCCTGGAGGTTCAATACCGGTGCACCACAGGCGGTAAGCACTTCCACACCTTGCTGGTATTGAAACGCTTCGAGGAGCTTGCGAAACACACCCATGTTTTCGCGAATCATCGTGGATTCGAGGCTGTTGGTTTTGCTGGCTTCATGGTCGCGAAATCCGCCAACCAGAAAATCTGTTTTTACCGTTTTGGCATGCAGGTGCAGGCGCACAAACAGGTCGAAGTCCATGCTGAAATGCAGCGATTCATTCAGAAATCCAACCCGTTCCAGGATGCTTCGCTTGTAGAAACAGCCTTGTTGTCCGTAGGGGAAATGGTAGAAATACATCAACGGAAGATCCGGCACATCATGTTGCATCATTTCCATGGTACCTTCTGCATTAAAGCGCTGTGTTTTTCCATACACAAACCCAGCATCGGGATGAGCCATATAGGTTTGCGCGATGTGGAACAGGGCGTCGGGATATAAAATATCATCGCTGTTGATCCAGTTCACGATGTCACCTGTGGCCTTTTTGAATCCTTTGTTGATGGCATCGGTTTGCCCTTTGTCGCGTTCACTCACCCACCAGTCAACCTGGTCTTCGTATTTCCTGATTACCGAAACAGTTTCGTCGGTACTGCCGCCATCCACAATAAAATATTCCAGATTAGGGTATTGCTGGCCGATGATGGACAGAATGGTTGCTTCAATAAATCTGCCCTGGTTGTACGAAGGCGTAACCACCGTGATTTTGGGCCATTGGCTGTGACCATCAGGCAGTTGATGCAATGCTGCGTTGCTCATGTATTTTGTGTTTGATTCAAGTGCTTCTGGTAGCGCTTCAGGGAATCCCATTTCCCAAGCTGGTACCAGGTCCAGAAGATGCTGAGTGCGAGGCCGGTAAAACCATCCAGAAACCCTTTACAGTCGATAAAGCATTCTTTAAATGCGCGCAGGCCCGACTTCCATTTGGCCATATTGCTGTAGCGTTTTCCTTCGCGGTGCATATTCACGCCTTCTCCTTCAAGGTAGCGGCGGTGTTTTTCGATCAGTTGCTTCCATCCGCTCATCCAGTAATGATGATCTACGTTGTTGCCGGCGTGGCGGATTTTATGGGTGCGGAATCCTTCTTTCAACGTGATGGCGGTGTGCACGGTATCGGCAATGAGCACACGTTCGCGGTTGATGAGCAGGCGCCCGATGCGTTTTCCGCCCCAAACGGTGCCTTTCAGGGCACGGTTCTTAAAGTAGTAGCGGATGGGCGTATTGATCCGGCCCGCATCTTCCGGCGCCAGCGGGATGAATTCCATCAATTGCCTTTGCAGTTCCGGATCCAGCACTTCATCGGGATCAATCAGCAGCACCCACTGATGCTTCAACTGCGGAATAAACACCGGGAAAATGTCTTCAATACGGGCTACCCGATGGTAGCGTTGCAGTTTTTCGTGTTCGTGCAAAACCGCTTCAGGCTTGTCGTCTGAAGCCAGATCAACCACCACAATTTCATCACACCATTGCAGGCTGTCCAGACATTTCCTGAGCAGATGGGCCTCATTACAGGTGCCCACCAGGACTGAAACGGGTATGTGTTTATTTTCTGCCATGCCAATCTACCCAGAAACCGGTCATGCCGAGTTTCACAGCTTCTGCCAAATGAAAGCGCAGGGTTTCTGCAGCGGTGCGGGCATCCAGCCAGCGGCCGTCGAGTTCTTCCGGCAAAGGACCTGCCGAGCCGTATTCAAACTGATGTCCGCAACGCGCGTTGATCCAGTCTCTGTGGCTGTAACGCTTCAACTTATATCCTTTCTTCAGTAAAAACCTGCGCAGCAAGCCTGCCCAAAGCGGTTCCTTTGCAAAGCGGTTCACGCCATATACAGGCGTTCCTGGTTCCATTGCTTCAAAAGCAGTTTGATCCACAAGTCGGAACTGCCGGTAGCCCAGCCTTTGCAGTTCTTTCAGTGTGGCCATGGCTTCGTCTTCATCGGGAATATGATCGGCCGTGAGGCTCAGCGCTTCCACAGATATATAATCGGGCGCGAGTTCCGGCGACAGGGTTCTGAGTGCATGCACATCATAACCTTCAATGTCAATTTTGAGGAAGTAAGGCTTCCCGTAGGTGCGCACCAGCGTGTCCAGCCGCACGGTGGCCACCTTCTCTATTCTGGTGCCCAGGGCATTGCGGCCTGCAAAGTCTTTGTTCAGGCTGTTCCATTCGGAGTTGTCGGAAATAAAAAACTCCACTTCCCGGTCGTCGAATTCATAAATGGCCTTACCCACCAAGGTAAGTTGCCCCCGGTTGATGGCTGCAGCATGTTGTTCATTTCCTCGGGCAATCAGGGCCTGATCGGCATCCACGGCAACAACGCGGTAACCCTTTTTGAGGTAATAGGCGGTATCTTGACCTTCGTGAAAACCAATGTCGTACACCAGTTTTCCTGTGTTTTGTGAGGCGGCCATAAGTTTATTGGGTTTAAAGAGTATGCATTTGAAAATAAGTGCTGCTTTTTCACGGGTGGGCATTTGCCGCAGCATCGGACTGCGCAGCATGAACCATGCCGCCGGACTGAAGCGCCTCAGGCGATAAATGGCGGTGCGCCACCAGAAATAAAGCTCCTTGTTCAGGGCATGCGACTGGCGCAGCGGAATCACTTTCTGGCCGTGCAGCTGATGCAAGAGTTCGAAGCACTCCTTAGGTGCGCTGAGCGGGGTTCCTTTTTGGTAGAGCAGGTTGCCCAGGGCTTGTTGTTCGGCAGGTTCAAGGGCGCGGCCAAGCAGTCGTTGCCAATGTGCGGCAACCACGTTCAGGGTATTGTCCTGAATCTCTTTGCTGAAGGTCATGCTTTCGCTGCTTCCATGCACTCGGTATTTGCCAAGGATGTCGGGCAGCACCAAAAAGCGGTGGCCTGCAGAAGCACCACGCAGCCACACGTCATAATCTTCGGCACTTTTGTATTGTGCATCATAGGTGAAGGATTCCAGGAAAGACTTCCGGGCCATCACGGTAGAATGCAGGATGGTATTTGAAAAAGGAAGACGCCCGATGCAGGCTTCCGGGCTGAGGGCGCTGCCAAACACCTGACCCGTGGCCTGGCCTTCGGCATCAATCACAGCGGCACAGCCGGCAACCAGCGTCAGGGACTGATCCTTCTGAAAGGCGGCCAGTTGTTTTTCGAGGCGGTCGGGTTCGGCCAGATCGTCGCTGTCCAGAACGGCAATATAGGTTCCCCGGGAAAGCGAGACCAGGCGGTTGCGCGTGGCACTGATGCCCAGGTTCACCTCGTTGCGTTCGTAGCGGATGCGGGGATCCTGATACGACTTTACCAACGAAGCAGAAGCATCGGTAGAAGCATCGTCGAGCACCACAACCTCAAAATCGGTAAAGGTTTGCTGCAGCACAGAATCCAGACAAGCCTTGATGAAAGCCTCCCTATTATACAGCGGTATGTTTACCGAAATCAGTGGCATACGTCAGTGTTGAAAATGATTGGGTTTAAACCCTTTGATGCGGTTGAAAAACATGCGGTTCATGAGGCGTGTGCTGAGTCTGCTGGGATCGGCGTCCATCAGGGTTTTACGCAGGGTATAGCCGCGGGTGGGTTGCAGCAGGTCAACGCCTTTAAAGGTACCGCCTGAGAAATGTTCCGGCTGGAAGTAGCGGAATGGCTTTCCAAAGGAATTGAAGAAATATCCGTACATCAGCGCCCCGTGTTTGCCTTTTGGCGCAAGGTTGCGCTGCAACAGCAGCGACATCACTTCTTCGTGGCTGGTGGGAATATAGTTGCTGCCCAACTGGTCATACAAACTGGGACCGGCCAGAATAGACGGCTTATCCCAAAAGGTTGCTTCAATGCCCACTGTAGAATTGAAGGTAAGTACCACCGAAGCATTGTCGAGCAGCGCATAAGTGGAAATGGATGATTCAGGGGCAATAAACACCAGGCGCTCTTGTTTCATAGATTCCAGCTCTTTTTTCTCTGCTTCAGAAGCACCTTTCAGGTTGGGATGACAGCGCAGGTACACACGCACATCCGGATGTTGTTCCAGTTCCCTGCAAATTTTACGGATGGCATTGTACTGACTCATGTAGAGTTTGTTCTTCCAGTCGTCGGTACAGCTGATAAATTCATCTTCACTGGAGTTGAAGATCACAATATTGTGCTTTTCGGGATCCCAGTTTTCGGGCATATTGCCTTCTTTCTGGTCTTTCACAAAAGAAATCCAGCCTTGCTCTTGTCCTTTGCGGCGATCTGTATAAAAACGCGTTCCTATTTCTGAACGGCGCGGTTCATCGGCTTGTTCCCATGCTTCCCTGATCAGCTCCTGGATGAACAAATGATCCTGGGGCAACCTGTTTTTGAACACTTCATAATGTTGCCAGTTGTAGCCACGTTCGTGAATATGACAAGGAATTCCTGCTTCCGTGCAGGCGCTGAGCATGGCCCTGGGATTGGGCAGCCTGCCGTTGAAGATGTACACCAGGTCTGGCTGTTCCCGTTCCAGGAATTTCTTACAGGCTGCGTAGGAAAGTGCGGCATGTGCCAGAAGATTGCGCAGCGTGGTGTTGTTGCTGCTCACGTCCAGCGTGGAATCACGCAGAATGGAAACCAGCGTCGAACCTACGGCATAACCAATAGGATATTGTCCGATGTGGTATTCCTGCAGGTGGTCCAATGAATCAAAGCTGTGGCGCACGGCTTCGGCGGCCTTGCGGTCTGCATCATCCACATAATCAAGCACTTCCTGAACACGCACCTTACCGTCCAGCAGTGAAATTCCCTTTTTTCTTCTGCCGGTACACAACATACATTTCAGCATTTTATGATCCAGATTGGAATCACAGATGCCAAAGCTGGCATTGCAAACGAGCTGAACCACTTCGTGGCCCTCGTTCAGGTGGTTTTGCATGATCTCCAGCTCCGTTTCATAATGCTGGGGCCAGATGATGTGGGTACTAAAAACGACTACTTTCATTCAGGTTGATACAGATATAATGCACTTGGAATGCCGGCTATCTCGGCGGCATGATCAAATTGAAAACCTGCGGCGGCAAAGGCGCGCTGCGAGCCGGTGTTTTGATCCATAATCCAAGCGCGAACACTGATGGTTTTGGGGTTGTGCTGGTAGAAAAAAACAAGGGCGGCGCGCAACATGGGTGTTGCATAACCTTTTCCGCGGTGTTCGGGCGCCAGGTTGATGCCAATCACCGGACCTTCAGGTTTCAGGTCAATGCGCACCTGGCCTATCAGTTCGTCAGGATGTTCTGCGGTGCTGAACATCAGGTAAGGCGCTTCCATTTGCCCGATTCTTTGTTCAAACCATCGGGTATGATCTTCCAGAGAAACAGGGTTGCTGCTGTAAGAATTGGAACGGGTGCGCGGGTCAAGGAACCATCCGTACACCAGAGCACAATCCTGCGGCAGGGCTCTTCGAAATTGAAGTTCTTGCATCGTCAATTACCTGCAGCCATAAAACGGGCCGGAAATCCGTGATCGCCCAGTTTTTTCTTGATGTCGTATGAGGTAAACTGGGTGAAATAGAATATGGCAGAAGCGCCGGCGGCTTTGATGTTGGTTTTTTGAAACAGTTCGAGGAAGTGTTCCGGACTGCCGCCACCGCCAACAGCAACTACAGGCGTATTTACGGTATTGAGCACCTGCTCCACCAGTTCCGTATCGAAGCCTTGCATCATGCCATCCCGATCTACCGAGGTAAGGATGATTTCACCGGCTCCTTCCTGCTCCACCATTTTCACAAATTCGAGGGCATCGAGGCCTGTAGGCGTTTTGCTGTAGAGTTCCCAGCGGCCATCGCCGGTGCGGCGTGCATCAACAGCCACACTGATGCATTGCGCCCCAAACAAGCGGGCCGCTTCGCCAATGAAGCTGCGGTTGTTGACCGCCATGCTTTTGATGAGCACTTTATCGGCGCCAATTTTCAACAGGTCGTTGATGTCTTCTGTGGAACGGATGCCGCCACCGATGGTCACGGGCATAAAACACTCGTCAATCACTTCCTTGACAAAAGGCAGGTTGATTTTTCTGCCGCTGTAGGTAGCCGTTATATCTGTAAACACCAGTTCATCCACGTTGC
>JBIKKI010000185.1:0-3609 GCA_044360435.1 Bacteroidia bacterium
GTTTTTATTTTTTATGCAAACGTATTGCATTAGTATTGAGGCTATATTTAATCTACACCTAAATGCTCACACAAAAAGAATACAATCAACTCTGGGAAGACTGGTTTGAGAAACCGCTCCAAGGTGTAACCATGCCTTGCTATGAAGATTATGAAAAATTTGAAGGCATGTGGGAGGCTGTGGTGGATATGTTCAAAAAAGAAAAACAACTCATACGTTACATCCTGGTGGCAGAAGCCAGACCTTTCGCAGAATGCGGTTCAGAGGATGCAAGGTATGTTTACGACCACACCAAAGTTCCAACTCCATATCTAAGAAGTATGCACAGGGCGAGTTACGGAGGCCTCGGCCCTGGTTCAGGCACCTCCAATAGCACATTGGATATGATAAACGACCTGGTGAGACGTGGTGTGTTGTTAATGGATTTGTTTCCTTTTGCAGTTAGATATAGTAATTATAGAAATTCGCTATGTAATTACGGCACCATTCGAGCAGCCTGGAATGGAACTGGACCGTTTCCTTTTCTATTAAACATTCAAGATCGGATAAATCTACTTGAAGGTAGTGGATTGCTTGATTCCAATTGGGACTTAGCCCTTTGTGCACCATTCACCACGACTTGTTGTATTTTAAATAACAACTTTGGATTAACCCCAATAGCAGTTCCAACAAATAATGGTCAACACGCCCGTGTATTCCATGATAAAAAAGCAAGCTTGCCCAGCAAGCATTGCTGCTGTGAAAGGAAAAAGGCGGCGATCTTAAGCAACCTTCCGGTCCCTACTTCAACCCTCATCACCGAAGCCTTCATGTAACATCATCCCCACTGCTCATGCGGCGCTTGCGTTCTTTGGCGTGCTCCAGATACTCCCTGAAGTAGCGGTTGAGCAAGCCGCAGACAAAAGCCTCCATTTTTATTTCCGGATTGTTGCGTACTTCCACTTCCCATTGGGGCGTGAATTTAAATTCATCCATGTCCCATTCGTAAGATTTGGTAACCTTGAAGTGCAGGGCGAAGTTTCCTGATGCATCCGGGGCGAAACGCATGCGGAAGCGAAAAGGAAACTGTTTTACCATGTCATACGCTTCTATGACAATTCCCCCGGTGGTCCAACGAAATTCCTCGTGGTGCTCATGGTTGCCACCCTCCGGTTTGCTGAATACGCCATAGCAATTGAGGATGGGTTTAGCCCAGTTTTCTGCCCATTGCCGCAGGTTTTTGTTCCAGGCATTGTAGTCGAACAGCCAATGCTGCTGCAGTGTGTCCTGTAGTACAATTTCCCAGTTTTTTTCCTGTTGTTCCATAGTGTTGTTTTTACGTTGGTTTGTGTGTTTAGCCTTGGTTGTATTTTATTTTTCTTCGGAATTTTCCAGCATCAGGCCTACCTGCTTCGCAATGCTTTCGTGCATGGTCAGGCTTTTGGAAAAGTGAATAATGAGCGCATCAAGGCAGGCGGTCTGCTCCAATGGATGGATGCGGTAACTTTCGGTCAATACATGCAGTCCGTAGCCCAGCAGCATCATGTCTTGTTGTTTGGTGGCGATGAGCTTTTTTGATAAAAGTTCGAGCGCGGCAAGTACTCTTTCCATTTGGTTTTTCTCTTTTTTATTCATGAATGGTTGTTTTATTGGTTATAAATACCCGGCATCGGGTGATTAAAATATGTTCCGGTGTGCTGAACAGCGATGAAACCCGGAACACCTACCTGTCTTCAAGGGTCAGATAAGGTGTTCCGTATTGATAGGAACCTACGTTGCCATTGGTCCAGCCAACGGCATGATACAGCGGACAAACCCAAACTGGTGTTTTGTCATTCATCTTCAGGTCTTCCAAATACACCTTCATGAAATAGGAGGTATCATAGCTTGTATAAGAATTCTTCTGAAAGTCTAAGGATTTCAACCAAGTGGTCTTGTATGCATGTCCGTTAAAATCCTGCAGCATATTCCACCATTGGGCCTGATTCTTTTCGCCGGGCAGCAGTTTGGGATCCAGGGGCAGCTCTTTCTTGGGGTTCAGATGAAGCAGAAAACTAAAAAAGAGACTATCTCCTTTGCAGTCATCTTCCTGTGCGCAGTATTTCCAGAGCGAAGCACCTGTAGGACCCGGAGCAGCCAGAAAATCGAGCTGCATGTTTCCGGCCCTGAAACTAAAACTAACCGGCTTTTCCGGCGCGGCAACACGGATGCGGTTGATGCCGGGAGCCAGAATCATGCGTGCGGGCAGCTCCATGTTGAAACGCTCCTGTTCAAACAACATGGTGTCCCTTCGGTTGCTGAAAAAGTAGAGGGTGATCCAGCCATCCTTGGGAAAGAGGGTGTTTTTGTCCGGACCGATGTAGCGAATCCGCTGGTCGTCGCGGCTGATGACCGGATTATTCAGATGGGCGCGCATGCTGCGGTCCCGCAGCGGATCGAAGTTGAGCGCGGGATCGTTCACAAAATGGGTTTCCGACATGTTCCGCGGATCCTGTAAAGACCATTTCTGGTAATAGTATTGGTTTTTCCTGTTACCATCCATAAAAGTAGCATCCAAAGCATACCATGTACCGTGAAGTTTTACGTGGTTCCAGGCATGACCAGAACCAAGCCTGATATCATACTTGTGTTCCTTGAGAAATGCATCGCCTACGGAATAGATGCAAGGAATACCTGCATAATAACTCAAGGCCCTGAGGACACGCGCATAGCCGTTGCACACTGCCTTTCCGGTGCGCACGATGGTGGCCATTGAATCATCTCTCGATTCAAAGGAGAAATCGTATTCAACATGATCCATCACCCATTCCAGAAGCTTTACAAAGCGCAGGGAATCGTCGCTGATGCCTTTCGTGAGTTGTTCGGCGAGGGTTTTGAGTTGTTTCTCTTCTTCGCCTTCAATACTTGCTTTGAGCATTTGAGCCTGCGCCCGCCAGATGGTATCTGCCTGTAGTTCATAGGTGGTGCGACTTTTTTCCTGAATCTGCAGGCAATTGATGTTGGAAGGGACTTCGGCTACCGTTTCAATCATTAAACCGGTATTCACTCCGCTGCGCGCCTTATTGGCTTCTGCATAGTTGCTCACTCGGCGCATGACCATGTTGCCCCTGCGGCTGCCCTCGGAGATGTTGTTTTGGCCGAGGAAATATCTTTTGTCATGAAGCAGTCCTTTGCTGTGTTTACCGGCATATTCGGATTTGAACGTCAGCTTGCCGCGAAAGGGACCAACGCGGTAATAGCCCGTGTCATAGCGCCGGGTTTTTGCATTGGCGCTGCGGTAGCTGTACGTACCCTGCGGATAGAGATACAAAACATTGAAACGACGGCTGCTTTCGTACAGATAGGTGCGGAGCTCCCCGTTTGGGCGATGTTGACTACGGATAGGCTGACTGAAGAAGGTGGCCATCATGGCCATGACGATGATTGCGTGTCTGTTCATGTTTTTTGTTTTTTAGGAGTGGATAAAAAATGAAAACGGGAGGGGCGGGATTCACAAGGTTCAGGCTGCGTGCCGAACCTTGTGAATCCTGAGCTTGCGGGTGAGCGGATCGTAGATCCAGTGAACGATGCAGACACGTTCTGTCTCGTCGTCTTGGCGCTCGATGCGATACTCAAAGAGCGTATGCGCGC
>JBIKKI010000055.1:0-14141 GCA_044360435.1 Bacteroidia bacterium
TCTGGGATCGCTGGATGGATGTTTTGGAACCGTTCAGGGAAGTCTGAAGTTCAGGTAGCGGATGGTTCGACCTTCCGCCAGCCACATGCGCTCGTAATAGGTTTGAATGGCCAGTTCAGGCTCTGGAATACCCTGGGCATACACATCGCGCACAATCCGTTCCGGCTGGATCTTCAGTTCCTCCAAAAACTCCAGGGTTGATTCAAACAGCAGTTCGCTGTCGGTTTTCAGATGGATGAGGCCTCCCGGCTTCAGCACCTTGCGGTAGCGTTCCAGGAAGATGGGATGCGTGAGTCGCTTGCGCGGCTTGCCGGGCTGCGGATCGGCGAAGGTGATCCAGATTTCATCCACTTCTCCCGGGGCGAAATAATCTTCAAGGTGGTCAATCTGAATGCGCAGGAACGCGCAATGATGCAATTGCTCTTCGAGGGCGGTTTTGGCACCGCGCCACAAACGGGCACCTTTCACATCCACCCCAATGTAATTTTTATCCGGATGCAGCCGCGCCAGACCAATACAGTAATCGGCTTTGCCACAAGCCAGTTCCAGCACCAGCGGATGTTGGTTTTGAAAGTGGCTATTCCATTGTCCCTTCAGCGTACATTGAGCGTCGAAGGTGTTCGGGAAGGCATCAAATTCAGCGAATTTCTGCAGCTTGGCTTTGCTCATGAAGCCGCAAAAAAACAGCCTTCTGCACATATTTTCGCGGACCTTCCGAAAATCCGTGGATATTCTGGATCCCAATATGGTGTTGTATGCCTACACGAAGGGCATTTTTCCCATGGCGCACAGCGATGAGGACCATGCCATTTACTGGCATGAGCCCATCATGCGGGGCATTATTCCACTCGAGGAGTTCAAAGTATCGAAGAACCTGCGCCGATTGTATCGCAGCGGAAAGTTCGACCAATACATCAACCGCGATTTTGAGGGTGTCATCCGCGCCTGTGCCGCCCGTGAGGAAACGTGGATTTCGGAAGAAATCATCCAGGTTTTCCTGCAGCTGCACGACATGGGCTATGCACACAGCTTCGAGACCTGGTATGAGGGCAAGCTGGTTGGCGGCTTATATGGCGTGGCGATGGGCCGGGCTTTTTTCGGAGAAAGCATGTTCCATGAAGTGACCGATGCATCCAAAACGGCGCTGGTGTTTTTGGTGGAATTTCTGAAGGAGAAGCAATTCACATTATTGGATACGCAGTATATCACCGAACATTTACGCAGTTTTGGAGCCATAGAAATTCCGCAGGTGGAGTATTTAAAATTGCTGGAAGAAGCACTGATGTAGGGCGGGGAAACAATCCCGGGCAAGGTTTGTCGGAACAGCCCGAAATGCTATATTTGCAGCCCCTTAAAGGGAGACCCGTTCCCATGCGTAGACAGGCAACTGTCTGAATTACCAGGAGTTCAGCAATGAGCAAACAAATCGGGATGTGGCGCAGCCTGGTAGCGCACTTGCATGGGGTGCAAGGGGTCGCAAGTTCGAATCTTGTCATCCCGACTAATGGTAAAGGCTTTCAGGAAACTGGAAGCCTTTTCTGTTTTATTCCTGGTAGCGAATCCCGCAAGGCGGGAGGGTCGCAAGTTCGAATCTTGTCATCCCGACTCAATCAGGACAAGGGTTTCAGAGTTTTCTGGAACCCTTTTTCTTTACCCCGGTTTACATATGGTTTACACAAATGAACCAATTCCGGAGATTTCAAGATTTTCATGGCGACTTACACCTTTTGCCGAAATCGGGCAGCCAATGCTCCCAAAATGTGTTTGAACTGTTGTAGTACTTCTACTCGCTTTCATCGACCATCTTCATCCGATTCTTCATTGTGTCCCAAAGGCACTCATCTTGATTTACTGACCAACAACAAGCCTTCCCCACAAGCTCAGGTATTCTTTATTCCCGGTAGCGCATCCCGCAAGACGGGAGGGTCGCAAGTTCGAATCTTGTCATCCCGACCAACAACACCGCGCTGCCCTGACACTTGTCAGGGCAGTTTGCATTTATAGCCAGTGCGTCTGCCATGCGAAGCAATGGTAAAAAGCATGGCTATAAATGCAAACAAGGCCGCCTCCGGCGGCTTGCAGCGAGGTGTTGTTGTGTTCCTCCCCGCATCAAGAACAGCGACCATAGGGAGCTAATCTTGTCATCCCGACTAATGGTAAAAGGCTTTCAGGAAACTGGAAGCCTTTTCTGTTTTATTCCTGGTAGCGAATCCCGCAGGGCGGGAGGGTCGCAAGTTCGAATCTTGTCATCCCGACTAATGGTAAAAGGCTTTCAGGAAACTGGAAGCCTTTTCTGTTTTATTCCTGGTAGCGCATCCCGCAGGGCGGGAGGGTCGCAAGTTCGAATCTTGTCATCCCGACCTACGAAAAGCCTTGGCATAAGCCAGGGCTTTTTTGTGCGCACAGAGTCTGATCCGCCAGTAGGCGGGACAAGCGGATGGGCGCATAAAAAAGCCCGACAGCCGCGCAGCGGATGAGGCTTGTCGTTGTGTTCCTCCCCCACCAAGTTCAGCGACCAACGGGAGCTAATCTTGTCATCCCGACTAATGGTAAAAGGCTTTCAGGAAACTGGAAGCCTTTTCTGTTTTATTCCTGGTAGCGCATCCCGCAGGGCGGGAGGGTCGCAAGTTCGAATCTTGTCATCCCGACCAACGAAAAGCCTTGGCGTAAGCCAGGGCTTTTTTATGCGCACAGAGTCTGATCCGCCCCCGGGCGGTTCAAGCGAATGTGGGTATAAAAAAGACCAACAGACGCGCAGCGGATGAGGCTTTTCGTTGTATCCCTCCCCGCATCAAGAACAGCGACCATAGGGAGCTAATCTTGTCATCCCGACTAACAACACCGCGCTGCCCTGACAATTTTCAGGGCAGTTTGCATTTATAGCCAGTGCGTCTGCCATGCGAAGCAATGGTAAAAAGCATGGCTTAAATGCAAACACGGCCGCCTCCGGCGGCTTGCAGCGCGGTGTTGTTGTGTTCCTCCCCCACCAAGTTCAGCGACCAACGGGAGCTAATCTGGAAAGAATAATCATGATATTTCAATTACGTCCGGAAGATGCGACCCCTCTCCTTAGATTCCGTCGAATGACGGAACGGAGTCGTGGATCCCGGACTATGTGTTAAATCCTAGAATATTTTACCCCTCCGGGGTACGGGTTTCGTCGCTGGGACGAGCACGCGCAAAGGATTTGGCGTTAGGCTTCTCCCTTTCCTGGAATAGAGAACGTACTTCCCCAACCTGCGCTTCGCTTGGAAAGGATCATCGTGCCACATTATAAATTCCACAGACAATTTCAATTCCATAAGGGTTCATACTCCCAACCTTTAGGAAAACCCATTTCATGCAGGTCAACCTGAGTACAGCCCTCGAAAAGTGTTTTGAGCCTGCTCGCCAATTGATGCCCCGGGCTAATCATCTGAAGCATGTAGAGCATGCAACTGACAAGGGTGTAAAGTTTATTCTTGTGAATGTCTTTATTCTTTAGAAATGGGCGCAAAGTGTCATCAGGAAGCTTAGGCATATTGGTAAATCTCCTGTTCCATAACCTCCCGTGGTGCGCGCATACATTTCGCAAGTGGGCAAAAGCATGTATCCAGCTTTCCAAGATTAAGTGATTTTTGAGACCGAATTCAGCTACCACTTTTTTCTTGGGTTCTGTTTTTTTCAGGTTCTCAAAGAGCTTGCTCAGAAGTCCCATTGAGGCGACTTCCAGAGCCATCCAGGAAGGTGGGTACTCAGGGTTGCTATACTTAGCTTTATAATGCTTGATGAACGTTTCTGAGGATCTGTCTACTTCTTCGTAGAGTTTGGAAATATCTTTGGTGAATCTCACCTGGTTTGTATACAACTCATTCCGATCATGCCAATGGCTTCCATAAACCCGGGCAAACTCATATATGATTTTCGTTCGGAGGGCAATTTCTATTTTTTCCAAACCATCAAAGACCAAAAGTCTCAGTTGGCGGTCAAAGACGTAGAGCTGGATAATTTCCTCAAAAGAAACGTCACCCTTAAAGGGATGACCAGGATCATTGTTGTCCTGAAAAGGATAGGTATATGCCCTAAGCCTGTAAAAGCTGATGTTTGAAAGGTAGTGCCTTGCTTTCTCGGGATTATTGATGTTTAAACCACGCTTTTGGAGTAACTCAACTTGTTGCTCCAGGCTGATGGAGGGCTTAGCATATTTCATCCTTACCCCCTGTAAAAATCGAAAACTCGCCCTGGTGCGCTGTTCCTGTGGGAAGCGTGGCGAGTCTTATTATGTACAAAGCTACTTCCGGATTTTCGATTTTGGAATGAGACACCACTTCGTACGCATTTTTTTACGAAAGTGCTTTTTGTAAGTATTTGAAAATGAGTACATATGATAATTTCTTTTATTACACGAGATGGAGCAAGCTATTTTAGGTCATTTTGCTGACTCATTCCTCACATTTTTCTCGGGTGCGGTTGTGCTAAATCTTACGACCATTTTTTTACCGCACTTCCTCTGCCAACACTTCTCTAAGGTAGAGGCTAATTTATGCGCTTGTTACAAAGCCCTGGCGCTAAATGTTCATGGGTAAAATGTTTGGGCTTGGGTCAGGTTGATGCGACCGCTGCACGCCGGGTCGGTATCGTGGTAACCACGATTTTCCTAAGATATGCCACACCTCTCCTACTGATTCCGTCGAATCACGGAACGGGGTGGTAGAATGCGGTCCAGGTGTTGAATCCTAGAATATTTTGCCCCTCTCCTTAGATTCCGTCGAATGACGGAACGGAGTAGTATTCTTCCAAGTATGCAGAGCGCAGGATGCTTCTATGCAACTGGCCTCAACAGATTAACCATGAATCACTCCGGCCGCGACAGTCGCGTTTGAATGCTCATGAATCAGGATAAATGACCCTGTTTTCCTATTCTCAACATAAGGATCAAAACTGATGGGTTCGGCCGTTCTGATTATCACATTGCAGAAGTCATTCAAATTCAAGCGCCCATCCGTATTCAATTCTTCAAAAGAATGAATATCTATGCCCGATATAATTTCCTGCAGGATGGCTTTTGTCCGGAATGAATTCTGCTGTATCAGCAGTCCCTGATCGCTTTGATAAGTTCTATCATCCATCCAGCAGATGGTTGCACGAAAGGTAGTCGTTGTAGAAGGCAATTCATGTTCAGCCACTATGCTTGAACCGCGACCTACATCCAGGTGATCTACCAGATGAAGGACTACAGCCTCACCAACATGAGCTTCAATTACCTCATATTGATTCCGCTCAATCTTAGCTATTTCCGTGGAAACTTCGAGTGGCAAAACCTGCACCCGGTCTCCTTTCCTGAGCTGTCCACTCAGTACACTTCCTGCATAACCTCGATAGTCATGCAATACCTCCGTTTGCGGTCGTATAACGCATTGTACCTGAAAACGCGTTTGCTTGGCAGTTCCTTCACTTTGAATTTCTACATGTTCAAGGAACTCGAACAGGGTACCCCCGTCATGCCATGGCATGTTCACAGAAGAATGAACAACATTTTCTCCTGTAAATGCACTAACAGGCAAGAATGTAACATGCTCCAAACCAATCAATTTCGCAAACGCATTGTATTCATCTTTAATCCCTTCAAATACGCCCTCATTATATCCTACCAGATCCATTTTATTCACACAAACCAATATATGAGGAATTCTGAGTATAGATGCTATGATGCTATGTCTTCTGGTCTGTTCAGTCAATCCGTTGCGCGCATCAATAAGGATGATTGCAAGATCTGCATTCGATGCCCCTGTGAACATATTGCGGGTATATTGAATATGTCCGGGTGTGTCCGCTATGATGTATTTTCTTTTTTCGGTTGAGAAATATTTATAGGCCACATCGATGGTGATCCCTTGTTCACGCTCAGCTCTCAATCCGTCTGTAAGGAGTGCTAGGTCCAATTCATGATCTGCACCTTTGGTTTTGCTTATCCGTGTTAAGGACTCTATAATATCTGTCGAAATAGATTTACTGTCATATAAAAGCCTGCCAATTAAGGTGCTTTTACCATCATCTACATTTCCGGCCGTGAAAAATCTTAATAATTCCATATGTGATCCTATTTTTTCTACTCTATTTAGCTGACGCGTGAATCAGAAATAACCACCCTTCTTACGGTCTTCCATAGCTGCTTCACTCAGCTTATCATCCATGCGCGTAGCACCGCGTTCAGAAAGTCTGGCGACTCGTATTTCCGCTATGATATCGTCTACCGAATGTGCCACACTTTCAACCGCTGCGGTGCAGGTCATATCGCCTACCGTTCGGTATCGGACCATACGGTTTACGACATGATCCTCTGGCTCGATGCGCACGAAGGGGTTTACACACATCAGCTGACCCGACGCGGTAAGGATGCATTTTCTTTGATGAGAAAAGTAGATAGAAGGCAGCGCTATATGTTCCCTTTTGATATAATTCCATACATCCAGTTCAGTCCAGTTTGACATGGGAAAAACGCGCACATTCTCACCTTTATTTATTTTCCCATTATACACATTCCATAGTTCGGGACGTTGTTTTTTGGGATCCCACCTTCCAAATTCATCTCGTATAGAGAATATTCTTTCCTTAGCGCGCGCTTTCTCTTCATCACGTCGGGCGCCACCAATGCATGCATCAAATTCAAATTCTTTGATTACATCCAGCAAGGTATAAGTTTGCAAAGCATTGCGGCTGGGGAATTTCCCAACTGCATCCGGCAGATTCTTTTTCTTTATTGTATCTTCTACTCTACGAACTATGAGCCGTGCTTTAATGAAATCGGCAAAATGATCCCTGAAAGTTAGCGTTTCTTCAAAATTGTGACCGGTGTCAATATGAACCAGTGGGAAGGGTAATGATCCTGGCCTGAATGCTTTCAAAGCCAAATGCACCAGGCAGATGCTATCCTTTCCACCGCTAAAAAGCAATGCAGGCCTTTCAAACTGCCCGGCTACCTCCCGGAAAATATAAATGGCTTCAGCTTCTAGTTTATCGAGATAGTCCATAGTGTATAGTTCTTGTTTTTTAATATTTTATTGATGCAGTCCGCATTCCTTTTTATCGTTCTGTTCCCACCACCACCGACCTGCTCGAAATTGCTCCCCCGGTGATATTGCCCTAGTGCAGGGCTGACAACCAATACTGACAAATCCCTTATCGTGAAGAATATTATAAGGAATATTGTTTTTCTTAATTTCAAGAACTACATCTTCCAAAGACCAATCTACGAGTGGATTAATTTTAACAAGTCCTCTGAGCGCATCAACTTCACGCACTGCCAGGTTACTCCTATGCTCAGAATGTTCCGAACGAATTCCCGTTATCCAGCATTCTACACCCTGAAGTGCCCGATCCAAGGGCTCTACCTTGCGTATAAAGCAGCATTCCTTGCGGTTTTCCACAGACTCATAAAAGCTCTCCGAACCCTTACTGGTTAAAAGTTCCTGAACACTTGCTGTATCTGGAAAGAATACTTCGATACGCTGCCCATAACGTTCACGGGTTTTGTTCAGCACCGAATAAGTTTCAGGAAATATCCTCCCAGTATCCAAGGTAAATACCCTTATTGGAAGGTTATTGCTGAAAATATAATGCGTGATTATCTGATCTTCCCAGCTAAAACTGGTAGATAGTGCTGCTCTATTGCCAAATTCCTCTGCAATTGATATGAGCATACTTAAGGCTTTTTCCGGTTTAGATATTCCTGGTTCTTCCATATGTTTTACTTACAAAAAGGAGTTTACGAGTGTTCTGATGCTTATGGCTATAATCAGCAGCCCTACCGAAATCAGACCCTTCTGAACAGGAATCTTATTGGATAAATATATAGACAGCGGAGCCGCAATCATGCCCCCTGCTACAAGTCCAACAATAACGGTCCAATGACTCAGTCCAATCATGATAAAAAAGGTAATGGTGCTCACCAGCGCCACAAAGAATTTAGCCATGTGGGCAGAGCCCACGGTGTAGCGCAAATGCCTGTCGCCAGCCAACAATGAACTGGTAACTATAGGCCCCCATCCGCCACCTCCAACACTATCAAGAAAACCTCCTGCAAATGCAATTGGGTAAAGGGTCCTGATTTTTTTCTTTCGTTTGGGTTTTTTAAACACCCTTAAAAAAATAATCACACCCAGACTTAACGTATATAATGCTACCAGAGGCTTTATAATCACAAAATACTCCTTACTTACAATTGAAATAACAACAACACCTAAAACAGCGCCAACGATACCGGGCCATACCAGTGCTTTAAACAATTTCATGTTGATGTTTCGAAACTTCATATAGAAAATACTGGATGAGCCCGTTGTGAAAATTTCAGATGCATGCATGCTCGCACTTGCCACGGCTGGAGTGATACCTGGAATCCCGGCGCCAAGCAAAAATGTAGTTACTGAAACACCATAGGCCATTCCCAGAGCGCCGTCAATCATCTGTGCGATAAATCCAAATAATACATATTTCCAGATATTAGAATCTGGTTTCAGAAAAATGTTTTTTACATACATATAAGAATCTTCAAGAGGAACAAGTGTGAATAATAAATGACCAAGGATCAATAACGACAGAACTATTACTGAATAAATACCGGCCCTTCCAACTGCAACAAGTATTTTCCGCTCCTTCGTCATGATTGCTGCCTGCACCGATGCTTTAGGCCGAACATCTCTGGCGGGACACTGTTTGTTGCTCAGAAAAGAATAAGCGTTCTCTTCAATTTTTTCACGAGGTGGTGCAACGTCTTCCGCAATTTCATCACAGATATATGGTTCATCGTGAAGCACAATTGCAGGTTGTTGTATTTTAATCAAATTGAGCCCATCATGTTGGCCCGTGGAAATTCCGGAAGCAAACCATATGGCTGAGAACCCGGCTTCAATGTAATCACTGCATTCAACATCCTGAAATTGCACTATGTTCTTAACCTCATCAAACATCAAGGGGTCATTACCAGCAAAAACGACCGTGCTTACGTTCATCAGATGCTCCTTTGTACAAGAGCCTGTAATGATTGCTACGTTGTTTTTTTTCTTGACAAACTCCTCAAAATCATCAGTTATTTGATTCGCTAGTATGCGCCACTTGTGCTGTGGGGCTTTATTCAGAATGGTTTCAAGTTTTTTAATTGAAATATCTTTCCCACATATAATCAAGATGGGTAAATCCTTCAAATTTAGCATCATAGGAAAAGCTTCGATCGTCATGGTCATCTTAAGAAGATTTGTAATTGCAGACCGGCAATGTTCTGATTCAAGTCCAAACTGGATTGCCTTTGAAGGGTATAGAATAAATGACTCGTCAGATTTGATGAGACGGATGAAGTAATCCCTACAGTATAACGCTGTTCCATGAGTTGAGCATGACCCGGAGTAATGAATGTTTCGACCGAAAAAACTGGATCAAACCACCTGTTCTTTTTAAGGAGTCGCGCTGAGCATTGAAGCCTTGTTCTGTTTCTGAAATTCCGTCCTTCATCCAGGAATCGAAACTCATTTCTGATTCTTACGCCCAGGTCCAAAGGCATGATTTTCTTTTGATAGACGAATTGAAGAAAGGGGCGGTATTCCAATTTCCATTCATCCTTAAAATGACCAAAAAGCGCGAATCCCAAGCCTAATGCACTTTTTTCACAGTGACTTTTTTCAAAAATCACACGGCCAAACCCCGTTCTATGCTGACGGATAAAATAATCGCATGTTCGGTAGCCGAAATCGCCTGTAACAGCCATACACCCTGCAAATGATTTCTTTACTACAACGGAATTCCATAGATTATGTCTATAAGAATGCTGTGCATGAAGCATTGAAGCATTCAGGAGCATATACGCTATCAGGAATCTGTTCTGCAAGGGCTTAGGGCGCAATACGATGTTCTCCTATAGATTTTATAGGTATTTAAGCTGCAAAACTAACCGAAGTACCCTAAACGCCCCAAAAGAAGAAATATAAATTTTGTTTATGGTTTGTATTGGTTCTGAAGTGCGTTACAACTCCCCCAGCCCAAGCTTCTTTCTAAGCTCATCTTCTCGCCGGATTACATCGCGGAGGGTTGTGTTCGAGAGGATCTTGACCGTTGCTTCCCTTACCTCCAAAATCACATTTCTCAAACCACATGCTTCTTCAATGCTGCATTCTTCACAGCGCTCATAGAAATTCAAACTCACGCACGGCAACATGGCTATAGGGCCTCCGGACACTCTGATAATGTGACTAAGTTCAATCTCCTCAGGACGCCTGGCCAACAGATACCCACCCTGTGAACCCATGCGGCTGTGTAGCAATCCATTATTCCTCAGTTCCACTAAAATAGCTTCTAGAAATTTCCTTGGGATGTTCTCGACCTCAGCAATCTTCGAAATGGTCATCGGTGTATTGTTGTCGAAGTGCCTGGCAAGAAACACCAGCGCTTTGATGGCATATTTTGATTTTTTGGATAGCATCGTCTACATCCCCCGTCAAAGACAAAACTACTGGAAATATTCTTGCTCCATAAACAGTCACATTCAAGTTAGGACAATCCACGGTTTACAACCGTAAAACGCATTTCTCAACACAGATGCGCGCTGCCCCATAACGGAACCCAAAGAAGCATATGAATTATTGGATGCATCCAACCAGGTTCATGAAATCACTGGCATTACCTGAACGACTGAAACAATTGTTTGATATGCCACCCATGCAAAACGCATAAGCAAATGCACATCATCTTTCCCTTTGGAACGCCAATTTCCTGATTCCAAAAGCTCGGCTGCTTAATCCATATTCAGCCAGTACACATCCTGTTGGTTGCGCAGGATGTTATGCCAGGCGAAGCCGCCGGGCTCAGGGATGATTTCCAGCAGGTCGAAGATAATGCAATCTTTCGGCAGGCGCTCAAATACCAGGGTGAAACGGTAACGGCTGTTTCCAGGAATGAAGGTCCAATCAGGAGCCAGGGAAATATTGAACTGTTGCAGCAATCGGGCGCGCCGGCCTTGCTGCATATCTACCAAAAAGGTGCTCGGCCAGATGCGCACGGCCATGTCTTCGCGGTTCCGAACGGTGATGTGCACGAGCATTTGCCCTTCTTCTTCCACCTGGGTCAGTTCCTGGGCAACGACGGCTTTTTGGATGTCGGTATCGGGCAGGGAAAGCTGAAACACGGTGCACGAAAATACAGGAGGTGGGGAAAAATTTGTTGGGTACTTCCTGAAACCAGCCCCTGTCATTTTACGTAACGATGTAAAGTAATGTGCAAGCAGTACGAGACACGGGAATCCTGTTGCATAAAGGAATTATTTAAGGTTTGTGGTTGAGCAGGCTCGGTTCCCGAGCGGAGCCGAGGGAAACCGAGACAGAATTTTATCATTTGTAATCTTTTGAACTAGCTAATTTTGGTCAGCACGATCAAATGAGTTTCAATTCACCTCGAAATACCTGTATCATCCAAAAATTTGAGTTGATTATTCCCAATTGTGCTCCTGAGTTTCCCAATGTATTTTTTTATACTTCCAATACCCTTTTTGAATTTCCCAACGAATCTATACCCACTTAACTAATCAGAATACAACTTGTTGACTATCAACATATTAGAATATATATCTATACTGAATAAAACAGCACCTTACTATGCAGATTTAATATACCTGTGGATTCAACCGACTTTTGTAAAGTCATGAAATATTTGTTTACGAACACAAAGAGGACCGCAGTGCTGTCCTTGTTACTTGGCAGTAGCTACCTGCTCACCTTGAACAGCTGTAAAAAAGAACCGGATGTGATTCCACCTAAAGCGGATTTTACATACAGTAAAAGTTCTGATTACGCCCCTGCACAGTACAGCTTCAGCAATAAGAGTACAGATGCAACCGAATGGCTGTGGGACTTTGGTGATGGCACCACCTCTGTAGCACAAAATCCAGTAAAGACTTTTACAACACCAGGAAATTACCAAATCACACTGATAGCAAAGAATCAAGGCTTACAAAGTCAAGTTTCCAAAACAGTACAAGTGAAAACAGCCTTTAAGAAAGCTACCATCACAAAAATCACCATCAGCAAACTGCCATTTTCTGACCCAAATGGTGCTGGATGGGATTTTGTTAATGGACCCGATCTATATCTAGACTTACTCAGTCCAAACCCTGACAATAATGTACTCGCTAGCTCCAATACCATATCCGATCTGAAGGAAACACAGTTGCCCGTAAACTTCAGCTTCACTCAGAATTACACCATTACCAATTTTGCAGATTATCACTTTATCCAATTGATGGACAGCGACTCGCCTGATGCCGATGATGAGATTGACTATGTTGCTTTCAGGCTATCTGATTACACTTCAGGATCAAACGCATATCCAAACTATATTAACCTATCCCAAAATAAAACAACTGCCACCATGTATATCAGCTGGGCACCATGATTGTTTGAAACTTCTTCTAACAAAAAAGCCTCTTTTCAGAGGCTTTTTTGTTGTCTTTACTGGATTAAAAAAGCATCAAACCGAATTCATAGTACTTTTAAACGAACATAATTTGGGTTCAATTTCCAGCAACAGGCTTTTTTACAAAATCAGCTTCAATCATCACCTTCCTTGACTGTGCCAAACCCAAGGTAAAAAGGTTCAGGAAGTAATTGTCGATTCCTGCCTTGAAAGAAATGGTGGTGTTGATGACTGCATCCGGCTTCTTTTCAGAAACAACGCCTGACAATAAGTTCGCAACATCTGTATATCCTGTGTAATCAAAATTGATGTTCTTTTTAACACTGATATGTTCCATCAATTCCATTTTTTCTGCAGGCTGATTAAGCATAATAGGAACAGGTCCTTTACCTCCTATTTTAGCTACAGTGCACGAGTGAAGCGCCAGCATACTGAACAACAGTACGGCTGTAATTTGAGGTGTTTTTGGTTGCATATTTATGTTCATAAGTCCTCAAAACTATTTCAACCCCAAACGCTACTTCGCGCCAACCTTCCCTTCCCGGCCTCCTGATTTCCCAAGCTGCCGTTTTGGTTTCCTAAGCGCCTAAGGCAATGGTTTTAATCCATTCCATCACGCGCGCCTTCGCCTGCTCCGATACCGGCACCTGCATGCCGTTCGATAAATGCAGCTGATACCCCTGAAGGCGCGTCAGCGCGCGTACATGCATGGGATTCACCAGCCAGGAACGGTGCGGACGGCAATAACCCAACACAGCCAAACGGCTTTCTGCCCAGGCCAGACTGCGCGAAACAGTATGCTTCTGTCCGTCGTGCATGTGGAATACACAATAGCTCCGCCCTGCCTCAATGGCTACAATTTCATGTAATACCAGAAACTGCAATCCGTGCTGATGCGGAATGGCTACAAACTGCACCTGTACAGACGACATACATGCATTAATTGGAGCGGAGCTGCACGATTCAATTCATACATAAAACCCTGGAAATAAAATACAAACCTATCAGCCCTAACACAGAACCATGAACCCGTATTCCCTACGGGTAATCTGAATTTCCGAAAGCCTATGTTTTACTTCCTAAGCACCTGTGCTCAACCCACGCAGCCAATCAGCCACCCGCTCTTTGGCCTGCTCTGCCACCTGAACCAGCAAACCATTCACCATGCGCAGGCTGTAGCCCTGATGCTTTAAGAAGGCGCGCACATGTTTGGGATGCACCAGCCAGGAGCGGTGCGGACGAAAAAAGCCTTCCGGAAGCAGCAATTCCTCAGCCCATGCCAAACTGCGGGACACCAGCTTTTGCGTGCCGTCCAGGAAATGCACCCTGCAATAACTGCGCTGCGCTTCTACGGCTACCACATCTTCCACGCGCACAAATTCCGTCCCTTCGGCATGGGGCAGCGCCAGAAACTCCACGCGGCCCGAACGCATGCTCTGCAGCAACGACGGCCAGTGTCCGCCGGCAAAACCCTGCCTGGATTGCACACGTTCCATGGCCAGATCCAGGCTGTTTCTGAGTCGCTGCGGATCGTAGGGCTTCAGCAGGTAATCCACCGCATAACATTGAAACGCGTGTTGCATGAAACGATCGGTTCCGGTCACAAAAATCAATTGTTGCGCAGACCACTGTTGCGGGAGAAAATCAAAAACAGGAATTCGGTCAATCATGATGTCCAGAATAGCCACATCAAACTGCGCAGCAGCGCA
>JBIKKI010000173.1:0-4046 GCA_044360435.1 Bacteroidia bacterium
CAGCAACAGCGGTGAAATCAAATGCGGGCGTACCGTTGATGCTGGCAAAACGTGCGGCATAAGGAGATGCCTGCTGCCTGGCTTCAATGGAACCCGAAATTGCGCGGTTGCTGATCCAGCGATTCAAGGCCAGAGCCCCGGCGCCACCCAGGAAGGCGGCCAGAATCAGAATTCCTGTTTTCTTTAGTGTTCCGTTCATGGTTCAAATATGTTGAAGGTTCAATGTGGCTTTTTCAATTTTTATTCCAAAGGGAAGCATTGTAAACCCAAATACAGCCGACTTATTTTATTTTCGAAGCTGCCTTTTACCTCTATCGACGAAAAGGTATCAAATATCCGTGAAATGTTCGGTTCCAGGACACCGGGAGACGAGGAGATTCGCTCCATGATCAGCGCAGGCAACCAGGAAGCCCTGGTGATTTTATACCGTAAACACCATCAGATGCTTCGCAAATATGTGCTGAACAACCAAGGATCACGGGAAGATGCGGAAGACTTAATCCAGGAAGTTCTGGTGGCGGCCTGGCAAAATGCGCAAAAGCCCGATTTCACCCTCAGTGCCGGCTGGGGTACGTATCTGATGGCCATAGGGCGAAATCAATGGCTGAAACAACTGCGGAAACAGTTGCGCTTCAGCGACCAGGATCCGGCAGATGCTGAAAAAATGTCAGCGAATGTCAGCACCGAGCGCCTCGACCTGAAGAAAGTGGTGCAGATGGTGGAACAACTGGATGAAAACTGCCGCAAGCTGCTCACACTCTTCTATTTTGAGTCGCTGGACATGGAACAAATTGCACTCAGGCTGGGTTATAACAATGCCGCAACCACAAAGGCAAAGAAATACCAGTGTTTTAAACGACTGGAAGAAAAAGTTAAAGCTCAATTCAACAAAGAAGATTTTTTAGGCTGAAGTCATGACCAATCCCGTAGATCATAGTGAATGGATAGACCGCTACCTGCGTGGGGAACTGCGGGGTGAAGAGCTGGAATTGTTTGAACGCCGGCTCAGGCAGGATGCTGCTTTTGCCCTGGAGTTCAACACCCAAAAGCTGCTTGCTGAAGGCATCCGTCAGGCGCGCAGGGATGAATTGAAGCGCTACATCGCACAAAGAACCCGTCAACGGGTGATTACCCTTCCACGCAACCGGAGTTTTCTGATTGGCATTGCTGCATCCATCGCGCTGTTCGCCGCAGGATGGCTGGGGTGGAAGTCTGTATTGCCCAAGGTGGAAACAGGCGTTGTTGCCACGAACAATCCAGCACCCGGAACAAACGCACCTGAAACAAGGATTTCGGCATTGCCTCCAGCATCCAATGCCCAAAAAGACCATACCCTTTCCAAAGAACCACAGGAAGTTGCTGCCGTAATGGTGCCAGAGGTTTTGCACGAAGATGCAGAAGCCGTGAGCCCCAATGAAGTTGACGATGGCGGCATGGCTCCCGTAGAACCGGCACCTGCAGCCAAATCCGATGCAGCCCCCGAACTGGTGGCCAGTGTTCGTGTAGCGCTTGCCGAATGGGAATCGGAACTTTCCGAAGCAGATGTGCGCTTGGATGAAACAGTAACTGTGGCTAAGACAGCCCCACGAAAAGCAATTACCAAAACACAAGCAAACCAGGAAAAAGCGGCGGCGGCCACAGAACGAACTCCCCGCACTGTGGGACGCGATGGCAATACCGCGCAAACCCAATACGATCTGGTGTTTTTGAATATTCCCGAACCAGGAATAAGCTATGAAATCAAAAGCGGCAATCAGATCATATTAAACAACCTCGATTACCTGAACCCACTGCTGATCCGATATCGGTCACGCTTTTTCCTGAAAAGCGCAGGGCAATGGTACGAACTGAACATGCAAACCAAAGGCAGACAGGCGCTTCAGGCCGTAAAAGACAAAGCCCTATTGCTTGAATTCGGCAGCGAATGAAATTTTACAAATACCACGGCGCAGGCAATGATTTCATCCTGCTGGACAATCGCGACGGCAACATTACACATCTTCCCGTGCAGGACTGGTGCAACCGGCATACCGGCATTGGCGCCGATGGACTGATGCTGCTGGAACAGGATGATTCCCTGGACTTCCGCATGGTGTATTACAACAGCGACGGCAAACTGAGCACGCTTTGTGGCAATGGTGCCCGCTGCATCACGCGTTTCGCTGCTGACCTGGGGCTGATCAAAGGACAAACCGCACGGTTCACAGCGGCAGATGGCCCGCACGAGGCATATTTACTTCCTGATGGAACTATTTCCCTGCAGATGAACGACGTGCGCCATGTGGAGCATATTGGCGACGATCTGGTGCTGCATACCGGTTCGCCACACTACCTCATCTTCACCGACCGCGACCCCAACGCCTACGACTTGATTACGTTGGCACATCGGGTGCGTTATTCCCCGGCTTATGCAGAAGCAGGCATCAATGTAAACCTCGTTGAACAGCGGAGCCCCGATACCCTGTTCATGCGCACTTATGAGCGCGGGGTGGAAAACGAAACCCTGAGCTGTGGTACAGGCGTTACCGCAGCAGCTTTAGGCACACATGCCCGGAACAAAGGCAATGAAGGACATCATGAAGTTCATGTTCATACCCGGGGCGGCGTGCTGCACGTGGCCTTCGATTTCCAACAGGAGATGTACCGCAACATTGTGCTGACCGGCCCTGCGGTAAAGGTTTTTGAAGGATTCATTTCATAGCAGGCAGCGCCTGTTCCAGCATTTCAAGGATGCGAAAAACCGCAGGGCAAATGCTGCTGTTGGTAACCGCCAGATCCAACTTCTGCACCATCTTCCGGTGCTGTGTATGAGGAAACTCACGGCAGGCCTTCGGGCGGTATTCGTACACGCCACAGTAGCGATCAGCGCCTAAAAACGGACACGGCGTTTGTTTCAAAGCATAAATGCCGTCGGTATCCATAAACAGGTATTGTTCAATAAATGCGCCCGGCTTCATGCGTAAATGTGCCGACAGGCGTTCGATGTCCTTGTCGAAAAACATGGGGCTGGTGGTGCTGCAACAGTTGGCACATTGCAGACAGTCCAGCGTTTGAAACGTTTTTTCGTGTGCATCTTCAAACCATTCATCCAGCCGATTCGGCGGACGTTTTTTGATGGCTTTCACCGTTTTTCGGAAGGCTTCGCGCTTTTTACGCGCTTGTTCCTGCAGTCCGTCGGCAGGATGACTCACGGGTTGAAATGCGATGAGGTAAGCGATTGCAGAAAGGCCACCAGGTCTGCCTGTTCCTGCGCGCTGAGGTTCAGATTAGCCTTGATGAGCGGATCGCGGTTGATGGCATCGGGAACGTGGGCATTCGGATTATTGTAGTAATCAATCACAGACTCCAAGGTAGGGAAAGCCCCATTGTGCATGTAAGGCGCGGTGAGCGTGAGGTTACGCAATCCGGGCACGCGAAAACTGCCTAAATCTTCAGGCTTTCCGCTGATCCGGATGCGGCCACTGTCATTCCAGTTCTTTCCATTGAACAAGCCAATGTTGCGGTATTCATCTACCGTAAAATCCGGAGAAAAGTGACAATCGAAGCAGCCGGCCTTGCCAATGAACAGTTCACGGCCTCTTTGCGCGGCTGGGCTCAGCGCATTGCTGTCGCCGAACATGAATCGATCGAACGGCGCGTCGTACCATTCCAGGCTGCGTTCATAGGCGGCGATGGCTTTGGAGAGCAGCGCGGCTGAAGGGCTGGAGCGGTAAATGTTTCGGAAGGCCGCTTTGTACACCGGATCCTGACGCAAGCGGGATTCCACTTCGGCGGCAGTCATGCCCATTTCTACCGGATGCGTGACGGGATGCATCACCTGAGCCTCCAGGTTTTCGGCCCTTCCATCCCAGAACAGCAAGGTACGTGAAGACGCAGCAACCAATCCGGGGGTATTGCGCTGCGTAAAGCCGCCGTTGAAGCCTTTGGACAATGGCAAGGTATCGGAGAAGGCGCGGTTCGGAATATGACAACCGGCGCAGCTCAGACTTCTGTTCTTACTCAATATGGGGTCAAAGAAGAGCATACGGCCCAAGGCTACCTCATTG
>JBIKKI010000174.1:0-4044 GCA_044360435.1 Bacteroidia bacterium
GTAGCAACTCTTGGAGCCTTCAATTTCGCCCTGAATCAGTCCCGCGTCTTTCAGTTCGCGCAGGTGTTGGCTTACGGTAGGCTGTGCCAGCGGTAAGGTTGCCACTACATCGCCGCAAATGCAGGTGCCTTTTTCCGCCAGTGTTTGCAGGATGGCAATACGTGCCGGATGCCCAAGTGCCTTGGCCCAGTGGGCCATTTGCTGCAGTTCGTCAGCGAACTCATTGCTTTTATTACGTGCCATATTTGTTATTGCAATTATACGATAACAGGCGCTTCAGAAAACACGGATGTTGATGCTTTTGAAGTCGTTCAGCGAATTTCCTTGGAGAAGACCAGTGTAAATCCGTTCGGCAATGGAGGCCCAAGTACCCAGTTTGGTTCACGGAATTTGGTGCCGCAGGGTCCGCAGCGCAGTGCTTTCACATGATAGCGATATTCCTGCTTTGCCGAATCGATGGTGATGTTCCGTTCATAACTGGCATTGCATGCCGTGAACTGGGTATTCATGCCAAGGAGCAGGTGTTTGCTGAAATCAATGGCGGCCAGCGACGCTGTGTCGGCGCAGTTTTTCAGGTAGCGGTTTCGAAAACTGGTAAATTCTGACTGATTCCGTATCACCGCTGTGGAATCCAAAGAGTTGGAAAAGAAGAAGCAGGAGCCAAAGTCGTAACTGCTGTGGATGGCTCCGGTATTGATGGTATAGGTTTCGCTGCACTGTTGCTTGCAGGCGCCAAACAGCAGCAAACAGCCTGCGGCAAGCGCGAAGAGTCGGTTGTTCATGAAAGCGCTGCCTTTCTCACTGCCTGGTGAATAATCAACAGCTGTTGCATCAAACCTTCAAACCGGTCCAGCGCCAGCATATTTGCGCCATCGCTTAATGCTTCTGCCGGACGCGGATGGGTTTCAATGAATAAGCCATCGGCGCCGGTGGCAATGGCTGCCTTGGCAATGGTGCCAATCAGTTCAGGTTTGCCACCGGTAACACCGCTTTCCTGGTTGGGTTGTTGCAGGCTGTGTGTAATATCCATCACCACGGGAGCGCCCAAGGATTGCATTTGTGGGATGTTTCGGAAATCCACCACCAAATCACCATAGCCAAACATGTTGCCGCGCTCGGTGAGCATGATGCGGTTATTTCCTGAATCCAGGCATTTCTGCATGGCGTGTTTCATGGCGCCGGCTGAAGCAAATTGTCCTTTTTTAATGTTCACCACCTTGCCGGTTTTTGCGGCGGCCACGAGTAAATCCGTTTGCCGGAACAGAAATGCCGGTATTTGAAGCACATCCACGTAGGCGGCTGCCATATCGGCCTCGCTACTTTCGTGGATGTCGGTAACAGTTGGGATGTTAAAATGTGCGCCTATTTTTTTGAGGATGCTCAGCGCCGCTTCATCGCCTATCCCGGTGAATGAATCCAGACGGCTGCGGTTTGCTTTGCGGTAGCTTCCCTTAAAAATAAGCGGCAGCTCCAGGCGGTCGCAGATGTTCACCAGCTGCGCTGCAATTTCAAAGGCAATGTCTTCGCCTTCTATGGCACAAGGCCCGGCCATCACGAAGAAGTTTCCTGTTTCGGTATGGCGTAATTTATCTATGGTGAATGGAAGCATATCAATATCCAAATAAACTATAACTGAAGGTACTTCCACCCGGACTAATGCCTTCAATGGTAATCCTTCCTCTGGCTTGCTCCAGGTCGGCGACCAAATCTTCTGCCTTGGCATAGCTTCGGCCATTGAGCTTGGTGATGATGCTTCCTTCCTGAATGCCCATACTTGCCATGCTTCCGTTGCCTGAAATATTGCTCACTTTGATGCCAGAAGTGATGCGGAAACGTTGCATTTCCTGCTGGTTGGCAGGCTGGAAATCGGCCCCAAGTACCTTGGAGTTGATGACATTTCTGCGCAGCAATTTGGTATTGCCATCGGCATTGATCAGGGTAAGGCTGAATTCCTGAAGCTTGCCTTCGCGAAGGACAGTGAATTTCACGGTGGCGCCTGGTCTGTAATAGGCCAGGTGTTCTTCATAGAACGCTTTGTTGCTCACCTTCTGTCCGTCAATTTTGGTGATGATATCACCTTCTTTAATCCCTGCTTTGTCCGCCGGGCCGTCGGCAACCGTGCCACTCACGTAGGCGCCTTCGGCTTCGTTCAGTCCGAGTTTCTGAAGAATGCTGTTGCTTACATCTTCCGTGGTTAAGCCCGGAAAGCCGCGTTGCACTTCGCCAAATTCAACGAAATCTTTAATGATTTTAGCCACCATATTCACCGGTATGGCAAAACCATAGCCTGCATAAGATCCGGTTTGGCTGGCAATGGCGGTATTGATGCCCACCAGTTCTCCGTTCAGGTTTACCAGCGCACCACCTGAATTACCGGGGTTAATCGCAGCATCTGTCTGGATGAAACTTTCAATGGGAAACTGATTGTTTACGATGTTGATGTTTCTGCCTTTGGCACTGACAATGCCTGCAGTGACTGTGCTGTTGAGGTTGAAGGGATTGCCCACGGCAAGCACCCAATCGCCAATCTCCAGAGTTTCGCTGTTGCCCAGGGTAATGGCAGGCAGGTTGCTGGCTTCAATCTTCAGCAAAGCAAGGTCTGTACTGGGGTCTTTCCCTACAACCGTGGCTTTGTATTCTTTTTTATTGTTGCTCAAAGCCACGGTAATTTGTTCCGCATTGGCAATTACGTGATGGTTGGTTACAATGTATCCATCGGCGCTTACAATAACGCCACTGCCCGAAGACGAAACCTGACCGCGGCTGCCAAAAGGGTCGAAGTCCCAGAACCAGAAGGAACTTCGGTATTGCACGGTGCTGACGGTTTTAATGAAAACGACCGCCGGGGTGCTCACTTTTGAAGCTTTTACAAATCCGGCGGGCATGTCTTTCAGGTTTACCTGACTGAAGTTGCTGTTGGCAGCGTTGCCAAACTTAAAAATGCTTCCTGCATCTTGATGGTTCTTGCTGAACATCCAGGCGCCTGCCATGCCGGAAAGGGCCGGAATCACAACGCTGAAAAGGGTTTTCTTGAGCATAGGATGTATCATAATCATCTCTTTTCAAATAGTATGCCTAAGCATGAAAGCGGTTTAAATCAGCCTTTGGATGCGGGTCTGTCAGTTGCGCAGCTTCCGGTCAAACCAGAAGGTGCCGAGCGGTACCAAAGAAGCAACACCTGCCTGGAACCACATCAGGATGGGCCAATGATGTTTCTGCCAGGCAATGGTTGCCAGAATATTGTAAATGATGACCAGGATGCCGTGGATCCAACCGCCCACCATGACATATTCGGGCATCCCGGCCCAATACTTCAGCGGCATGGCAATCAACAACAGAAAAAGAAAAGAGGACCCTTCGAGGATTCCGAATAACCTAAACGTGCGGAGCAGGTTCATATTCGTGCAAAGTAACTAACTGTCAGGGAATCAGCGTGGCTTTAAGGTACATCATCAATTCAGGGCGACGCGGATCATTGCTGACAATCTTTATAGGCCGAACCTGAACTTCCTGCCGCAATACCGTGTCGAAGCTTACTTTAAGTTCGGCGCGCTCGCCTGGAGCCAGTGTTTTGGATGTCCAGTCAACCGCCACGCAGGCGCAATCGGTAACCACATCGCGAATGGCCAGCGGGGTTTTCCCTGAATTAACAATGCTGAAGCTGGTGTACAAAATGGCACCTTCCTGATGCGATCCGAAGCTGTGTTCATAACGGTCCACTTCCACCAAGGGTTGTTTTTTCAACTGTCCCTTACTCATTTTGGGAAAATACTCTTTCACATTGGCAACCACGTTTAAGCCTTTGGGTGCAATAATGGGATCGTCCGACAGCAGAACAATCTGGTCGCTGACATATCCCCATTTACCGATTTTGCTTCCGTCCACAATCACCTTCATCAATGCTGTTTCACCGGGTTCTACGCTTTCCGGAATGTTTTGAAGGCTGATGTATTTAGGGATCTTACTCACTTCCAGGATGTTCACTGTTTGAGCACCGCTGTTAACCAGTCTGGCAGTAAAGGTGTCCACCTGGTTGTTGAAGAT
>JBIKKI010000175.1:0-4037 GCA_044360435.1 Bacteroidia bacterium
CATTTTCCAAACCTTTATGAGCGGCACGGATGCGGAAGGAAAACCTGCACCCTATTTTGGAGCATATCCACCTGATTTCTTTGATTTCATCATCATTGATGAGTGTCACCGCGGCGGAGCCAATGATGAAAGCAACTGGCGGGGCATTTTAGAATATTTCAGTCCAGCCGTTCAATTGGGTTTAACAGCCACACCCAAGCGAAAAGACAATGTGGACACTTACCGCTACTTTGGCGAACCCGTGTACATTTATTCGCTGAAAGAAGGCATCAATGACGGTTTCTTAACGCCATTCAAAGTGAAACGCATCAAAACCACTTTGGATGATTATCGCTACACCTCGGACGATACGATTGTAGAAGGCGAAATTGAAGAAGGCAAATTGTATGAAGAAAAAGACTTTAACCGAACCATTGAAATTGTAGCACGAGAAGCCAAGCGGGTAAACATCTTTTTAGAAGAAGCCAACCAAAACGAGAAAGCCATAATATTCTGTGCCAATCAGGCACACGCAGCATTGATCAGAGATTTGGTAAATCAGGAAAGGTTTAAAAGACTTGGAACAGGAGCAAATGGGCAGCGTCACCCTGAGCTTGCCGAAGGGTATTGTGTTCGCGTAACCGCCAATGACGGAGAGGAAGGCGAAAGACTGCTCAGGGAATTTCAGGACAATGAAAAAACACTGCCAACCATTCTGACCACGTCGCAAAAACTCTCCACAGGTGTTGATGCAAGAAACATCCGGAACATCGTGTTGCTTCGTCCTGTGAACTCCATGATTGAGTTTAAACAGATCGTTGGTCGTGGCACACGCCTATTTGACGGCAAAGAGTTCTTTACCATTTACGACTTTGTGGATGCGTATAAACATTTCAGCGACCCGGAATGGGATGGCGAACCACTTGGAGAAGAACCCAAAGAACCTAAACCATATCCAACACCTGAACCCAAGGACACACCGGTTGTTTCAGAGCCAGGTGAGCCAACTCCGAAGAAGCCGAAAATAAAAATCAAACTGCGCAACGGAAAGGAAAGGGAAATACAATCTATGATTTCCACTTCCTTTTGGAGTGCAGACGGCAAACCCATTTCAGCAGAAGAATTTTTGAATAATCTGTTTGGCGAATTGCCCAAACTGTTCAAAGACGAAGAAGAATTGCGGAAACTTTGGAGCAATCCAATGACCAGGAAAACATTGCTTGAAAATTTGGATGCAGCAGGTTTCCCGAAAGACGATTTGCTGACCTTGCAAAAGTTGGTAGATATGGAACGAAGCGACTTGTATGATGTGTTGGAATACGTGTTTAATGGCGACTACATCGCAATGACCAGAGAAGCGAGAGCCCAGGCAGCCGAAGCGACCATATTTGCCCTACTCAACGACCAACAGAAAGAGTTTATATCGTTCGTTTTGAGTAAATACATTGAAACAGGTGTGGACGAACTCGACCAGGAAAAACTACCCATCTTGCTGACAAACAAGTATCAATCATTGGAAGATGCAAAAGAAATTCTGGGAGACGTGGCAAACATCAGCCGACTGTTTATAGAATTTCAAGAACATCTGTACAAACATAAAGTAGCCTAATAACAGGGAAGCGTTCCATGAATTGTGTCAGCATTCATGAAAGAGCAATGAAGTGAAACCGTTTTTTCAAGGGATTTTAGGAATAGGCACGGGTCAAGGTGCTTCACTCCATCAGATCCAAAGCACATCGCAACCCATGCACGCTTATTGGCAGTGCTGTTTAAAGATTTTGCTTCCGATAATCACTCATTCACCTGTTCAGGAATCGGAAACCTGATGAGGGAACAACACAGAACATCCTCAAGCTTGGAAATGGTTTCAAGACTGAGGTTTTCCCGGGCTTTGATGATTCGGCTGATGTATTGTGGCTTCACGTGCATGGCTTTGGCCAGATCGGCTTGTTTCCAGTTCAATTGCATCAGTCTTTGTTGGACGGCAATGCTGATGGCCACCGCTTTATCCAGCCATGATTTTTGATTCGCCAATTCCTGCATGTGCTGATGAACCGTTGAGGTTTCATGCGTGACCAGTTTTTGGAATTGATCTTTGTTTTTCATGATTGTTCGAAGATGAATGACTGTAAACCTTTTTGATCTGTAATACCCTGTTCCAGCAATAATGCACGCAAGCGGTTCAGCCTGTTTAACTGGGTCACTGTATCCTTGTGATCCTGCATTTTTTGACTTTGTTTGATGCTGCCTCCGGTGATGATATAGACCTTGTGTTCAATACCTATGGCATAAATACGCAGCCAAAGCTTCCGAAACTTGGATGCATTTGGTTCGCCGGATGCACTTTTATTTAACAGCAGCACAAAAAGCTTGGATGGATTTTCTGCATATTCCCTCAAGGAAACATACATGTTTTGAGCGGCAGCATTGGTTTGTTTTACAGCATGTTCCATGTTTAATCCATAATAATCAAGTACCATATTGTTTGATGTGTAAAACTTAAATAGTCGTTCGGGGTCGGTGGCGAACCTCAGGAAATCTGCAAGTGCGTCTGTTTCATGTTCCCGAATCACATAAAGCCCTGGTTCGAAGATAGGAATAAGTTTCATGACAATCTATAAGTTGATAAAATATAAAGTGCGTCCAAATACGCTCGAATTGAAGGCCGGTTATTGCTTCCATATCAGAAAAGCTAAAGCGGACGTGATTCAAGCTCTTGCTTGCAATTTAAAAGACGAAACAATAACCGCAGGAACAATCGAAGCCATGCAACAAGAGCCATCAGTAAGGCACAAAAAAAGCGGATCACTCCGCTTCTTCCTGGTCGGGGTGAGAGGATTCGAACCTCCGACCCCCACGTCCCGAACGTGGTGCGCTAACCGGGCTGCGCTACACCCCGAATCCCGACCTTTTTTGGGTGCGCAAATATAGGATTACAGGTTTTTTTGGCAAAGGCCGGGGCCAGCCCAGAAGCCGGTCGTGGTGCTGCAAGTCCCGGGAAGGCCCTCGAACCATATTTTGCCGGCACACCAACACCTGTAAGCGTAAGTAAGGAAACTTGCTTCACCGTTGCGGCCTGGATCTGAAAGTCAGGCAACCCATGCAGCACCATTCTCCGACTATACCTTTGCAATCCGGCCTTTGGTCCGGTTTTTGAAACTTTGCCTCCGAATATGTTGAAACACGCTGCACTTAGCACATTTTTCCTTTCCCTCTCCGCAATTAGCAATGTCTTTGCCCAGAGTTCCTTCCGCGAGACAGACAGTTCCGTGTACCTGCATGGCAGTCATGCCAACCACCGCATCTTCGTGTATCAGTTGGCGGAAGTGGAATACGTCACCAACGAAAACGACCAGATTGTTTCTATAAATACCGATACCAGCTACCTGGTTTTTGAACGAAAAATGCTGCGGAAGGGCATGGCCGTGTATTCCATGAAATACCTGAGCGCCTACAGCGGCAAAGGATTGGGCGTGGCGTCCAACTTCAGCGATACGCTGCGCTATTTGCCTTACGATGTGGAATTCGATTCCACAGGCAAACTCAGCGGCATACGCAACTGGACCTTGTTCCGCGATTTGTACCTGGCCGATGCATCGCGCAAATACCGCGAAAACAAAATCGACGCCAACCAATACGAACAGATCCGCAAGTTCTTCGAAACCCGCGATAAGGTGGAAGCTACCGTGGCTCAGGATGTATTCAGCCTGTTTTCCATGTTTGGGAAGGAATACACCCTGAACGGTTCGTACATCGTGGTGAAGGAAACCGCAAATCCATTCACCCGTGAGCCCGTGCTCATGCAGGGCAAGATGCAGTACGAAAAACCGGAAGGCACCAAAAACACCATCACCGCCAAAGGAACCTGGGAAACCGACAGCCGTGCCGAGGAAAAGATGAAGGAAGATTATCAGCGCATCGCACTCATGTTCAATCCCGATGGCAACTACAACCAACTGAACCAGGTGCGCCTCACCAGCGAATCAACCCTGTTCTACAACAAGGCACAAACCAAAGTGATGAGTTACAAGCTGGCCGATGTGGTGCTCATGAACAGC
>JBIKKI010000176.1:0-4027 GCA_044360435.1 Bacteroidia bacterium
CTGCTTTGATGAGCTTTTGTACCGCCACTTTTGCAATATGTGCAGCCATCGCGTCGTTGGTGAAGCGACCTGCAGCAATCACGCGGGGATGAAAGCCCAGCGCTTCGGCTTTGTGCAGCAGGTAGTATGGGTCAACACCAATACAATGCCCGCCCACAAGGCCGGGGAAGTACTTGTGGAAATTCCACTTGGTTCCTGCCGCTTCAATCACATCATAGGTATTCACACCCATTTTGTCGAAGATCAGCGATAATTCATTCATCAAACTGATGTTCACATCACGCTGGGTATTCTCCACAATCTTTGCTGCTTCGGCAACTTTGATGGTGGGCGCACGGTGAATGCCGGCTTCAATAATGGCACCATACAGCTTGGCCAGGTTGTCGAGGCTTTCGGCATCGCAGCCGCTGACAATTTTCAGGATTTTGGGCAGCGGACGCTCTTTATCACCCGGGTTGATGCGCTCGGGAGAATAGCCAACTTTAAAATCCTGAACGGCTTTCAGGCCAGAGAATTGTTCAATCACAGGAACACAATCTTCTTCTGTGCATCCAGGATAGGTTGTACTCTCATACACCACGTAATCACCTTTGCCGATGACCTTCCCAACGGTTTCGCTTGACTTGATCAACGGAATAAGATCCGGCTCATTGGCATCATTGATGGGCGTTGGCACCGCAACGATGTACACACCACATTCCCTGATTTCATCCAGCTGATGGGTGAAGGTGATGTTTCTGCCTTCAAATTCGGAGGAGGGGAGTTCGCGGCTTGGATCCTCGCCGCGGCGCATCATTTCCACGCGCTTTTCATTTATGTCGAATCCAACAACCTTGAATTTCTTGGCAAATTCAAGTGCCAAAGGAAGACCTACGTAACCCAAACCGATAACGCAAATGCTTTTTTGTCCGGAGGCTACTTGTTCAAACATTTCCATAGAGGCAGTATCTGATAAGGCGGCAAAATTAGTTGTTTATCTGTGAAGTAAGAACAGCGATTCACTCTTGTCTGACACTGAATATACCTAAACACGCCCGGGGTTTACTAAAACCTGCAACGGGCTGTGCCTGTGTGCTGTGCAAAAAAACCGGGGACATCAGTGAAGACATCCCCGGCAAATCAAACGAGCAACGGCGTTGAAGTTTCTTATTTCACTCCGTGCATCATGGCGAGGAGTTTCTTGTTGAGGGCAATCAGGACCAATCCCATGAAAATGGTGAATCCTGCGATGCCGCCAAAAATGGTCATGGCACCGAGTTTCTCTACGAATCCTACGGTCAATCCGGCGAGGTTATTGGCAACGAAGCTACTCAGGAACCATACACCCATCAGCAGAGATGCGAGCTTTACGGGTGCCAGCTTGGTCACCATCGACAAGCCAATAGGGCTGAGGCACAATTCGCCGCAGGTATGGATGAGGTACGTTCCAAGCATCCAGTAAATGCTGGCTTTGATGCCTGAATCAGCCACTTCGCCACCGCGCTGCAATACCGCGCCTACCATCAACAGGAAGCCAAGACCGAGCAAAATCATGCCAAGGCCCATTTTCACGGGCGTATTGGGTTCTTTATTGGAACGGTTCAGGCTTGACCACAAGATGGTAAACAGGGGAGCCAGCATCACGATGAATAATGGGTTCACACTCTGGAACCAGGATGTGGGAATGAGGAAGTCGCTCACCTCGCGGTCGATGTATTTATCGGTGTACAGCGAAAGTGCACCACCAGCCTGTTCAAAACCTGCCCAGAAGAAGGTTACAAAGGCCACCAGAATCACAATCACCCTGGTGCGGTCTTTTTCTTCTTTGGTTAAACCACTACCGGATGCAGTCATGTTGTCAACGATGTCACCCGCTGCAAGATTTTTGTTGGCCGGACGCTTTCCAATGTCACCAAGGTATTTCTGCCCAAGGGTATTGAACATCAACTGACCTAAGGCCATGCCAATACCCGCAGCCAAAAATCCATACTGGAACGCGTACTGAGTCACTTTCATGCTGCCATCTGCCTGTGCTTCCTTGGTTGCGAAGAAATCTTCGGCAAGGAAACCGCAAACCAAGGGTGCCAGGAACGCGCCGAGGTTGATGCCCATATAGAAAATGTTGAATGCGCGGTCTTTGCGTGGATCCTGATTGTCGTACAACTGGCCAACAACGATAGAGATGTTGGGTTTGAAGAAACCATTACCTACAATCAACATGGCAAGGCCGGCGTAGAAAGAACCCATGCCTGCATTGGTGGCAAGGGCGAACTGACCCAGCGCCATCAAGATACCACCGATGGTGATGGAGCGGCGCTGACCGATGTAATTGTCGGCGAGCCATCCGCCTATGATGGGCGTGAGGTACACCAACCCGGTATAAATGCCGTAAATCAGACCTGCGGTATTATCGTCAAAGCCAAGTCCGCCTTCAGCATAAGTTTTGGTGAGGTACAAAATCAAAAGACCCCTCATTCCATAGTAACTGAATCGTTCCCACATTTCTGTGAAGAACAACAGCCTGAGGCCGGCGGGATGTTCCTTCTGCCCAAAAATCCAGACCATGATGGCGGTCAGGAAGGCAATAACTACGGAGTAGAGATAGATTTGAAATTGTTGCGCAGGAACATCGAAGCTCATGCCAAGCACCTGATTAAACAGCAGTATGCTGACGAGCAGCGCTACCACAAAGGAGAGTAGAATTTTGGTATTGTTGTTTTTCATAGAATTTGTTCGAGTAAGGCGGCTAAAATAGGCAAATACATCAGGAAATATTCTTTTCGCGCAGCACCTGATTGAGCCAGCGCAGCAGCAGGAACATGATGGCCGCTGCGGCAAGGGCCAGCAAACAGTTCATCAGGAAGAAGTTTGACTTATCCTCAAAACCTTCCCACATACCGCTGAGCATTCCTGAAAGTTTGTTTCCTACGGATGTGCTCAGGAAGAATCCGCCCATCATCAATGCCGTGATGCGTGGCGGGCTGAGCTTGGAAACCAGCGACAATCCCATGGGCGATAAACACAGTTCTCCTAAAGTAATGACGGCGTAAGAGGCAATCAGCCACCAGCTGCTCACTTTGTTGTGTTCGATATCGGTGCTGCGCACAGCAGCCACCATCACCAACGCACTCAACGCGGTGATGACCAGTCCGATGGTGATTTTCGCCGCAGTGCTGGGTTCCTTCCTGCGCCTGCGCAGAAAGCCCCAAAAGCCAACCACAATGGGTGTAAGCAACACAACCCAGAAAGGATTCACGCTTTGGTACAATTCCGTTGATATTAATTTCAAACTTTGACCCTCCGCAGGTATTTGTGCTGCAGGTAGGTTGCTGAAATAAGCCCTGCTGGCGGTCTGCGATTTGAGTTCATTACTCAGCGCAAGCCGCTCATCGGAACGACCCTGCACGCGCAGGACGGAATCTTGCGCTTTTACCGCCTTTTGATGTTTTTTGAAGGAAGCCTTGTCCAATCGAACAACAGAATCGTTCCGCACCGTCTGGTTCAGCTTCAGCACTTCCAGGGTATTGCCTACGGTAGCCGATGGAACGCGGTCTGTATGCTGCTCGGCCCAAACCGTCAGCGCGTCACCATTCTGGTGAAACACAGCCCAGAACACCACCAGACATCCATACACGGCCAGCAGCGCCCCGATGGGCCGCTTGTCTTCCTGACGCGCTTTGGCATACAGGTATAAAAAGAACGTAACCACCGGAATGCATCCAAAGATGAAGGCATCATTGCTGTCGGTTCCCAATAAATTACCTGGAATCAGGTAACCCAAAATACCGAAGGCAAACATCGGAACCAGCGTGAACAGCAGAATCCTGCCGGTACTCATATCGCCTTCTTCCATGGGTTTAATCACATCGGCCTCGCGGATGTGCTTGGTGGCTGCGTAGAATACCATCAGCCCCAGAAGCATTCCAAAACCAGCCGCAGCAAATGCCCAGCTCCAGCCGTAATTGATTCGGAAGTAAGCGGCGATGAAGTTGCTGGCAAAGGCACCAATGTTGATACCCATGTAGAAAATGTTATAGCCGCTGTCTTT
>JBIKKI010000056.1:0-14063 GCA_044360435.1 Bacteroidia bacterium
GTGATGCTTCATTTTTGCACGTTCAAAACAATTCCTCGATACAGGAATTATATTAATACACGTAAATATCTATAAGCAGCAAATTCATGAAACACCTATTTCTAAGTTTCACCCTGATTTGGGGGGCTTCGGCCTACGCCCAGCCTTCAGGTGAATGTCCGATGGGGCATGGCAGTGCGCCAAAAACGGAAACAACCATGCGGCGGGAACAGGCCATGCAGGCGCAGGGAATCCGCGACTGGTGGCCCAACAAACTGAACCTGGAGCTCCTGCGCCAGAACTCAGCGCTGTCCAACCCCATGGGACCAAACTTCAATTACATCGCAGCGTTCAACAGCCTGGATTACTTCGCACTGAAGAAAGACATTGCCAAAGTGCTCACCGAATCACAGCCCTGGTGGCCTGCTGATTTCGGAAACTACGGTCCACTGTTCATCCGCATGGCCTGGCACAGCGCAGGAACCTACCGCTCCGGCGATGGCCGAGGCGGATCCAGGGCCGGACAACAACGCTTCGCTCCCCTGAACAGCTGGCCGGACAATGCCAACCTTGACAAGGCGCGTCGCCTGCTTTGGCCCGTAAAACAGAAGTATGGCAATAAAATTTCCTGGGCGGACCTGATGGTGCTTGCCGGCAACGTTGCCCTCGAAAATATGGGCTTCCCCACCTATGGATTTGCCGGTGGACGGGTAGATGTTTGGGAACCTGAAAAGGATGTGTACTGGGGTTCTGAAACCAAATGGCTCGATGACAAACGATACAGCGAAGGCCGGAAACTCGAAAATCCGCTGGCTGCAGTTCAGATGGGACTGATTTACGTAAACCCTGAAGGCCCCAATGGTAATCCCGACCCGGTGCTGGCCGCTGCCGATATCCGCGAAACCTTCGGGCGCATGGGCATGAATGACGAAGAAACTGTTGCCCTCATAGCAGGCGGCCATACCTTCGGAAAGGCACATGGCATTGCACCGGCATCACATGTTGGCCCGGAACCTGAAGCTGCTTCCATCGAAGAACAAGGTTTCGGCTGGCGCAGCAGCTACGGAAGTGGGAAAGGCAAAGATGCCATCACCTCCGGATTGGAAGTAACCTGGACGCCCACACCAACCACCTGGGGACAGGGCTTCTTCAAAATGCTTTACGGCTATGAATGGGAACTGACCAAAAGTCCTGCCGGCGCGCATCAGTGGGTGGCAAAAACTACCGACAGCATCATTCCCGACGCCTTCGATCCGAAAAAGATGCACCGACCTACCATGCTCACAACCGATTTGTCTATGCGTTACGACAGCGCTTACGATAAAATCTCACGCCACTTTCTGGAGCATCCTGAAGACTTCACCAAGGCTTTTGCCAAAGCGTGGTTCAAGTTAACCCACCGCGATATGGGCCCACGCTCTACCTACATCGGTCCGGAAGCGCCAAAAGAAGACCTGCTGTGGCAGGATCCCATCCCCGCAGTGAGCTACAAGCCCATCGGTGCTAAAGATATTCAAACCCTTAAGCAGCAAATCTTAAGCTCCGGACTGAGCATCAGTGAACTGGTGAGCACCGCCTGGGCTTCTGCATCCACCTACCGCAATTCCGACCGCCGCGGTGGCGCAAATGGTGCACGTATCCGCCTGATGCCTCAGCGCAACTGGGAAGTGAACAATCCGGCTCAGTTGAACCGCGTATTGGGCGCTCTGGAAAAAATCCAGTCTGATTTCAATTCCCGCAACAAAGACAAGCAGGTATCGATGGCTGATCTTATTGTTCTGGGCGGATCTGCTGCCGTTGAAAAAGCTGCAGCAAACGCCGGTTTTACCATGAGTGTACCGTTTACCCCCGGCCGCGCCGATGCCAGCCAGGAACAAACCGATGTAGCATCCTTTAACCTGCTGGAACCTATGGCTGACGGATTCAGAAACTACGTGAAAACCCAATACACCGTGCCTACCGAGCAACTCTTGGTGGACAAAGCGCAACTGCTTACCCTCACCGCTCCGGAAATGACGGTTCTGGTGGGTGGAATGCGTGCACTGAACGCCAACTTTGACAACTCCCGAAACGGCATTTTTTCCAGCAAGAGCGAACAACTCAGCAACGATTTCTTCATCCACCTGCTGTCTATGGACACCGAATGGAAGGCTAAAGACGACCGCAAAGAAGTATTTGTGGGCATAGACCGAAATACCGGCAACGAGAAATGGACTGCTACCCGCGCAGACCTTATTTTCGGCTCAGACTCCGAATTAAGGGCTCTGGCAGAAGTTTATGCTTCCGCCGATGCACGTGAGAAATTTGCCAAAGACTTCATCGCCGCCTGGACTAAAGTGATGAATCTGGACCGTTTTGATCTGAGCGTTCAGCGCTGAGTACGCCTTTGATGCATTCAACCATCCTGAAAAGAACCCGACCTAAGCAGTCGGGTTCTTTTTTTGTACCATGCACATGGAATCTTGAGCCATGAAAGAAAATGCTGCTTGAGTATCTTTGACAGCGCTGTCCTTCATTAAAACAACACTTACAATCCTATGATAGCGAAAGCCTTATACATCAACTTGCCCGCAAAAGATTTGCAGAAAACAAGGGCATTCTGGTCCGAACTTGGATGTACGTTCAATGAGCAGTTCTCTAATGACCAAGCATTGTGTATGGTTTTGAATGAAGGTTTGATGTATGTGATGTTGATTTCGCATGAATTGTTCCACACCTTCACCAACAGAAGCATCGCCGAGGCCACAAGCACACAGGTGATTACGGCCGTACAACTTGAAAGCCGGGAGGCCGTTGACGAACTTGTTGGCAAAGCATTGAGCTTGGGCGCTACACGCTACCGAGCGGCTGCCGATCACGGTTGGATGTATTACGACAGCCTTGCCGACCTGGATGGACACCAATGGGAATTCATGTATTTAAACACCCAACAAGTTCCTGAATAAAACCTATGAACCCAGATAAAATAACCGTAGAAGCATTGATTGCCGCCGACAGGCAGAACGTATGGAATTATTATACCGACCCTGCGCACATCACAGGTTGGAACTTTGCGGACCCAAGCTGGCATTGCCCCACCGCGAGCAACGACTTGAGTATCGGCGGGCGTTATTGCGCAAGAATGGAGGCCAGAGACGGCAGTTTCGGATTCGATTTCGAAGCCCAATATACCGCCATCCAACCTGAGGAGTCGTTTAGTTATTCCTTTGGCGAAAGAGCAGCCACCGTTACCTTCATTGAACAGGAGGGAAACACAACTGTACGCGTGGTTTTTGACCCGGAAACAGAAAACCCTGTTGCCTTGCAGCAACAAGGATGGCAGGCCATCCTGAACAATTTCAAAGCATATGTTGAAGGCCGGAAATAAGCACATAGAGCAGCCTGGCATGCATGCACCTACCTAAAAATCAGGGCTGAATATGGGAACGTAATGGCATTCCTTTATATACCCAATGTATGTAGCACTCTTCCAGGCAAAGCCCGGCAACATCATTGCCTTTATGTTTTTTTAATGTAGTTTCGTAATGGATGAGGGTGCGTATTTACAGAATAGGGGTCCTTCTCAGTGCTGTGCTTAGTGTTCAGTCGTGCGAGAAAAATGAGGATGTACTCATTCCCGGAAACAAGCAGCCCGACTACAAAGGCGTTCCAACCATCAAGGTAGAGAATTATATAAACCGGCTGTTTATTGACTTATTGGGCCGGGAAGCGACTGACAGCGAGCGTATGCGAAGTGTTGTTTCCCTGCGCAGCAGCAACCTTTCATTTGCCACCCGCGACAGTTTGATTCAAAAACTGCAGCGCGATACCAGCTACCGCATTGGCGATTCCAGCTACAGCCATGCCTGGCACGAGCGCATGTACAACCTCCTCAAGGCACGTTTCATGGAAGGCGCTGATGAAGCGGAAATAAACCTGCGTCTTGGAAATGCACAATTTGCCCAAACCATTGCCCGACTTAACGGCGATTCTGTTGGTGTATTTGCAGCACAAGAGCAAATCAACAAATACAAAAATGTTCGCGACAGCCGCTGGAAATACCGCAAAGGGCTTATTTCCCTCGGAGAAATGTGCTCATTCATGATGAACAATGGCATTTATGACCAAATCAACATGAACAGTTTCAACTTTGTGAATGCCAGCTTTGATGACTTGTTCCGTCGATTCCCTGTGCGTGACGAATTTGAGCAGGCCTACCAGGTTATAGAATACAACAAGCCGGGTACCGTATTCGGAAGGGTTTGCACCAACAAAAATGAATACTGTCGTGCGCTTATTGAATCGTTGGAATTTTACGAAGCGCAGATTCGTTGGGCATTTTTTACACTGCTACAACGAGAGGCAACAACGCCTGAAGTCTTAAATCTGCTTTCAGCCTATAAAAACAGTGGAGACTTTAAAGCCGTACAATTGGCCATCCTTAAAACTGATGAATATGCACAGTTCCAGTAAAACCTTTCTGGCAGTTGCGTTCCTGCTGTTTCTTACAGCATGTACCAAGAACGAGCGATTGAGCTATGGCTTACTCGACCAGGAGCTTTATGAGGATAAAACCCTCAAAACCAAAAACAAAAGCGAAAGCGAATACATCAGCATCCTCTACACCAATCTTTACCAGAAACCGATTGCGCCCAACGAGTTGTACAAAACCCAAAACGTGGTGTACAGCATCGGCGACCGCACCTTGGCTTATGAAATGCTGTTGAGTAATTACTTCAATCAGGGATCCGTTCAAATTCCTTCCGACAACAATATGCGCGGCAGGTTGGATAGTTTTATCCTGGAAACCTACAAGCGATTCTACCTGCGTTATCCGAGCGAAGCAGAAAAAACCTGGTTTCGCAATTACATAGAAGCCAATCCGGATGCCACCGTAGAAATGGTTTATACGGCATTTGCGGCAAGTGATGAATATTCCTTCTACTAAGCATGAAGCGTAAAGAATTTATACAGAAAGCAGGCCTGCTCGCGGCAGGTGGTGTTGCTGCTCCATACATCCTGCCCAGCGGCAGATTATTTGCACGAAGCAATACGCCACTTGCTGACCATGTAGTGCTTGTGATGTTTGCAGGGGGCGTGCGGCAACAGGAAGCGGTATTGCAGCGGTACCTCGACGACAGCCAAGGTGTGAATTCACCAGGAAATATCATGTACAACCTGCTGGAAGGCGCTGCTCCTACGTCAAAAATCGCCTATGGAACCACAGCACCGGGCGGCACCTCCGGCGGACAACCCATCCCGAGGCTGCTGAGCGAATCCCTTCAGAAACAGGGCACCTTGTTTCGTGAAATGCGGGCCCAAAGTGCCGGACATTACGTAGGACTGAATACATTAATTACCGGTAATCCGGGGACGGCCCAGGGTTTAAAGGCCCGACCCAATTTCCCAACCATTTTTGAGTATTTGCGGAAACATGCCGGCTACGCAACATCCGATTGCTGGTTTATCGGCAATACTATTGGCAACTCTACGCCGCTGCTTAATTCCAGCGAGCATGAATCCTACGGGCTGCAATATGGTGGAAACTTTTTCGCGGCTCCGCTTACTTTCGGCAGTGCAGGCCGCGATGTACTGAGCAATGCCAAACCTTATTCTGACGAAGAACTGGCACCCATGTACGCCATGAAAAACTTCCTGGATCAGAACTTCGGCCTCAACCCAGAGCAGTTTCTCAGCGTGCGCAACAATCCCGAAGAGCGCAACCGCATTAAAGAATGGATGCGCGATGTGTACATCCGCTTGTCCAATGGACAAATTCCTTTTCCTCCGGTTAATGGCGGCGGCGATAGCTTCAACATCGGCATGGCGGCAGAAGTGCTCCGCACATTTAAACCGAAAATATTGGTGGTGAACATGAGCGCCGTGGACGGGTGTCACAGCAATTTCACCGGTTACCTGCAAAGCCTTCACCGCGCTGATCACGCAACAGGCTGGCTTTGGGATCAGATACAACGCAATATTCCCGAGATGAGCGGCAAGACCATGATGATTGTGGCACCGGAATGCGGACGCAACCTCAAACCCAATCCCATTCAGGATGAAAACGATTGGTACGCGTATGACCACAGCGATGCCAATGCACTCCGCGTTTGGGGACTGATGGCCGGACCAAATGTTCCTCGCGATCTGGTGGTTGGCAGCGAAAACAACCCCAGCGGCAGGCTAACCGATATCGTTCCAACCATTGCCCATGCCCTGGGAATCAAAGATGAAGTGATGAATGCAGGACTACTTGACCCCTTGGCACGTTCCTTATTCGACCGGATATGAAGCACTTTTGGAAACTGCTGTTGTTGGTGTTTTGTATTCAGGCCTGTACCAAAGAAAATCGAAGGCCTGATAATCCATTTGACCAAGTTACCAAGGATCAACCCAAGGATACGTTCACGGCTCCGGCAGCAGCCACAATCCAGGGTATTCACTACAACATCCTGAAACCGACCTGTGCGAACAGCGGATGCCACGACGGAACTTTTGAGCCTGATTTCAGGACTGTTTCCAGTTCCTATAATTCGTTGTTGTACCGTCAGCCCATCAAAAACGACAGTGCAGGAACTTTTGCATCCAGAGTGATGCCGGGGAATGCAGACCTCAGTATGTTGTGGTACCGCCTTACCGTGGACCTTGGAGGAAATTCAGGCATCATGCCATTGGTGGTGGATCCGGGCAGCAATTGGCTTTCCAAAAAAGCGGATTACCTGAATGACATCAGAACATGGATTAACAACGGCGCCAAAGATCCTTTCGGCAATGCACCTGCCCTGCCCGACCAGCCGCCACAGGTTTTAGGCATGACCGTTCTGGTGAATGGAACGGAGGCCTCCAGACCCGGCCGTTATGAACCCATTCAGGTTCCTGCGGGAAGCAATGCCGAGCTGTGGATTTGCTTTGCGGACGATAAAACCGCCCAGCTTGCCTTGAGCAATGCCAGCATCAATTTCAGCCTGGATCCCGGCAACTATACTTCCGGGAATGCCCAGCCGCTCATCCTGGCCGCCAGCCCCCGTATTTTTAAATCGGTTTACGGCCAGAACGAAAGTTACGGTTTCAGGTTCCTCCTGAACTCCAATGCTTGGAATCCGGGTGATGTAACCTGGCTGCAGCTGAACATCAGCGACGGGGTGAATGGAAATTCCTTAATCCCCAACAACGACGCACTTTTCTACCTCAAAAAATATTTAGCCATCCGTTGGATATGAACCTGCGCATTTGCTTCTGCTTGATTTTATGTGCCGGCCTCTGTTCCTGTTCCGAAGAAAATCCTTACGCACCCAATCCTGTTCCCTTTCTGAGCCTGGACAGTGTAAGCAGCACCAATATTGCCCAATTCAAAGACAGTTTACGTATATACCTGCGTTATGAAGATGGAGACGGTGATTTAGGCGCCTTGAATCCGGACAGCAACAGTTTATCTGTTCAGGACGCCCGATTCAACCGACCTGATTTTTACTTCGTGCCGGCGCAGGCACCCGCCAATGCCAAAGTGCACATCAAAGGACGTTTTGTGCTGCGCATGAAAAACCTGTTTCTGCTGGGCAGCGGAAATACAGAACCAACAACATTCACCCTGCGCATCAAGGATCGCAGCGGAAACTGGAGCAATACGGTAAGTACACCGCTCATCAATATCAGACGCTGAGTTGAGAATCCTGTTCTATATCGCCCTTGTATGCCCAACCGTCCTGGCTGCTCAAAATACCTATTATATGAGCAATGGCAGGGTTCGCGCCTGTTCGGGCATCTTTAAGGACAGTGAAAAAGGGAAAACCCCGAGCGATTACGACCACAACGAAGCGTATATCTTCACGATAAGTGTTCCGGGCGCCAGCAGTATCAGCATCAACTTTAAGAGTTTTTGTACTGAAAAAGACAACGATTTCCTGCAGATATACAACGGGAAAGACACGTTTGCGCCGAAACTCGGCCCGCGATATTCCGGCAGCGCCAGTCCGGGATTGGTAAGCAGTACCGACAGCTTCATCACCTTCTTCTTCAAAAGCGACAAAAACATCGCCTGTTCCGGCTGGGAAGCCACCTGGAACGCAACAATGCGGGTGATTACGGCACCAAGCCTCACCCTGCAATCAGCGCCCAAATGCAAACAACAATCCCTCAGCCTTTTGCTCGGAAGGGCCTTCCCCTGTGATTCAGTAAAACCAGGGAGTTTCATCTTGTCGGGACCGGTGAGCAGTTCCGTGAGTACCGTTACACCGGTGAATTGCACGGGTGGAAATACCGCCACCTATACATTACAACTCACCAATGCGCTGAACATGAGTGGCACATACACACTGGAAGCCACGCTGTACTTCAAAGATTACTGTGACAGCATCTGGACCTTAAAAAGCAAGATTTCATTCACCATCAGCGATTGCCCGTTGAAAGTGCAACTTACTGCTGATAACGATACGCTGTGCAAAGGCAGTTGTACTTGGTTACGTGCAACCGTTTCCGGTGGAACACCGTCGCGTTATGTATATACTTGGACTCCTGGAACCCTCAGTGGACCAGGTCCACACAGGGTTTGTCCTGCTGCATCTGCACGCTACATTCTACGCGTTACCGACGGACTTTCTGTTCCCGCTTCAGACACTGTTGATTTGACGGTTCTGGCACCACCAAGTGCACAACCCGACACCATGGTTTGTTACCTTTCAGCGCCCTTCCGGCTTAGGGCTACACCAGCCGGAGGATTTTGGCAGGGAAAAGGAATCACCGATGCTGCAAATGGGATATTCAGTCCGGCCGTAAGTGGCAGCGGAACGCATAAAGTCTGGTATCAGATTGGTTCCTGTGCAGATACTGTTCTGGTTACATCCACCGGAATCTGGAATGGCGACAATCTTTTTTGTCCAAAGACTCCCCCTTCCACCCTGTATCATATTTATCCTACAGGAGGAACCTGGACCGGACCAAAGGTTACCAGCAACGGCATCTTTAACCCCGACAGTGCCGGGACCTTCAAGCTCACCTACACCTGGAAAGGCTGTGTTTCTACCAAAACAGTCCGTGTTACACAAATCTGGGCCAAGCCTTTTGATACGGCCTGCGAAAGCAGTATTTTTCATCAACTGCAGTTCAACCCTATTGGTGTTTATTTCAATTGGTTTCCAGGTTTAACCAACAGTTATTATGGAACCGTAAATCCTTCATTGATGGGAGGACCGGGTACTAAAACCATCATCTTCAATGCCGGCGGCTGCAAGGATACAACCCTGCTTACTTTGTTACCCATTGATGCAGGTAAAACCTTTGACACCATTTGTCCGGCGGCCGGTGTACACACCCTCAGCGGATTCAGACCTGCCAGCGGTTATTCCTGGCGAGGCCGGGGCATCAGCGATACCACACAACCCAAGTACAATCCCGCGTATTTCAGCGGCCTGGGAAAAAGCAGTTTCACCGATACGCTGACCATTAGAAATGGGCGTTGTACAGATCGAAAATTCCTGACACTTTTACCCACGCGGGTGGGCAAACGCGACACCTTGTTTCTGTGTGCCCAGGATACCGGAATCTGGTTGAGCAAAGCCCTGACCCAATTTACTCCATCGGGAGGCAGTTGGAGTGGCAAGGGCATCATCAACGCCAAAGGATATTTCAAACCGGCAGCAGCCGGTTATGGTACACATCTGGCTTTTTATTCCGTAAACGGATGCAGGGACAGTTTACGCATTTGCGTGCGCCCTAAAACCGGCATTCAGAAAGATACTGCCGTTTGCCGGAGTACAGGGATTTTCAAACTTAAAGTGAGCCTGAGTGGCGGTTATTTTTACGGAACCGGCATCAGCAACAGCGCACAGGGCTTGTTCAACCCGGCCATCGCGCTGAAAGGGAAAAACCGCATCATTTATGTGAGCCGGTTTGGATGTTTTGATACTGTTTTTGTAACGGTGGATACCATTCCTGTGATGCAGTGGCAAAGTGTTCCGGCTGCTCCCTGTTTGAAAGATACGGCCTACTTATTGAAGGCGCTGCCAAGCGGAGGGCTGTTCAGCGGCCCAGGTGTGATTCATCCCTATTTCAACCCCTGGAAATCTGGTTCAGGAAGCAAACGTCTGGAATATCGCATCACTCAGGGCGCATGTACCGGATTGCTGCAAAGAGATATTGTGGTGGCAGACACCTTGCGTGTTTCCTTTTCAGGAAGCAGCGACAGCATATGTCCTGGATCCAGTGCCCTGATTACTGCGCAGGCGCTTGGGGGAAACAGGTTTGCATACAGCTATTCATGGTCGAATGGTTTGACAGGTTCAAATCAGGCTTATTTCAGTCCGAAAAACAGCACGGCTATTCAGGTGATGGTCAGCGATGGTTGTTCTAAACCTGATACCGCCTCCAGGTTCCTCTTTGTGCATCCCAACACCTGGTTCAACGCAAAAAGCAGCGCTCCTGCATGCTTTGGCCTGCCCGGATATATCAAATTAACCATGAGTCAGCCGGGCAAGTACCGGTTCACCTGGAATACGCAACCCAAGCAACAGGGCGACAGCATGCGCGGCCTTGCCGGTTCTCGGTATCTGGTCAGTGTGCTGGATGTGAACAGTGGCTGCGCGAAAGACACAAGCATTGAAATTCCCGGTTTTAGAAAACTTAACGCGGCATTTATCACCAATCCTCCCAAGGGCATTTGCCTCAGCAACATCAATCCGAACATGTACTTTCTGGATATGAGCAGCGGCGGAACGAGTGGATCCTGGAATTTTGGCGATGGCAACAGCGAATCATACGTTCCCGGAAATAACCCTGTACACATCTATAAAACCGATACCAATCGTTACCGGGTTCAGCTGATTATCCGCAATGATGGCGGCTGTGCAGACTCTGCGGAACTGAACATCTGTGTAACCGATACTGTCTTGCTGTTTGTGCCCAGTGCTTTTACACCCAATAAAAACGGGCTGAACGAAGTCTTTTTGCCCACCATTACCGGAGCCCGCGAATACCAGCTGGACATTTACGACCGCTGGGGTGCGAAAATTTTCAGCAGCAACAACCCCAACCAAGGCTGGGACGGCATGTTTATGGGCAAGGAATGTCCTTCAGGCTGTTATGCCTACTCCCTGCACTATAAGGGACGCAAAACCTACAGGCAGGTACACAGCGGTCTGGTGCATTTGATACGCTGAAACAAAATAAGTCCAATGCCTGAGGCCTTCCTGATATTTGCGGCATGGATCACTATCAGAGCAGTTTTACAGTGCGGGCCATTGCCCGATATCTTGGGGAAAAACTGCCCGGATATTTCCTGACCACCTGTTTCAGCACCGGCAAAGATGAGCTGCTGCTTGAATTCGAAGCGCGGCAGAATAACTTCAACCTGAAGCTCAACTGGGCCGATGGCCAATTGTTCATCAGCATGCCCGAACAAGCCGGAAATGCCGGTAAAAACACCATCAACCAGTTCAGGGATGCCATTGGCCAACAGGTTGCAGCAATTCAAGACTGCGGGTTTGACCGCAGCTTCCGACTGTTGTTTTGCGATGGTTCTCAGATTATATTCAAATGCTGGGGCCGGCACAGTAATGTATTGTATTTCGAAGCCGGTTCAGAAATCTGTAGCCAGCATTTTCGCTTGCATCACAAAGGCGATGCCCGCATGTCGCTGGCCCCTTTCAACCACAAACGCGATTTTGAATTTGATGCAGTTTCCTGCAGCGATCCGGAGCACTTTCAGCAGGCCTATCCCTTTGTGGTACCTTCTTTAATGGATTACCTGATGCGACAGGGCTTTTTCCGATTGCCGGATGCTGAAAGACGAGCTGCGTTTATGAACTTCAAAAATCAACTGAATCAGCAAATCTGGTACATTGGTGAAACAGCAGGAATTCCCAATTTCAGCTTTTTCCCCTTTGAAGCAGCAGAAGCGGTGTCTTCATTGCAAGAAGCCTTAAACCGCTATGTAAAAGCGTATCTCAACCAATTTCATTTTCGCTCAAGGAAGCAACAACTGCATAGCCTGTGGCAACAAGATGCCATTCGCTTGGGCCACATGCTTGATGACCTGCTGAAGGAAGAAAAACGAATCAAAGAGCGACCGGGCTATCGGTTGATGGGCGATCTGATTATGGCTCATTTACAGGAAATACAGCCCGGACTGAAAGAAATAAGCTTACCCAATTTTGAAGAAACTCAAATCATCAAAATCAAACTCAACACCACCCTCAATGCCATTCAGAATGCGGAAGCCTACTACCGCAAAGCCAGAAATGAGTCAAGAGAAGCAGCGCTGATTGAAGCGCGACTGGCTACAACACGCGACGGTCACCGTCAAGCCCTGCACTGGCTGAAATTGCTGGAGGCTGCCCAACATTCAAAAGACCTGAGAAACATACCCATACCTGAAAAGAAAGGAAAGGCGCAGCAAAGCGATTTACCCTTTCATGAATTCAATTTGTTGGGATATTTGGTTTGGGTCGGCAAGCATGCAAAAGCCAATGAGTTGTTGTTGAACAGCTACAGCCGCAAAAATGATGTGTGGATGCACGCACGCGATGTTGCCGGAAGTCACGTGTTGTTGCGAAGCAGCAGCGGCGTCAGCGGCATTCCAAGGGCTGTTCTGGAGCAAGCCGCTTCTTTGGCTGCCTGGTTCTCAAAAGGCAAAACACAAGGCTGGCTGCCTGTACAATACACCGAACGGAAATACGTGCGTAAAAGAAAAGGCGGAGCCCCCGGTGAAGTATTGGTAGAACGCGAACAGGTATTGGTGGTGCAACCCCGACTTCCGGGTTAATTACTCCATGCTTACCTGCACTGTTGACTCTGTTTTTCCATTCATCAGCACGGTCATTTCGCCCATAGAACCTTTGAGGCTCATAATCAGTTCATTGCTCATGTAATCCACGAATTGTTCAGCAATGAGGTAGGTCAATTTACCTGGCCCTTTGGCATTTCCCTTCAAACTCATTTGCGGGTTCGGAATATCCATGTCCATATCCATGTCGATGGAAAAAAATGCTTTATTGCCAACAATGGAATCCAGGTGGTATTTCATCAGCAATTCACCTGAGAATTCATTCATCTGAAAAGGAACCTTCTGCGATAATTTACCTCCAACCTTTACTTTTTGGTTGGGCAGTTGCATGTTTCTGGAGAAGGAATTGATGGTACTGCGCAATTGTTCGGAAAGACCTTTGCCGGCACGTATGGTATCAACGGTGATGCCACCTGCAGAATCAAAACGTCCACGGTAGCTGAAATTTCCAAAGTCTGACATTGGTGTTTTTTGTACTTCACCGTTCACTTTGAGGCTGAGCTTTTGGCTAATACTTGCTTCAAAAGGAACAAAACCTTCCGGATTCTTGGATTCGGTTTTTAATTCCTGATTGCCATTCATCAGCATGGATGTGCGCATGGTTTCAGCTGGCATACTTACAGGGGCATTTTCAAAACGAACCAGCATATCGCTGCGCTGCGTGGTTTGCTGCAGGTATTTCTTGTTGGGCTGATACCTGTTGACCAACAGAACTTCACGTTCAGATTGTGCCTGAATTTCGTTTACGGAGAAAAAGGCAAGTACACCGCAGCAGGCGACGCTGACTTTATAAAGGAAGAAACTACGCATCTTCCAAAGGTAGGATTATTCCAATACATGCACCACGCCTTGCTGCGTATAGCGGCGGTTGTCCCAGCCCATATACACCACCATCCAGGCAAATACATTATCGGATGGTTCCCCCGAACCCATCACACCCTTCCACTGCAGTTTTTTATCTTTAGAATCAAACACCTTTTCGCCCCAGCGGTTGAACACCATCATGTGGTAATCGCGCACGAATACAGGCACGGTTCCCCATACATCATTGATTTCATCACCATTTGGCGTAAATGCATCGGGAACATAAAGTTCCGGAGGCTGGAACAAGTAAATCTCGTTGCTGTTGCTTTCAGCATTGTAACCACCAGGCGCTTCTCTGGCTTTTACCCGGTAGAAATAACCACCCCAATCATAATTCAGTTTATTGTCGCGAAAATCAAAACCAGGATGGGGCAACGCAACGATTGGCCGCAGTGAACCGGTATCCACACGCCTTTCCAGAACATAGTCGGCAACCCCGCCTTTCCAGTAGTCGTATTCCATCCAG
>JBIKKI010000057.1:0-14000 GCA_044360435.1 Bacteroidia bacterium
AGGAGGGAAAGGTTGTGTTCCATAAACTGTTTGAATTTGGGCAGATGGCTGTGGCGCAACACCTGATCTCCGCCATATAACGGATCGTTGAACAAGGGGTGTTTCAACCAGGTCATGTGCACACGGATTTGATGCGTACGGCCGGTTTCCAGCTGCAGCCTGAGCAGGGTGGCGTGGCCGAAACGCTCCAGCACTTCGTAATGCGTGACCGCCCATTTGCCGTTTTCTTCGTTGCCTGTGTTCACGTAGCGGCGGCGGTCTTTGGTGTCGCGGGTGAGGAAGCCTGTTACGGTGCCTTTGTCTTGTTCTACATCGCCCCACACCAAGCCGATGTAATGTCGGTGGATGCTGTGCCGGTAGAACTGTGCAGCCAGTGCGCTGAGTGCTTCCTCTGTTTTGGCTACTACCAGCAGGCCGCTCGTGTCTTTATCGATGCGGTGCACCAGTCCCGGGCGGTGGCCTGCCAGTTGCGGCAGGTTTTGGAAGTAATGCACGAGTCCATTGACCAGTGTTCCGTGGTAGTTGTTGTACCCGGGATGCACCACCATGCCGTCGGGTTTATTGAGCACCAACAGTTGTTCGTCTTCGTACACAATGTTGAGTGGAATGGCCTCAGGCAGCACTTCCGTATCGCGCGGCGGGTCTGGAAGTACGATGCTGATGAGGTCGTGCGGCTTGATTCGGTAATTGCTTTTTACCGCTTTCCCGTTCACCAGGATGGAACCTGCTTCGGCGGCAGCCTGAATGCGGGTGCGGCTGGCATTGGCAATTTTGTGCATCAGCCACTTGTCGATGCGCATCAGCTCCTGTCCGGGGTCGGCAGTGAAGCGGTAATGTTCGTAGAACTCCTGTTCGTCGTTGTCGGTAATCGGTTCGCTCAAGGCGTGCAAAGCTACATCAGCACTCACTCAAAGCTGATGCTTTCCAGAAATTGCAAGGTATCCGGATTCAACGGAGCGGAAAAAAACTTCGGACATTGCCCCCTGGCCGGTGCTGTGGTTCCATCATTTAGGTTCCAGCGCAAACAGGAATCGTTGGCATCTGCGCTGAACAGAATTCCCTGTTGATCGGCAGGCCGAAACAATTGTTGCTGCTGCCACCAGCCGCTGAATGTCATATGCGGTTTCCATCCTGAGTCGGGATGCCGTAGCCGGCTCATCAGTCGGGTGAATTGTTCCTGAGCACCGAACACGCGGATGCATGCCGATGCACTGTCGCGCAGGATGAGCTGCACGCTGTGTGGATGCTGCCCTTTGAATGCTGCGGCACTGGCTTCGCATTGTCGGCGCAGCGTTTCAACATCAGGATGTGCAAGCAGAATCAATCCCTGAGCCTGAACCGGTCTGGAAAGCGCCGGCTTTTGTTCCGGAGCACAGGCAGTGGCGGCGATGATACAGACGAATAAGCTTACAAACCACCGCCTGCCACGCGCATTTCCCGAGGCCGCATCAACAGAACAGGCACAGAATGTGAGCGGATGAGTTGTTCTGCGTCTGGCGTGGACAACAGACCCACCGTTTCTGTTTCTGTCATCATGGAGACGATGTTTGCTCGCTGCGTAGCTGCTTGTTCCTGTATAAAAGCGGCTGGTTTTACCCTGATGTTGCTGCTGCATGAGGCTTTGATGCCGTGTTCCGTGAAATACCGAAGTGCGTGGTTGCAAAATACGTCCAGATGGTGTTCTGATTCCGGGTCTTTTTCACTGCTGGCACCTGTAACTGCAACCTGGGCATTGCAGGCTTTTGCAAGTGCTGCCGTAATGCCTAGTGTTTGCCGTGTTTCCGGACTGCTGTCCAGGTGCACCAGCAACCGATGCAAAGCCGGCGTTTCCTGCATTTCCGGAACAGCCAGGACAGGCGTATCCTGCATGGAAGCCAGGCGAAAGGCATGGCTCTTTTGCAGGAATCCAATCTGGCCTTCCGGTTCGGTGCCGGTAACGAGTAAATCCGCTTGAATTTCCTTTTGGCAGTGCAGGAGTTCTTTCAGCCCTTTGCCTGTGCAGTTGTGAAACACGGGATTTCCGACACCCTGTTTCCGCACGGCTTCCAAAACTTGTTCCTGACCCGGGCTGTTGTTGTTCAGCAGCAGATGCAGTTCCGTTCCGCAGCGACGTGAAAGGTAAGCACCTAAAGCGATGGCGCTTTGGGTAGAGGGATGATGGTTACAGGCAATGAGGATTTTGGTAAGTTTTTTTTCCATAGGCGCTGTTGCTTGGTTTAAATCAAATATATGATGCATATAATAAATTGCAATGAAATGACAAAACAGATTACACAAACCGGACAAAAGGTTTTATTACGAGCAATTTTGGGTTGATGTGCGCTGAAGCGGGCTGCGGTCAAAGCAAACGCTTTGATGTATGTTTGCGGGAAAGTTGAAATCATGGTCATCAACCACGAACACGCGCTCCATCATTTTTCCGCACAGATAGAATATGCACTTCAGCATTATTCAGGACATGGATATACCGCTTCTTCGTTCCACAACATAGTCATTGGAGGTTTGGGCGGATCAGGAATTGGTGGCAGACTGAGCAGGCTGTTTTTTCAATCTGAAGCAAGCATTCCGGTGGAAGTATTCAGCGAATACACCCTGCCGGCTTATGCCAACGGCAAAACGCTGTTGGTTTTGTGTTCGTACAGTGGAAATACGGAAGAAACCCTGGCCATGTATGAAGACGCACAAAGGCGTGGCTGTACCATCATTTGTGTGGCGGCGGGCGGAACCTTAATGGAGTGGGCTCATCGCGACGGACTGAAATTCTACCCAATTGAAACGGGTTACCAGCCACGCATGGCTTTGGGTTACGGGTTTAGCTTCCAGTTGCTGATTTTGGGTGAATTGTTTGGAATGGATATGTCTGCCAGCCTGCGCCACATCAGTCAAAAACTGCAAAGCGAACAGGAGGCACTGAAAACAAAAGCCAATGCCATATTCGAGTTCTTTAAAGAAAGCATCGCACAGAAATTCGTGGTGGTTTGTGATATGGTATTTGAAGCAGCAGCCGTTCGTTTCTGCCAGCAGATTCAGGAGAATGCCAAGGGAGAAGCTTTTGTTAATGTGCTTCCCGAATCCAACCACAACGTGATTGAAAGCTACTACGAACGCAGAAATACCAACTTCATCCTGCTGAACAGCGGCACGAACAAACGAACCGACATCAGATTCAATTTTCTGAAGGGGATTTTGGCCGAACAAAACAACAAAGTGTACACCTACAACAGTGGGGAATTCAACCTCTGGGCGCTGTTTGAGTTTATTTACGTAACCGATTGGCTGAGCATTTATGCTTCCAACGCCAAAGGCGTGAACAACATGGAAGTAGGCATCATCATGCGTCTTAAAAAGCATTTAGAACAGGCATAACATGAAACTGGTCAGCTTCAACAGCCATAACGGCGAGGAAACAGGATTGTACCTGAACAACAGGATTTATGCTTTAACCCGCATTGACAAAACCCTTCCGGAGGAAATGTCCTTGTTCCTGAAGAACTGGGAACGCAATGCCGACCATGCCCGTGTAATTCAGGATGCCATCCTTGCCGGTAAGTATGAAGAGTTTGCCATCGAATACCGGGAGCAGGATTTGTTGGCGCCCGTGCCGCATCCTACGAGCTGCCGCGATGGTTATGCATTTCGTCAGCACGTGGAAGCTGCACGCCGCAACCGTGGTGTGCCGATGATTCCCGAGTTTGACCAGTATCCCATTTTCTATTTCACCAACCACAACGCCGTTCAAGGTCCGGGTGATATTTGGTGCATGCCGGATCATTTTGAAAAGTTGGATTTTGAGCTGGAGGCTGCCATTGTGATTGGAAAAAAGGGTAGAAACATCCGTGCTGATGAAGCCGATCAATACATTGCCGGCTACATGGTGATGAATGATATGAGCGCCCGTCGACTGCAAATGGAGGAAATGCTGCTGAATCTTGGACCAGCAAAGGGTAAGGATTTTACTACCGTGATTGGTCCCTGGCTGGTTACTCCCGATGAATTGGAACCCTACAAAGTAGCTCCTAAGCCGGGCCATGTCGGAAACAGCTATCAATTGGCCATGCGCGGCTTTGTGAACGGTGTTCAGGTAAGTGAAGGTTCTGTGGCTCAAATGGACTGGACCTTTGCCGAAATCATTGAACGTTGTGCGTACGGTGCAGATATTTTCCCCGGTGATGTGATCGGAAGCGGCACGGTTGGAACCGGTTGTTTCCTGGAACTGAACGGCACCGGAAAGCTGAATAACCCTGACTACCGCGAGCAATGGCTTCAGGATGGCGACGAAGTGGTGATGGAGATAGAGGGACTGGGCAGGCTGGTCAATACCATACGCCGCGTGGAGACCGATTTCTCACTGCTGCACCTGAAAAAGCAATCCTGATTCAGCGCAGGAGGAATACCACAGGCACGTCTTCCTTCTTGACCACTTCTGCATCGCAGAACTTTCGCATGAAATCCAGCGTGGTTTCTCTGCTTTTGCGGTATGCGATATTGCGCGCCACACTGAATCCGAGCAGGATGATCAGGATGGGTGCCAAAACCCAGAATTCCATCATTGTGAAAGCTTCCAGATTCCAAATGGCAATAAGCTTGTACAGCAGGTAAGCAGCGGCGCCACAAAACAGAAACAACAGCAAAGGAAAGGCGGCATTGGTAAACATTCTTGGCGCTACCATGAGGTACATTTCCTGTTCGATGCCCCTGAAACGCACCTGCAGATAAGGGCTGAGTTTATATTCAGGCTTGATGCTGCACAGCCATGCTTCTTCCTCAGATACGGTTCCGCTGAAGTATTTCTCTGTCAGCGGGCTGTTGTCGGGATGTTTGATTTCGAGCAGGGTATGTTGCCGGAACTTTTCTGTGAGCGCGGCACGGGTCAAGTTTGTTTTCAGATAGTAAGTGGACATAGGCGTACTATGATTGATGACAGGTATGGTTTTTAACCGAGCAGATGCGCTCCAGCAGCGTAGGGTCGGCGGCGAGGCCATTGCCAACCACAACCACAGTAGCTCCTGCTTCCCAGGCAGCCGCTGCTGCAGCTTCGTTGCGGATGCCTCCGCCCACAAAAACCGGACAGGAAACGGCTGCGCGCACCGCACGGATCATGGGCGCAGGAACGGGCGTTATGGCGCCGCTGCCCGCATCCAGATACATATACTGCAGCCCCAGTTGTTGTCCGGCCAATGCTGTTGTGGCTGCAATTTCGCCTTTGTCGGCAGGAATGGGCATGGTTTGGCTGATATAATGAGCCGCGGTGGTTCGTCCTCCGTCGATGAGCAGATATCCGGTTGGAAGGCAGGTGAGTCCGGCGCGTTGGATAAAAGGTGCAGCAGATACATGCTTTCCGATGAGGTAATCGGCGTTTCTGCCTGAAATGAGGGAAAGCAAGAGGATGCCATCAGCCCCGGTGGTTACCTGAATCTCATCACCTGGAAAAAGCACCACCGGACCACTGTATGATTTTCTAATCAGTTGCAGACATTCTTCGGTATTACCGCGCGTCAACAGGCTGCCGCCCACCAGGATAAGGTCCACCCCGCGCGCATCACAGCGTGTTGCAAGTTCAGATACCTGTGCTGCATCATCATCGGGGTCAAACAGCACCGCCAGCAGCCTTTGCCGTTGGTATTGTGCCGCTTCCAGAAAAGCTAAAGGCTTGATGCTCATGTATATGGCAAAGTACGGATAAAACCATGCCTGCCTCCTTTCTTTTCTATCTTTTTTTGTCGTGAAATTGTTATCAACAAAGCCGCGGCGCACCGCCATAAAGGGGTTCGGGTTTTGTGTGGAAAAGTGCCGTTTCAGGAGATTTTAAAGCCGTTTAGTTTTGAAGAACCCATTAAGCAGAACTAAGCAAGTTCTACCCAATTAAGTAAAAGTAACAGGAATTATGAACGACTATACAGTGAACACCGGCGGACTCGTTTTTGAGCGCAAAAACACCAATGGAACGGTTTCCCCGTTCAATATGTTCGAATACGAAATGCGCAGTTCGGTGATTAAAAAGCCGGACGGAACCGTGGTATTTGAATTGAACAACGTGGAAATTCCAAAGGGTTGGAGCCAGGTGGCCACAGACATCATGGCACAGAAATACTTCCGCAAGGCAGGTGTTCCTCAGCCGGATGGTTCCTTGGGTCGTGAAACCAGCGCGAAGCAGGTGGTGCATCGTTTGGCCAACTGCTGGCGCGAGTGGGGTTTGAAATATGGATATTTTGCCAGTGAGAAAGACGCCGACGTGTTCTACGACGAGTTGGTGTATTCCATGCTGAACCAGGAGTGCGCGCCCAATTCGCCTCAGTGGTTCAATACAGGTTTGTACAGCAGCTATGGCATCACCGGAAAAGCACAGGGCCACTATTTCGTGGATCCTGAAACCGAAAAGCTGAGCAAGTCAACCTCCGCCTACGAACGTCCGCAGCCGCATGCCTGCTTCATCCTGTCAGTTGATGATGATCTGGTGAACGACGGTGGTATCATGGATTTGTGGGTACGCGAAGCACGCATTTTCAAATACGGTTCCGGTGTAGGAACCAACTTCAGCCGCATCCGCGGTGCCGGTGAAAAGCTGAGTGGCGGCGGAACATCTTCCGGCCTGATGAGTTTCCTCAAAATTGGTGATCGCGCCGCCGGTGCCATCAAATCAGGAGGAACTACCCGCCGTGCCGCCAAAATGGTATGTCTGGATCTGGACCATCCGGAAGCCATGGAGTTTATCAAGTGGAAACAAGAAGAAGAACGCAAAGTAGCCGCTCTGATTGCAGCCGGTTACAGCAATGACTACGAAGGCGAGGCGTACGCCACCGTTTCCGGTCAAAACTCAAACAACTCCTTGCGTATCCCCAACCGCTTCTTCGAAAAACTGCAAAAAGGCGAAGACTGGGAATTTACTGCGCGTGGCGATGGCAGTGTGATGAAAACAAAACCGGCATCAGAGGTTTGGGACGCGGTGAACGAAGCTGCCTGGTCCTGCGCCGATCCCGGAGTGCAGTACGATGATACCATCAACGAATGGCATACCTGCCCTGAAGGTGGTCGCATCAATGCGTCCAACCCCTGCAGCGAATACATGTTCCTGGACAACACGGCCTGCAACCTGGCATCGCTGAACCTGAGGAAATTCTTCGACACCAACAACAATACCTTCAAGGTAAACGACTTTGAATACGCCACGCGTTTGTGGACGGTGGTGCTTGAAATCAGCGTACTTATGGCGCAGTTCCCCAGCAGGGAAGTGGCCCAGCTCAGCTACGACTACCGCACCCTCGGACTCGGCTACGCCAACCTGGGCAGCATGCTGATGGTTGCCGGCATTCCTTACGACAGCAACGAAGCGCTGGCACTTTGCGGAAGCATTACCGCCATCCTTACCGGAATTTCCTATGCTACTTCTGCGGAAATGGCAGCCGTGAAAGGCCCCTTCCGCATGTACGAAAAGAACAAGAAGCACATGCTGCGTGTAATCCGTAACCATCGTTACGCGGCCTACAACTCACCTCTGAACTTCGAGGGATTGGGCGTAGCACCCATGTGTATCGACGAGAAATACTGCCCGGATTACCTGCTGAAATCAGCTTGCAACGCCTGGGATAAAGCCCTGCAGCTCGGCGAGAAATACGGATACCGCAATGCACAGGCAACCGTAATCGCGCCAACAGGAACCATTGGCCTGCTGATGGATTGCGATACCACCGGTATCGAACCTGACTTTGCATTGGTGAAGTACAAGAAGCTCAGCGGGGGCGGCTACTTCAAAATCATCAACCAAAGCATTCCTCAGGCACTGGTAAATCTGGAATATACTCCGGAGCAGGTGCATGATATCGTGAATTATGCCAAAGGACACGCCACCTTCCAGGGCGCGCCCCACATCAACCACGAAAGCCTGCGCCTCAAAGGTTTCAACGATGAAGACCTGGAGCGCCTGGAAGCCGCTGCGCCTTCTGCTTTTGAAATCAGTTTCTGCTTCAATCAGTTTACCCTGGGTGAAGATTGCATGAAGCGCTGTGGATTCACGCCTGAACAATACAATAACCCCATGTTCAATATGCTCGGAGCCATGGGCTTCAGCAGGGAGCAGATTGAAGCATGTAACGTGTTTGTCGGTGGAACCATGACCATCGAAGGTGCGCCACACCTGAAACCTGAACATTATCCTGTATTTGACTGCGCAAACAAGTGCGGTGAAATCGGAACACGCTACATCCATGCGCATGCCCACATCCGCATGATGGCCGCCGCCCAGCCTTTCATCAGCGGAGCCATCAGCAAAACCATCAACCTGCCAAACGAAGCCAGCGTTGATGACATCAAGAGCTGCTATGAAATGAGCTGGAAGCTCGGACTGAAAGCCAACGCACTGTACCGCGACGGATGTAAGCTGAGCCAGCCACTGAGCAACAAGAGCGAAACCAAAACCGAAGAGAAAACAGAAGAAACAGCAGCACAGCCCGAGGCCGAAACCCGCCCGCTGCGCAACCTGATTCCCGAAGAACTCACGCCTGAAATCGTACTTGAAGCTGCCAAGCGCATCCTCAACGAAAGTCCTGATACCAAATTCAAGCGTCAGCTTTCCAACATCGTAGAGCGCAAGAAGCTACCCAACAAGCGCAAGGGCTTCACACAGAAAGGCAAAGTAGGCGGACAAACCATCTTTGTGCGCACCGGAGAATACGGCGACGGAACCCTGGGCGAAATTTTTGTGGACATGCACAAAGAAGGCGCCAGCTTCCGCTCACTGATGAACTGTTTCGCAATTGCTGTTTCCATTGGCCTGCAATACGGTGTGCCGCTGGAAGAGTTCGTAAACAAGTTTGCCTTCACCCGCTTTGAGCCTTCCGGAATGGTTGAAGGGCATCCAAACGTGAAGAATGCAACCTCCATCGTGGACTACATCTTCCGCCTGCTTGGTTTCGAATACCTGCAAAGAGAAGATTTGGTGCAGGTGAAGCCCCAGGACATGATCGAAAGCAACCACGAAACCCTCAACGCCATTGCCGAAAACAGCGGCAGCACAGAGCCGGAATCGGTAATCCATTACGAACCACAGCCGATGGCCGAAACCAGCGCCTACCAGCCAAGGGTGAAAGACATGCAGGACCACATGCGCGAGATGCAAAGCGATGCACCTGCCTGCAATGTATGCGGACACATCACAGTGCGCAGCGGTACCTGTTACAAGTGCCTGAACTGCGGAAACAGTTTGGGTTGTTCGTAAGAAAATTAGGCATCATAACACTTGGAAGGGGCGCTAAGCCCCTTCTTTGTTTTATGGCCGGTCATCATGCGTCTTGCGGCGTTACCTTTGCGGGCCTGTGCAGCACCGTTTTCTTCCCCTGTTCATCGTTTTGGTACTCGGACTGGTATGGGGATCTTCGTTCATACTCATCTTCCTGGGACTGAAAGCGTTTACTCCTATCCAGGTGGCTTCCCTGCGGCTCATGTTTGCAGGTTTTTTTATGCTTCCCGTGGTTTGGCTGTTTCGCAAAGAAGTAGATCGCAACGGTTTAAAGTTTCTGTTCCTTTCCGGGCTCATAGGGAATGGCATTCCGGCCATCCTGTTTGCCACTGCCGGAACCATGATTCCTTCGGGCATCAGCGGTGTTTTGAACAGCCTCACACCCCTCTTCACGCTGTTGTTCGGGTTTTGGTTTTTTGGTGTCGGCATCCTGAAGCGGCACGTCTGGGGCGTATTCTTCGGATTGACCGGCGCGGCGGTTTTGCTGCTTCCCGGATACTTCATGAAGGATGAGAAAATCATGAATCCGCTGGGTGGTATTTTGGCCATTGTGGCAACCATGCTTTACGGAATCAACGTAAACATCATCAAGCAGCGGCTCAGCCATTTGAATCCGTTTGTGGTGAGCGCTTATCCGCTGGCATTTATGGCCATGTGTGCATTGCCTGTGTTTCTTGTGAGCAATCCCGGGGCGCGTTTTGAACAGTTCGGCCCGCAGGCCTGGACATCTTTGGGGTATATGGCCATTCTGGGCATTGTAGGATCTGCATTGTCTCTCATCATCTTCAACATCCTTGTGCAACGCACCACCGCACTTTTTGCCAGCGCCAATACCTTTGTCATTCCCGTGGTTTCCGTAGCCTGGGGATTGGTGTTCCAGGAACCGTTTGGATGGAATATGATTGTTGGTTTGTTGATGTGTTTTGTAGCCATTGTTCTTGTGATGCGTCGCTAATGTAGCTGTAAGTAGGTTTTGGGTGAGGCACTTTTTTCACGAAGCTGATACAGTCATTTTGGGAAGGTTTAGGGTGGCTGTTTATGCCAGCATTAAATCTGTTTAAAACCTGCTTAAACAACCTAAAAACCGCGCCACAGCTGGAATAGTTTAATTGTGAAATGTTGTGGATAAGTCTTAGCTTTGCCTGCAAAATCAACAAATCGCACAACATGAAAAAATTACTTTTACTCCTTTCGGGCATGGCCGGATTAGCTTCCGGGGTCTATGCCCAATGCGGGGACGGGGTGAATACCCTGAAGGTTTTTACACCCAGTGGCACTACCTATGCCAACCGGGTATGGAATAACGCCAACCACTGGACGCCAAGCGGTGTTCCGGATTGTGACGACAACGTACGGGTACTGAATGGGATTGTGTATGTTGATGCAAATGTTACTGTCCGTGACATCAATGTTCATGCCCAAAGCGGACAGGTAGGAAAGATCAGGTTCGATGCAAATCAAACCTTAACCTGTCGTAATCTTGTGCTTACAGGTGGCAGTGTAGAAACCAGAGATGTAAATAATTCCACGGTCATTGCTGACTCTGTTTCGCTGGCATTCAACTCTCAGTTCACCGTTCGCTATCTGACTGTAAAAAGGCGGATTGCCCAGGGCAACAGTAAAGTAAACATCATGCCCAACGGTATTGCCGATCTGAAACATGTTGTGCTGAATAACTACGCACGTTTGGAAGGCCCTACCGGCTGGTCCACAAACAACAATTGCCGTATTGACATCCGTGGCGACTTTTTCATGGCTGAACTGGCTTCATTTACCCATAACAAAGGCCTGATTCGCTTCATCGATACCGGCAGAAACATGATCAATACCGCAGGTACTTCCGGAAAGATTCGCGAATTCTGGAATGTTGAATTCAATAAAAGATTGGACAATGCCGGTGATGTAACGGTTCCAGGCAAATTGATTACGCCTTGGACAACCAACGAGCGTTGGATCATCCACAACAAACTGCACATCAGAGAAGTGAGCCTGGAAAACTGGAATACCAGCGAATACCTGGAAGTAAGAGATTCTCTGGTGGTGGATTCTACCATGTCTAACAACCTGAGCACCAACGGTTTTGGCATCAACGGAATTCCTGGTGAACAGGGTGGAGTGTACATTCTGATGACCGGCGACCTGAACAGCAAGTTTGTGGCCAACGGTTCCATGCATGGCATGTACAACATCAAAATCAACAAATCCAGCAGCGCTAAAACCGTTACTGTTACCGGAAAGAGCCAGGAAATTGGAACCCGTAAGAATTATGTGGACATCACTCAGGGCATTCTTGCCTTCGATGGAACCAGAAATTGCCGCATCACCGCCAATGCTGTGCCAACCGGTCTGGTGGTACGCAGTGGTGGCAGACTGATTGCTCCGGACGATGACACCTTGTATTTCAATGGTTGCTGGAACTTCAACAATACCAATTCTTTCAACGCCCAGAACAGCACCGTAGTGCTTGATGGCAAAGGCAACAAAGCCAGCTTTGCCCACAACCAGGATACCATTTTCCTGAACAACCTGATTTTGCGTACCAGCGGAGCAAGCTCCGGAACACCAGCTGCGTTGACCTGGAATGCAACCCAGGACCGCCTGTATGTTCGTGGCAACATGACTACCGATGATACTTCGGGTGCTTACCTCAGCAACGTTCAATTGTTCCTCGCCGGAAACCTTCATGTGAAGCAAACTCAGGCAAATACAGGAAGCAAATTCCCCGATCGTGTATGGTTTGTTGGTGGCCGTAACCAAACAGTTACGCTGAGCAACGCAGCAAAAGGTGCTTATGGAAATACCATCACCTTCAAAAAAGACAGCGGTTCCGTAACCCTGAATTCAGCCATGGAAGTGCGTGATGTAACCTTTACTTCCGGTATCCTGAATACCACTTCTTCCAATAAACTGACCATTACCCGCCCCGATTTCATCCGCGGTGGAAGTTCTACCTCCTACATCAGCGGTCCTGTGCGCATCCTGAACGGCGGCAGCTGGAATTCCGGTGCCAATACTACAGGCATGGTTCCAGTTGGTGGCGGCGGAAATTACCGTCCTATTGGCTTCAGCGGTGCAAGCAACAACGAATTTGAAATTACCTACACCGCATCAAACGCTAAATCAAGCGATGCCGCCAATGCTCCCATTGACGAGGTGAGCAGCACCGACTTGTGGCGCATTGACCACGTGAGCGGCAGCACCAACTATAAAGTGAAGGTGTTCCTCACCGGCAAGCCTGCATCCTGGAACAATACTGAAGTGCGTATTGCTGCACAGGCCGAAGGAAGTGCGCCCTGGTACAATCAGGGTGGAACCTACTACAGCTCCGACAACATGATTCTGAGCAACAACGTGGATATCACCAAAACCTACATGTTGTTTGGACACGGCCGCGATGTGCCTGCACCTATGGCTATTGCCCGCGAAGGCATCAGCGGTATGGAAGTGGCAACCGTAAAAGCAGGTGCTGAAGCTGCAATGCCTGAAGTGAAACAGGCGGTTCGCTTCAATGTGTACCCGAATCCGGTGCAGGGCGTGTTGAACCTCCAGGTTCAAAATGCCGATAAAGGGGTAGTTACCCTGAGCGACATGAGTGGCAAAATGCTCGGAATGTTTAACGCTGCAGAAGTGAAAACTGTAGATATGAGCAACCTCAGCCCAGGCATGTACCTGGTAAGCTTCACCGATGGTTTGAACAACATCAGACATCGTGTGATCAAGCACTGATAAAATCTTTGCGAATTGTTGAAAAAGCCCCGGAACTTCCGGGGCTTTTTTTGTTTGAAGCGGTAATGCAAGGATGTAAGTTAAAAACAGATTTGTGCGCCCTTTTTCGGAACTTTGCACAGCATGTCAAGTAAAATCAAATCTGAACAAATCCTGAAGAGCCTGCATGTGCCGGCCCGTGCGGAAAGTGCCTGTACCGGTACCAACTGGATAACGGCTGTGGGTTCTATAGAACGCGACATCGTCAGTCCGGTGGACGGGAAGAAGATTGGCAGCGTGGTATTCGCCACGGATACGGAATATGAAGCAGTATTGAAGCGCGCCGTTGAAGCTGCCGAAGCCTGGAAGCAGTTTCCCGCACCCAGAAGAGGTGAAGTGATTCGCCTCATCGGCAACGAGTTCAGAGAACACAAGCAATCCCTCGGTGCGCTGGTAAGTCTGGAAATGGGAAAGAGCCTGCAGGAAGGATTGGGTGAAGTTCAGGAAATGATTGACATCTGCGACTTTGCTGTTGGCTTGAGCCGTCAGTTGTATGGCCTGACCATGCACAGCGAACGACCCGGCCACAGGATGTATGAACAGTGGCATCCACTGGGTGTGACGGCGGTTATTTCTGCGTTCAATTTCCCGGTTGCTGTTTGGAGCTGGAACGCCATGATTGCGGCCATTTGTGGCAACGCAACCATCTGGAAGCCCAGCGAGAAAACACCGCTGAGCGCTGTAGCCGTGATGAACCTGGTTTCCAGGGTTATTCGTGAACAGGAGTTGCCCGAAGGTATTTTCACCCTGGTGAACGGTGATGCCCGCATCGGGCAGGCGCTGGCTGCAGATTCGAGGGTTGCCTTGGTTTCTGCCACCGGCAGCACACGCATGGGAAAAGCCGTAGGTGAAACCGTGGCCAAACGCATGGGCAAATCGCTGCTGGAACTCGGCGGAAACAATGCCATCATCATTACGGCCAATGCCGACCTTGATCTGGCGCTGCGTGCCGTTGTGTTCGGGGCCGTGGGAACCGCAGGCCAGCGCTGCACCACCACACGTC
>JBIKKI010000177.1:0-3990 GCA_044360435.1 Bacteroidia bacterium
GCATCGAGTTTCGATCGATGTAACTCAGGGAGCCCATCATGAACAAAGGACCCAAAAATAGAATCAGGTAGATGAACTGAATGAGTTTCAGCGGTCTGTTGGCCAAATCGTTGATGTACACGTTGTTGCGAAACAGGATTACTGCCGACAAAGCGCCGAAAAAAGTGGCCATATGTGACACGAACAGCCAGAAATAGAGGGCCTGTGTTTGAATAAGTCCTTCCCGAAAACGAAAAAAATCAAGTAGAAGCAAGAACAGGGAAAATGCTGCAGTAACAGCACCGATTTTCCAAAGCCGATTGCCATTGTCGAGCAAGATCCGGCGTTCCAGTTTTTCCGGAGGTGCCTTGTATGGCGCGTCCTTTGCCGGACCTTGAGGTGCTTTTTTCTGCACTTGCCTCATGGCGAGTCGCTTTTTAGCCGGTGTTGGCTGCGGTTCTATGTTTATTGTTACAAAACTTCCCAGGTTTTATCTGGGAGCAATCGCACGCAAGCTTCGCACGATTGGTAAGGCATAGACATGCCCCATTCCTGTGGTGCCACCATGCTCAGCGCATAAGAGCCGTTTTTTTTCAGGTAGAAAAAATAGGTGCCGCCAATCACAGGTTCAAAGCCCATATCGGCCTGATAAATTTTATGACTCAGTTCGAGGCGCTGTTCAATGTTGCGCACCTGTTCCATGATCAATGCGGCCTGTTTCTTCAGCAAATCCATCTGTTGCTGCGCCTGATGCATCATGCTTTCGTGCGCAGTGGCCTTCAGCAATCGCTTGTCGATGGCTTCAATCTTTGGGCTGCTTACGCTCAGTGCATAAGGGGCGTGGGCTGCTTCCCCGCGGTAAACGGGCATTTTATGATCTGGTTGGGCTTCCTGTTCCGACACTGTGATAGAAACAATCGCATCGGCAAAAGGTTGGCGCTACGAGCCAATCCATCCATTTTTGTGCAGCAAAGTGGCAATTTGCACGGCATTGGTGGCCGCACCTTTGCGCAGGTTGTCTGCAACAATCCAAAGGTTGAGCGAGTTGCTCTGGGAAGTGTCGAGGCGCAGCCTGCCCACAAAAACATCGTCTTTACCCTGCGCTTCAAGCGGGGTTGGATAGCTGTTACGCGCCGGATCATCTTGCACCACCACGCCCGGTGCGGCTTGCAGGATTTCGCGCACGGCATGCAGCGCTACCGGATGATGAAACTCGGCGTTTACGCTTTCACAATGTGCGCCAATCACTGGAATCCTCACGGTGGTTGCAGTGATGGCCAATTCGGGGAGTCCCATGATTTTACGGGTTTCCTGCATCATTTTCTGTTCTTCTTTGGTATATCCATCTTCCAGAAACACATCGATATGCGGCAATACGTTGAGGTCGATGGGATGCGGATACACGCGGCGTACGTTACGCTGCGCTTCCGGATGCAGTCTGTTCCAGGTTTCGGCTTCCAGCTGATCCAGGGCCTTGTAGCCTGTTCCGGATACGGATTGATACGTGCTAACCACCACCCTGCGCAGCGAGAATCGGGCGTGCAGCGGCTGCAATACCACCACCATCTGAATGGTGCTGCAGTTGGGATTTGCGATGATCCGGTGTTCCTGCTTCAGCGCGTGGGCATTCACTTCCGGAACAATCAAGGGAATTTCCGGATCCATGCGGAAGGCGGAAGAGTTGTCGATGACGGTAATCCCTGCTGCTGCGAATTTGGGTGCCCATTCACGGCTCACATCGCCGCCGGCGGAGAACAAAGCCACATCAGGCCTGGCATCCAGGGTTTCCTGCATGGTGCGCACAACGTGCGCTGCTCCGCGAAACAGCAGCTCCTTACCCGCAGATCTTTCGGAGGCTGCCGGAATCAAAGTGCTTACCGGAAACTGATGTTCTTCAAGCACACGCAGCATGGTGCTGCCTACCAGGCCGGTGGCTCCGGCAATGGCCACGTTCATCGTCTGCCTTCTTTCGGAGGTTGGATGGGGCCCGGATGGTTGTCTTGGCGGGCGGGCTCTGCGGGTTGGGGATTTGGTGATAATTCTACCGGTTTTGCACCCGGAGCCGACTGACCGGAATCGCGGGATTTCTGCTCCTCGGCTTCAATCATCTGAAACAAATCCTGCGCAGTATCGCTATCCACCTTGTTCAATGAGTCGCGCTCTTTGTCTGAATAGCTGGTATCATTGGGATTGCAGGCCACAGCCAGCAACAACAGGATACTGATGATGCCTAAGTATTTCTTCATGTGTTTGTGCATGCAAATTTAAACGGAATCATCCCCGTGTTTATGATGCAGGAACTTTTGAACTTCGTGGCGGCTGATTTTACCATTGTCGGTTCGGGGCAGTTTGGAGATGAAATGGATGCTTTTGGGAGCGCCATAGGGAATACGTTCGTTAACCGCTTCCTTTATTTGTTCCGGATTGAGGGGAAATGACTCGCCTTCTACCAGCAAAACGACGGCTTCGCCCCAGGTGGCATCCGGTGCTCCGGCCACCACAAAAGCGCGTTCGCGCAACACATGCAGCGTGTCGATGATCTGTTCAACGTCTTCTGCCTGAATTTTCATGCCGCCGCTGTTGATGACCGTATCGAGCCGGCCCAGAATCCGGAAGCTGCCGTCGGATTCCACTGAAGCCCGGTCGCGGGTATGCAGCGGCTGTTCAAGGATTCCCGGAATGGAAATAATGAGGTGTCCGTCGCGGGCGTCGCACTGCAGCGCTACACCGGAGAAAGGGATGAATCCCTTCGTCCCCGCCTTGCGCAACGCAATATGCGACGCTGTTTCGGTCATGCCATACGTATGCCACAGCTGAATACCCTGTTCCAGCGCTTTTTGTTCCGCAGCTGCGGAAAGCGCTTCGCCACCGGCCAGCACCACGCGGAAGCGGCGCAGCCTTGCAATTTCTGCCTCATCGCTCAGGCTGGCGTTCAGCTGACTTCCCGTCAGGGAGGTGATGCTGTACGGATGCCTTTCTTCGAGGTATTGCATGGGATGCAGTGCCGGCTGGATTGCCAGCAGTGGGATGTTCCATGCTTCACTTCTTACGACCTGCATCAGGCCGCCAACCTTGTCCAGCGGTAAACAGCAAAAGATGCGGTCTGATGCCTGAACCTGCAGGGCCGTGCCCGTTTGCGCCGCGCTCCATTCCATCAGTTTGCGGCTCAGTGTATGTGCGGCAGGCGCTCCGGTGCTTCCGGAACTGTGCAGCACAAAAGATTGCCTGCCCGAACGCCATTGCGCGCGGATGTCGGCTTCTTGCGTGGAAGGCAGCATCAGCCGATGTAGCGTTTCACTTCCTCAGCCAATAAATTGGCTTCGTCACGGAAATTGTACACGTGTGTTGAAACCCGCAGACAGTCGAGGCCGTTTTCCGGAACATGGCGGATGACGATGTTCTTTTTAGCCAGCTGTTCGTAAAACTGCTTGTTGTCCTTTGCGCGGAAGCGAAAAGCGATTTGTGCACCCCGGGAAGCCGCTTCCACGGGTGTAAGCATCTCGATGCCGTTGCCCAGCGCCAGCAATTGCTCCTGCAGGTAAGCAGCGAGGCTGCGCACCCTTTGTTCGATGTTGGCCCTGCCGATGTTGTTTTGAAAAGCGATGGCCGCCACAATGCCGTGGTACAAGGCTGCGCTTTGCGTTCCGTAGTAATAGCGATGGGCCGACGCAGCGTATCCCTTCATGGAAGGCGGTTGGGAAAGCATGTCCCATCCCGTATCGCTGCCGCCGCCCACGCCGCGGGTTTGCAGCAGGTCCAGTTTATCTTTTTTCACATACAGAAAACCGGTGCCTTGCGGTCCGAGCATCCATTTATGGCAGCAGGATGCGTAGAAGTCGCAGCCGATGTCGTGCAGGTTCAGCTCCAGCATACCCGGAGGATGCGCGCCGTCGATGAAGCTCCACAAACCTTTAGCGGCGGCCAGGGCGCAGATTTCCTTTGCCGGCAGCACCTGTCCGATGGTACATGGAATATGCGGCAAGGCTAAAGCCTTGGTTTTGCGCGTGATGG
>JBIKKI010000178.1:0-3975 GCA_044360435.1 Bacteroidia bacterium
GACTCAAGCCACCGAGTCCGCTCAGCATGATGCCGCCGGTTTCGGTTTGCCACCAGGTGTCCACCACCGGACAGCGTCCTTTCCCCACATGGGTATGATACCAATGCCAGGCTTCCTCGTTGATGGGCTCGCCCACGGTTCCGAGCAGTTTTAAACTGTGCAGGTTGTAGGCCAGCACGTGCTCGTCGCCGAAGGTCATCAGCGAGCGGATGGCCGTTGGCGCGGTGTAAAACTGCGTTACACCGTATTTGTCAATGATTTGCCAGAAGCGACCCGGATCGGGGAAGGTCGGAATGCCTTCAAACATCACCGAGGTGGCGCCGTTCAGCAGCGTCCCGTACACAATGTAGCTGTGGCCTGTAATCCAGCCGATGTCGGCGGTGCAGAAAAATACGTCTCCGGCTTCGTATTGAAACACGTTCTGAAAAGTATAGCCGGCATACACCATGTATCCGCCGCAGGTATGCACCACGCCTTTGGGTTTGCCGGTGCTTCCGCTGGTGTATAGGATGAACAACAGGTCTTCGCTGTCCATGGGCTCGGCGGCGCATTCGTCAGAAACATCGCGCAGCGCATCTTCCAGCATGATGTCGCGGCCTTCGTGCAGGTGCAGCGGCCATTGGGTGCGCCGGCTGATGATTACCGTTTCCACGGTTTGACACTGCTCCAGGGCTTCATCCACCACGGCTTTTACGGGAATTTCCTTGTTGCCGCGATACAGTCCGTCGCTGCACAACACCGCCTTGGCACCGGCATCGTTGATGCGGTCGGCGAGGCTTTGGGCGCTGAAGCCGGCGAATACCACGCTGTGGATGGCTCCGATGCGGGCGCAGGCCAGCACGGCCACGGCCAGATCCGGAATCATGGGCATATAGATGCACACGCGATCGCCTTTGCCGATGCCCCGTTTTTTCAGCACGTTGGCATAGCGACAAACCCGGCGATGTAATTCGCGGTAGCTGATGTGTTCCGCTTTGTCGCGCGGGTCATTGGGTTCCCAGATGAAAGCGGTCTGCGCTGCCCGTTCGGCCAGATGTCGGTCCAGACAGTTTTCGGTGATATTCAGACTTCCGCCGGAAAACCAGCGCACATCTGGTTGGTCGAAGTTCCAGTCCAGTACCTGCTGCCAGGGTTTTTTCCAAAGAAAGGAAGACGCCACATCGGCCCAGAAGGCTTCCGGTTCCTCGATGCTGCGTCGGTACTGCGCCTGATATGCTTCAAAACTGCTGATGCGGTTCATGGGAATAAGATTTTGGCGGTGAAATTAAAGATTCCCCGACATCCACTTGGGTTCATGCATGTATATTTTTCTGAAGCGTTCAGAGAAGCTTGACGATTCCGGCGTAATTTGCAGTACAAAATAGATCCCATGCGGAAGTACCTGTTTTTCTTCTTTGGAATCTCGGCTCTATTGCCTTCCTGTAAGCACGAACTGCCGGAAGTTGTGGACGACAGCGCACCCTGTGTGCCCGGGGTGGTGTACTTCAAAAACGATGTGCTGCCCATCCTCCAAAGCAATTGCGCGATGAGCGGCTGCCACGATGCCGGCTCGGCTCAGGATGGTGTTCAGCTTACCGATTACGCGAATGTGATGCGCGCCGGGGTGGAAGCAGGGAAAAGCGGAAGCTCCGAACTTTATGAAGTTTTGGTGGACAATGATCCTAAAGACATCATGCCGCCGCCGCCCGCAAAACTTACCGCCGATCAGATCAAAACCATCAAAGACTGGATTGATCAGGGTGCGAAGAACAATGGCTGTACCAGTTGCGATTCAACTGAGACGGTGACTTTTTCGAATCACATTCAACCTTTAATCAATTCCGGCTGTGTGGGTTGTCATGGTTATGGAAGAAATACCCAACTTACCGATTACAGCAGCATAAAAACTCAAGTAGATAATGGCAAACTGTCCGGCGCGCTGAACCATAAAACCGGGTATTTACCCATGCCTCAAGGCGGGAACAAATGGAGTGATTGCCAGTTGCGCATGCTGGAGCGTTGGATTGCCGACGGGGCGCCGAACAATTGAATGACGAAGTATGAAATTCTTCAGAAAAAACCCTGTTTTAACGGCTGTTGCACTGCTGATGCTGGCCGGCACGGGCCTGAGTTCCTGCTATTACGACAACGAAGAACTCTTATATGGTAAAGGATCACCCTGTGATACCACCACGGCCTTGTACAGCCAGAAAATTTCTGCGATTCTTCAAAGCAATTGCACAGCCTGCCACAACCAGGGCAATGCCAGCGGCTCGGTGAAACTGGATGATTACGCTTCTGTGAAGGCTTGTGTGGACGGCGGCAGATTCCTGGGAGCGGTGCGTCAGAGTCAGGGGTATGTGGCCATGCCGCCTTCGGGTAAACTCTCGAATTGTGATTTGCTGTTGCTGGAGAAATGGGTGCGCGAGGGGGCGCAAAACAATTGAAATTCCAATTTTTGGGGCTGTTCCTGCTGCTGGGCACGGGAACTATATCTGCACAGGATGATGGCTTTGCCTGGCACGAACACGATGGCTACAAAACCCGTGTGGCTACCCGTTTGGTGAATACACATTCCACCGAACAATTGGGCAAAGGCGAACTCGATTTTCGCATCTTGCACCGCTTCGGCACCTTTGATGGAGGTTGGAATACACTGTTCGGACTCGATCAGGCGCAGATGCGTATTTCGTTCGATTACGGTGTACTGCCCTGGCTCAGCGTGGGTGTGGGAAGAAGTTCTTATCAAAAAGAATACGATGGCTTTTTGAAGTTGCGCCTGCTCAAACAGCGCAATGGAAAAGGTATGCCTCTGACCATAACGTATGCTTCAGGCATGGTGCTGAATACCCTGAAATGGCAGCAGCCGGCAAGGGATAATTTCTTCTCTTCGAGGCTGTTTTATTCCCATCAACTCTTATTGAGCCGCTACTTCGGCAGGGTGCTGATGCTGCAGTTCAGTCCTGGCATGGTACACAGAAATCTGGCCACGGCTGCCGGCGACCGCAATGATATCTTCGCCATGGGCATGGGCGGCAGGGTGGTGCTGAGTCCGAAATTCACCCTAGTGGCTGATTATCAGTATGTTCCTTCCGGACAAACCGCTGCACCGATGTATCAGCCTTTAACCCTCGGCCTGGACATCAATACCGGCGGACATGTATTTCAATTGCATTGCTCCAACAGCGCCGGGATGAACGAAAAAGCCTTCATCACGCAGACCGGCAGCCCCTTTGGCGCGGGCTCCCTGCGCTTCGGCTTCAACCTCTCGCGGGTGTTTTGATTTTGTAAACCGCTGATATACAGCGCGTTTCGCTTTTTAATCAATACTTAGTGTTAAATAGACACTTATTTGATTTTTTCCTATTTTTACGGCCTTAATCGAAAGAAATGATGCTTCGAACGATACGATTGCAAGGCTTGCTGCCCGGATTGCTGCTATTCTTTGGAGGTGCCAACCTGTGGGCTCAGACCGCATCGCTGGCAGGTAAAGTGACCGGCGACAAAGGCGAAGCCCTGTCAGGTGTTACTGTGCGCCTGAAAGGTACGAACAAGTCGGCGGCGACCAACGAAAGCGGTACTTACCTGATTCAGGGTCTTGCCGCAGGAACTTTTACTGTGGTTTTTTCTTCTGAACAACTGGAAGCTTCCGAAGAAATCATCAACCTGAGCGATGGGCAGAGCCTCGTGCTGGATAAGCAACTCATTGCCAAATCCGTAGGCGCAGATCCCATTGTCATCATTGGCTATGGCCGTCAAAACCGACGAGATCTTACCGGTTCGATTGCCCGGGTTTCAGGTAAGGAAATTGCTGAAATTCCGGCGCCCAGTTTTGAGGCGGCCCTGCAGGGCAAGGCGCCCGGCGTGCAGGTAGTGGTAGGAAGCGGTATGGCCGGCTCGGCTTCGCTGATCCGCATACGCGGGGTGGCTTCCATTTCAGCCGCAGGTGACCCCTTGTACGTGATTGACGGAATTCCGGTGTCGCAGGATTATTTC
>JBIKKI010000179.1:0-3924 GCA_044360435.1 Bacteroidia bacterium
GAAAAAAATACGCCGATGCCGCCAGAATTTACGCCCTGAAAAGCGCGCTCGGTAAGAAAATGAGCCTCAACGACCTTATTTATCAGGCCATGAGTAACTACTACCTGAAAGATTATATTCTGGCTGACAGTGTCATGGCTCAGGTATTGAAAATATCACCTGATTATAACTACGGAACGCTGATTAGGGCAAAATGCAATGACAAACTGGATACCTTTCAGGAAACTTGGTCAGCAAGACCCTTTTTCGAAACATGGATGAGCAAATTGAAGCCTGAAGAGCAAGGAAAGAATAAGAATGACCTGACGCTGGCCAATGCTTACCTGGCGGCCTATTACAACGAACAGAAAAACTGGGTTGAAGCCAAGAAATACTATACCGCGCTTCTGGCCCTGGATCCCAACAATGCCGAAGCCAAGAAGTTCCTCGATTCTAAAGAGGCTAAAGCCATTAAATAACGGAATGAACAACCAAACCAAAAAAAGCGGTGCCCAGGCGCCGCTTTTTTTGTAACTTTAACATTGAAATCAAGTTTATGAAGCGCTTGTTCCTGTTTATGGCATCCTTGTGCGGCGGTTTGGGTTTGTGGGCTCAGAATCCAAAAATCCTGTTTGCGCTGGAACCCGGTGCCGATCTGGAATACATCACTTACCGCTTGGGGAAGGAATTCGAACATCCTCAGCGTCTGTGCCGCAACCTGCCTTATTTCTATTGCATGGTGGAAACGCAGGAAGAACGGCTGCTGCAGCAACTTAAATCCATCCGCGGCATCAGCGCAGCACAATGGAACAAACAGGTACAATTGCGCTTCAACAGCAATGATCCCTGGTTTTACAAGCAGGAACACTTGAAGCTGATTTCTGCCGACAAAGCCTGGGATTTCCAGGTTGGAGGAAGTACCAAACAAGGAGATACTGTTGTTTTGGCCATCATCGACACCGGCATCGACACCACACACCCGGATTTAATACCCAACATCTGGATCAACAGAGACGAAATCCCATGGAACGGCGTAGATGATGATGGCAATGGCTACATCGACGACGCGCGGGGCTGGAATGCCGTAGATGACAATCCGATTGTGGTGGATGCCTTTGACAAAGCCCGACACGGTACAGGCGTGAATGGCATCGTTGGTGCCCGCGGACACAATGCAGAAGGTGTAAGCGGCATCCTGTGGCACGCCAAGCTGATGCAGGTTGTTGGAAATGGTTCTTCGGAAGCCGATGTACTGAAGGCTTTTGATTACGTGCTTACCCAAAAGAAAATCTGGATCAACAGCAAAGGCAAAAAGGGCGCAATGGTGGTGGCCGCCAATAATTCATGGGGTATTGACCGTGGCAGGCCCGAAGACGCGCCGCTCTGGTGCGCCTTTTATGATTCACTGGGCGCATACGGCATCTTAACCGCCGCCGCTACCGTGAACGACGACATCAGCGTGGACAACAACGGCGATTTACCCACCACCTGCCCCAGTCCATTCATGATTGGGGTGAATAACGTGAACGGAAATGATGTGTTTTATCCTTCCGGTTTTGGCACAGAACATATTGACATTGCCGCGCCGGGCGAGGCCAGCTTTACCACTGTGGCACCTGCGGAAAACAATCCCCGTTTTGGGCGTTACGATCAGTTTTCGGGCACCAGCGGTGCATCACCACAGGTAACTGCAACGGTTGGCATGCTCTTGTCATACGCCTGCGACAGCTTCCTGAACTTTTATAAAACCAACCCCGGCGCTGCGTCGTTATTCCTGCGCCAAATGATTTTAAACGGTGCCGATCCCCTGCCCTCGCTGAGCGGAAAAAATGCAACGGGCGGTCGACTGAACATCCTGAAAGCCATGGCGCAGATGAATGCCTGGTGTGGCGGAACCTGGAGCACTGCAGATTATACACAGGCCCTTTCCGCCTGGTTCTTGCCGGAACGTGACGCGTATTCCATCCTCAATCCATGGCCGGACCGCGAATCGGCGCAGCTGCGCATCATCAATGCCGATGGGCGCGAAGTAGTTCATGCGGAATTGCGCGCGCAACAAACGCTGAGTATCAGCCGCCAAACGCTGGCTCCGGGTGTTTATACCGCCATCATCGTTTCGGCCTCGGGCCGCAGCTTGCATCGCTTCATTCACAGCGAATGATTGCGCACCGTTAAACCATATAAATGTTGATTGGGATATGCCGTCGGGTTTCTATTCACCCTTTTACGGGTGCTGTACTTCATTCCAAAGCAAACTCAGCGAAGCAAAAGGAAACTGCCTTTGCGAAATCCGGTCTGGCCTAAATAATCTCTGTAATACAACAGATAAACATACTGTCCTTCCTGACAAATCTTACCGCCAAAACTTCCATCCCAACCAGTAGAAGCGTCATTTCCATCATAAATCTTTTCACCCCAGCGATTGTAAATACGGAACTCATAGCGGGTTACCCTGCCTTCAAGCCCCACGGGCCGAAACAACTCATTCAGTCCATCGCGGTTGGGCGTAAATGCAGTCGGGATGTGAAACTTAATCCATTCACGCACAAACAGCAGCTGTTCCGCTGTATCCCGGCAGCCTGAATCACTAACAGCGATCAGCAACACCCGTTTGTACCCGCCAACCGGAAAGGCATACACCAAATCACGGCTGTATTCCCATTTACCCGGCTCCGGATTCCAGATCCACGACGAAGCACCTGTGCTGGTATTGATGAAGCTGAAAGGCGTATCAATACCATTTACTTCAGGTGTGAAGGTGAAAGAAGCTCGGGGACTGGGATCAACCTTCGCTTTTGCTTCGGCAGTGGTCAGGCAGCCTTCCGCAGAAACCGCAATGCAGCGCACCGGGTATAATCCAGCATTGGCATAGCGTTTAACCAATTGGAATCCGATGCCGGTATCGCCGTCGTGGGCACGCCACCGCAAACTTCCAGCTTGTCCGTTGCCCCAATCCGGGCGTGCCTCCATGCGGGTTTCATCACCTACACAAACCGAGGGAATCACCAAAGGCAGTTTGGGTAAATCATAAACCCTGCGGAGCTGAAAGTTGCTGTCGATACAGGAACGGTCATTCACCGCAACCGCACTGATGCGCAAAGGATCAAGGGCTGAATTCTTCCACAGCAGGCGTTCGCCCGCTCCCAGCGAAGTGCCATTGGCAAACCAGGACACTTTGCCCGTGGCTGAAGCACTTCCCCATGAACCCGTGAACTGCAATTGCAAGGTATCGCCAAAACACGTGTTCCCTGCGACTGTAAAGGATACACGTGGTTTATCAAAGATGTTGATTTTCAGCATGCTGCTGTCGGCACAACCATTCAAACTACGCATCACAAAAGTGGCATCATACACCCCGGCATTGGCATAAACGTGGCTCTGCGCAGCTGCTCCCTGAAGCACCGTTCCATCACCTGTAAACCAGGTCATGGTTCCAGGCGAACTGTTCATCCAGTCCGGGAATGCTTCCAAAGAAGCCGGCAAACCCAAACACACATTGGGCGCCTGGGTGTTCAGCACCTGAACATCCTCAATGGGGCGTGTTTCCAAAATGCTGTCGGCACAACCTTCAGCGTTGGTCATCCGCAATCCCACCTGAATGGACGTCCCCGCTGGATTTTTAAAACGCAACCAACCTGATTGCGACACCGGGATACCGTTCAGGGTCCAGCGCCAGGTGCCAACACCGGAAGAAAAGGCACCACAACGAGACGAATCAGCACGCAGCGTCACCGAATCATCCACGCAAACGCTGCCGCTCACAAGCGACCACGCGGCTTTGGGATATTCCACCACAAGTGCTGTATCCTGCCAGGCCATGCTGCAGCCGTTCCGCGTGGTAAAACCGGCACTGATAGCCAGAGGCCCGGCAACAGCAGGTTTATACCTAAACACCTTTCCGGTTTGGTTTGAAGCGCCATAGAACCAGGTGATCGGCCCTGCACC
>JBIKKI010000180.1:0-3851 GCA_044360435.1 Bacteroidia bacterium
TTGGTAGAACACAATGCTGCTGGCGAAGATCTGGAAGCAGAATTGACCATTACCGACGTCACGGGCAGGCAAATACATCGCCAAACCACCAGCATCAGTCAGGCTGTTGCGCGTTCCGGTGCATTGAGCTGGAAGGCGCAAAGTGGCATCCCCGGGAATGGTGTATTCTTCTATAGAATCACCCTAAGAACCGCATCGGGTGAGTCATCCATGCATTATGGCAGAATAATAAGCACGCAAAACGCGCGTTAAAGTCGGAAATCCTATTTTTGCAGCTATTCAATCGCAAGATGAACTTTCATAGAATAATCGCCCTTGTTTTTTCAGGGTTCACCGCAACGCAACTTCTGGCACAAATCAGCAAGACCCAGTTGGCGGGTCAGCAGAATGTGGTAACAACCATGGTTCCGTTTCTTACCATCACTCCCGACAGCAGAAGTGCCGGTATGGCAGATGCCGGAGTGGCCATCAGTCCTGATGCAAATTCCATTCACTGGAATATGTCAAAACTTGCTTTTGCAGAAAAAAAGTCGGGTATGGGTATATCATATGCACCCTGGCTGCGCAGTCTGGTGCCGGATGTTCAGTTTTCGTACCTCAGCGCTTATAATAAGGTCGGAAAGAACGGGGTGATTTCCGGTTCATTCAGGTATTTTTCCCTTGGTAACATCAACTTTACCGATTTTCAGGGCGATCCTATTGGCAGTTTCAACCCGAACGAGTTTGCCCTGGATGCGGGTTATGCAACTCGTTTGACCGATAAGTTCTCCGTTGGTGTGGCATTGCGCTTCATTCGTTCCAACATTGCCGGTGTGCGCCAATTGAACGGTATCAGCACCAGACCGGGTGTAGCCGGAGCCGGTGATATCAACGTGTATTATCAGGACAAAATAGAAATCAAGGGTAAAGACGCGAAGCTGTCTTTTGGTGCAAACCTTCAGAACATCGGTTCAAAGATGACTTATACCAACCGCGAACAGCGAGACTTCATCCCCATGAACCTGAAAATTGGTGGTGCGCTTGATTACGAAATTGATGATTACAATCGGGTTGTTTTTGCTCTGGACATCAATAAACTGATGGTTCCCACCCGTCCTTATTATTTGAAGAATTACCTGGGTGGTGATTCTCTGGATCAAAATGGTTCACGTGTTTTTGTTGGAGGCGATCCTGATGTGCCCGTAATTCAAGGACTGTTTCAGTCGTTCGGTGACGCGCCCGGTGGTTTTCAGGAAGAAATCAAGGAATACAACGTGTCTGTGGGCATGGAATATTGGTACAACAAGCGCTTTGCTGCACGTGCAGGATATTTCCACGAACCCAGCACCAAAGGAAACCGCAAATACCTGACCTTCGGTTTTGGTGTTCGCTACCGCGTACTGGGCATAGATGCCGCCTATCTGGTGCCTTTCCAGCAGCGCCATCCTTTGGCAAATCAGCTCAGGTTCAGCCTGTTGTTTGACTTCGCCGCATTCAAAGAATAATCAGCGGAAGCGCTGGTCAGTCCTTGCCGAAAAAAGGATTGTGACGGCGTTCATGTGCTATGCTCGTTTCGGGTCCATGGCCCGGAAAAACCGTTAGATGCTCAGGTAATGTGAATAGCTGCTCCTTTATGGATCGGAGCAATTGTTCATGATTGCCTCCGGGCAGGTCTGTTCTGCCAATGCTATCTCTGAAAAGTACATCACCTCCGATAAGCCAGGCATCATCATGGCTTATCATACAAACCGAGCCCGGAGAATGCCCAGGACAAAATCGAATGTCCAACTCAATACTGCCGATGCACAGCGTTCCTGATTCGGGTATCAGGTGTTCAGGTGCCTCTTGTTCTTCAATGTCGAAACCCCACATTTTTCCGCTTTGTGGTGCCCATGCCAAAACATCCAGTTCCTTAGGATGCAGGTAAAACGGAATTTGATGGAATTTGCGTAAGTAATCCAAACCCAGGATGTGGTCAATATGCGCGTGTGTATTGACAATGGCCAGTGGTTTTAATTGTCGGTCCAGCAGGAATTTATTCAGATGCTGTTGCTCTGAAGCCGTTTGACATCCGGGATCAACAATAATGCAGGTTCCGTCGGAATGGCTCACCACATAGGTGTTTTCCTGAAACGGGTTGAAGGTGAATCTGTGTATGTGGAGCATAAAAAAAGCCTGTGCCAGAGGCACAGGCTGGAATTGTTGATGGGTTTAGATTACAGGTGAATGCACTCGTCGTAAGCCTTGGCTACTGCCTCCATAACGGCTTCGCTCATGGTTGGGTGCGGATGTACTGCTTTGATGATTTCATGACCCGTGGTTTCCAGTTTTCTGGCAACAACAGCTTCAGCAATCATATCGGTTACACCTGCGCCGATGAAATGTGCACCGAGCCATTCTCCATATTTCTTATCAAAAATTACCTTCACGAAGCCTTCTTTGGCACCGGAAGCACTTGCTTTTCCACTGGCAGAGAAGGGGAATTTCCCAACCCTGATTTCATATCCCAGTTCTTTTGCTTTGGCTTCGGTAAGACCTACGCTGGCAACTTCAGGGATGCAATAAGTACAGCCGGGGATATTGTTGTAGTTCAGGGGTTCGGGGTGATGTCCGCAGATGGCTTCCACACAAATGATGCCCTCAGCACTGGCCACGTGTGCCAGGGCCGGTCCGGGAACAATGTCGCCGATGGCATAAACGCCGGGCATAGACGTGCGGTAGAATTCATCCACCACAACTTTGCCTTTATCGGTTTTTATTCCGTGTTCTTCAAGTCCAAGGTTCTCCAGGTTTGTTTGGATGCCGGCAGCGCTGAGTACGATATCGCATTCAATCACCTCATTGCCTTTGGCTGTCTTTACCTGCACTTTGCAGGTTTTACCTGCGGTATCAACGGCTTCCACAGAGGCATTGGTGAGGATATTCACACCGCGCTTTTTGTAGATTTTTTCAAGTTCGGCGCTCACTTCTTCATCTTCAATGGGAAGGATGCGGGGCATGTATTCCACGATGGTAACTTTTGTGCCGATGGTGCTGTAGAAATAAGCGAATTCAACACCAATGGCGCCTGAGCCAATAATTACCATGCTTTGCGGTTTTTGGGGAAGCACCATTGCATCGTGGTATCCAACGATTTTCTTACCGTCTATTTTTACGTTGGGCAGCTCGCGGGAGCGGGCACCCGTTGCGAGGATGATGTGGTCGGCTTCTACTTTTTCTTTCTTTCCGTCGGCGGCAGTTACTTCAACGCTGCCCTTTCCTGAAATCTTGCCAGCACCCTTGATGATGGTGATTTTGTTTTTTTTCATCAGGAATTCAACGCCTTTGCTCATGTTTCCGGCTACGCCGCGGCTGCGTTTGATCATTCCTTCAAAATCGGCTTCATGGCCTTTGATGTTGATGCCGTAATCAGCGGCATGGTTTACGTAATCAAACACCTGCGCGCTTTTCAGCAGTGCTTTCGTGGGAATACAACCCCAGTTCAGGCACACACCTCCAAGGTCAGCCTTTTCAATGACGGCAACTTTTTTCCCAAGTTGCGATGCACGAATGGCAGCAACATAGCCACCCGGGCCGCTGCCTATAATTGCGATGTCGAATTTCATTTCGGCTTTAATTTGGGGCGAAATTAAGATATAAACCGCTGCTGCGGATGAGTTATTCGCTTCTTAATCCGGATTCATTAAACCCACTACCGCGAATCGTTCGAAAACAGCATCAGTATGGGGCGCATCCCTCAGTTCCAGGGTAAGGTCTTGGCCGGCCCAGTGTTCGTAGTGCATGCCACGGCGCCAAAGCCTGCTGTTGCTTACGTCATAGATCTTTCCCTGGAAGGCAACCCAAATTTCCGGGCGGTCCTGTCCGTTTCTCAG
>JBIKKI010000058.1:0-13531 GCA_044360435.1 Bacteroidia bacterium
CGTAGTTATAATCAGGTGATATTTTCAATACCTGAGCCATGACACTGTCAGCCAGAATATAATCTTTCAGGTAGTAGTTACTCATGGCCTGATAAATAAGGTCGTTGAGGCTCATTTTCTTACCGAGTGCGCTTTTCAGGGCGTAAATTCTGGCGGCATCGGCGTATTTTTTTCCTTTGTAGAAGGCGGTGCTGATTTCGTCAAACCATGCATCTTTGGCACCTTCTGTACGCAAAGCTTCTTCACGTTCAACAGATGCAGATGCGGAATCTCCGCTCAAGTCGAGCAGGGCTGCTTTGGTATAGCGATCGATGGCCGAAGGTTTGCGGTCGGCTGAACCCAGCATGTAGCGGTCCAGATACATCAGGCCTTTGGCGGCATCAGCGGCATTACTGCTGCTTCGCTCGGCAATGGAATAAGCCAAAAGTCCGAAGATGTTCGGATATTCTTTTACCTGAAGCAGGCTTTCACCTTCGCTGATTGCCTGGTCGTATTGTTTGGCCAGGTAAAGCGCGCTCACGTATTTGCGGCGGGCGCTCGGATTGTTGTTGCGCCTCAGGTATTCCTGATAATAGAACAGGGCGCTGTCAATTTTCCCGCGGGAATAGTAGTAGTCGCCGTATTCGCGGTACACCGGAGCATAGTTTGCATCGATGGCAATGGCGCGGTTAAAATCCTGTTGCGCCCTGTCGTAAACCCGTGCACGGGTCCAAACTTTCCCCTGTTTGGTGATGGCTTCCACTTTGTTGGGGCCTGCAAGATCTTCGGCGGTAATGTAGTTTTGGATGGCAGGACTGGCATCTTCAGGTTTGTTTGCCCACAAGGCATCGCCCAGCAGCACATAGCCTTCTGCGTTCAGGTTGTCGTTTTCGGTGGCCATTTTCAACTGTTCAATGGCCTTGGCCAGGTTTCTTTTTGGAGCCATCATGTAGGCTTCACCAATGTTGTTGCGCATGGCACTGGTTTTCTTTTTTGCCACAGCCAACCCCTGATTAAACAGGTTTTCGGCATCGCCGGCATTGCCTTCCCACAAGGCTTTAATGCCTGCGCCGACCAGTCCTTCCGGACTCTTCGGATTCAGCGTGTACGCTTCCTGAAATGATGCAAGGGCGGCGGCTACATCGTCAGATTTCAGCGCGTTCCAGGCAAGCTGATAAGCAAGGACCGGGTCGGTTGGCTTTTTCGATTTCAGCGACTGCAGCATCCGGGATGCATCCTCGTATTGCTCGTTGCGGGTGTACACAGCCGCCTGTTGCACCGACTGGGCGTTGATGGTAACGGCAGTCATGGTGAAGACTGAAGGCAGGAGGTAAATGGATATGTTCCTGAGTTTCATGGGTTTCAGAGCTTATCTATGTTTTTAGTTCAATTCGTGTGCCAGTTGCAGCTGTTTATTTCAAATCCTTCGGCCAGCCTGAGTTTATCTGAATGATTCGTTCCTGATCGCGCACCGGTACTATGCCACTTTTCTTCAGTGCCAATTGTCCCTGTGCACCGCCCACAAAGGTAATGAAGCCGCTGCCCAGACCTTGATAATGTTGGGTGTTTATCATGAAAATACCATAGCGCAGCGGATATTTTTTCAACTTTATGTGTGCATAGAAGGGTTTATATGCAAGGCCACCGGGTTCGGTTTGTACGGGAATGATTCTGATTTTCCGGTACATGGATCGTGCGGTTTCACTGGTCATGTCGCCAACCCAATTGGCACCAACCACGCCCACACAGCCCGGATGGTTGATCACGTAATTCAATACTTCGCTGTTGCTGTTCAGTGCTTTCACTGCGGGTCCGGGTTGTGCCCCGGCACACAAACTGTCTGTGAAGTAGCGGAAACAGGCACCGGCAGCATGGCCAAATACCAAGGCTCTTTCTGAGTTCTTGCCGGTGAATAATGCCTTCAAATCATCCAACAGGATGGCTGAAGTGTCCTGTTCTTGTCTTGCCGTAACCAGCGCAATGCCTGCAAAACCAATGAGGGTGCTCCGCACCTGGATGCCATGCTGTTGCAGCAGATTTTTTTCGGCGGCATTTAAATCCCTGTGCATCACACCAACCTTTAGGCTGTCGTTCATCATCAGCTCCAGAATTCGGTTCTGTGGAAGGAATGATGGGTTCAGTTCCGATTTGGGATAGAGGCTCTGAAAGAGGTTGATCTGCGCAACCAATGCCGGACTGTCACTGTGTTCAACGCCAATTTTCAGGGTTCCTGTAGTGGGTGTATCTGCTGTTGTCTGGCCTGAATCTCTTCCGCCACAGGCCTGAAAAACAATGCAGGCCACGAACATATAGAGCAGCGGATATTTATTCTGGAAGATCATGCTTATTCGCCGCGGCTTCTTTTCTGAAATTTCGGTAACGCATGTTGATCAGGAACAGGCGAAAACCCGCCCAAACCAGCAGGAACCAGCCGGTGTAGTTGCGCCAGGGCGCACGTGCCTGAGGCAGGAAATCAGGCAGTGTGAGCAGGCATATGCCCATGGTGATGAATAAGATGACCATAAAAAGACCACTGATCAGGCTAAATCGAAGGTGCCAGTTCACAGGCTTGGTATTGTGTTCACTTCGCATGTTGTTATGGGGCAATGGATTCTTTAATGAGTATTCATTCAGTGTTAAACAACCTGAAATTTAATGGGCATCCGGCGAAAATGCCTGATGGGTATGCCGTTTTTCATAGCCGGCTTCCATTTTGGTGATTTCTTTAAAACCCTGATGGCTTCTTTGGTAAACTCAGGACAGGCTTTCGTTTCTTCTATGACTTCAAAATTGCTCAGAGAGCCATCCAATTCTACAATAAACTTCAGCAGCACCTCACCGTTAATGCCTGCCGATTGGCACCGGGTTGGGTATTTGAAGTTTTCGGCAATGAATTTATAGAACTTTTTCATGCCTCCTCGTGGCTGAGCCTGAACTATATTGGAATCGGATTGAATCGTTTCCTGACGGTTTTGCCCGCTTATCAATCCCGGCATCAATCCATAGAAAGCAATCAGCAATAGTATTTTCAAAGGACGTTTCATATACTTCGCTGCCACAGCCTTGGCAGGTGGATTATGGTTCAACTTCAGATTTAAACAGTATTCATATGAAACAAAGTCCCCCGCCGGGTTGGGGCAGGGGACTTGAACTTGTTTACTCTTCGCCTACTTCCAACCTGATTGGAATTTTGCGGTAGGCTTTTACCGGTTTACCACCGTTTTGGGCTGGAGTCCACTTAGGAGCAGACAACAAAACCCGGATGGCTTCTTTGGTAAACTCCTCACATTCATCGGTTTTTTCAATGGCAACCACATTACTGATGCTGCCATCAACATCCACCACGAATTTGAGCATTACATAACCATTGATGCCTTCGCTTTGGCAGCGTTCAGGGTATTCAAAATGGTTCATTACATAGTCGTAGAATTTGGAAAGTCCGCCTTTGGGTTGTGCTTCTACCTGAACCACTTCCAGCGGTCCGGCATCCACTTCTACGGGTTTGTCACCGGTTCCCTGCACCTGACCGTCGTCTTCAACACCTTCCTGAGTTTCATCGCTGATGTTCGCGTTGATGTCAGTATTCACAGGTGGTGGTTCGGGGTCGCGCGCTTCTTCGTTGATGACGGGCACCACAAATTTTTGGGTTTTCACCTTGGGTGCTTCCTGCTCTGGTGGAGGAGGAGGCGGTGGAGGTGCTGGTTCATCTTTCAATGGTTTCGGCGCTTCCAGGGTAACATTGGTTACCTTGAACTTCTTTTTCTTCTTTTCCGGACCATTGATCAGGTCCATGATTTTGGGGGCACCCGTAACAATCAGGAATACGGCACCTGAGACCAGCATGGCCAGAATCAGGGTGTTACGATAGGAACGGCGCAGCTGGTAAGCACCGTAGCTGCGGTTTCTGTTGGCAAAAACCAGTTCATTTCTGCTTTCGCTCAGTGGGCTGGTCCAGCTGTCAAAGAGTTTATCTGCCATAGTTGTATCCTTTAAGGGTTCGTTTTAGTTGCATCCGCCAACATCGTCTTTTCTTTTGGGTCGAGGTCGTCCACCACCACAAAGCGTCCTACTTTGGTGATGTTCAATTCGTCCACAATGTCAATGATGTTCTTGTAGGTGGCTTTGTCATCATTTTTGATCAGTACCACCAGTGCATCGGGGATGCTCTGGATTTTCACCATTTCCCTTTTAAAGGTGCTGTCAGCCATATTGGTTTTCTGAGCCTTCAGCCCGAGTTCACGGATTTGTTCTACCACATCGCGGTTGCGTTCAACCAGCAACTTGCGGAGTCCATTGGCCGTGTAATCGGTGCTTTCCAGCTTTTCTGCCTTGCCCAGCGAGCCAGAGTAATAATAGAGTTTATTATTCCCTGCTGCAATGATGGTGAGGCCGTTCCGCACCTCTGATGGTTTCTCATCAGGGGTGTCTTTATCGAACGGGAAGTTCAATTCCATCACCTTGGGTTTATTGAAAGTTGCGGTCAGTACGAAGAAGGTAAGCAGCAGAAAGGCGAGATCCACCATTGGAGTCATATCGACTCTGGTGCTTAGTTTCTTCGCGCGTTTCTTGCCGTGTTTACCACCACCTCCGCCGCCGCCGGTATTTAATTCAGCCATGGTTCAGTTTCAGATTTTAGGTTCATCCTCAATATTGGTAATCATATTGAACCTGTAGATGTTCAGATCCTTAAAAATTTGGATCACCTTTTTCACCTTGTCGTATGGAGCCTTGCCGTCAGCTTTGATGGCATAACGCAGTGCTTCATCCTTAAAGGGCTGATTCCGTTCTTTGGCTTCCTGTTTCCGGCGTTGCAGGTCAACGGCTGCCGCTCTGCGGCCGAAGTCAACCCACTCCTTCAACTGGTTGTTGGTACTGTCGTAAGGGATGCCTGCCGATTGGGCTTTTTCGCGTTCTCCGGAGGAAAGCTCCAGATACTGCGACATTTGACGGATGTCCAGTCCAAATATGGAAATGCCTCCGAATTTCTGATATTCTTCCGGAGTGAATTTCAAATTGTACTGGTCAGCCATAGCCTTCAGCGTGCTTCTTCTTACTTCAAAGCCTGCCATTCCAAAGAACACCCGGCCGTTGTTGTCTATGGTTACCTGCAAGACGTTGTCAGGTAGCATATCCTCCGCGATGGAAGTCGGGGTGTCAACCACCACCGGTTCTGCCTCGCGGAATGAGGCCGTCAGCATGAAAAAGGTAACCAACAGGAACGCCAGGTCCACCATTGGGGTCATGTCCAACGAAGGACTAGACCTTGGCATTTTAATCTTCGGCATCTCCTTTTTCTATTGGTTAATACTCGATTGGAAATAAAGGTAAACGGCCAATTAATTATTGGCGTGGAAATTTTGTACAATGCTGTAGCTGGCCTCGTCCATGCTGTAAGTCATGGAGTCAATTTTGCTGCTGAAGTAGTTGTACATCACGATGGCAATGGTTGACGCAATGATACCCAGAGCAGTGTTGATCAATGCTTCAGAGATACCGGTTGCCAGTGCTGCGGTATCAGGAGCGCCCTGCGCTGAAAGTGCAGAGAACGCACGAATCATACCTACTACCGTTCCAATCAGACCCACCAGGGTTCCAATAGATGCGCAGGTAGAAATAATTACGAGGTTTTTGCTCAGCATGGGGAGTTCCAATGTGGTGGCTTCTTCCAGTTCCTTCTGGATGGCAGCAGCCTTAGAATCGCGGTCCAAAGAAGCATCTTTAGCCACCAGCTTGTAGCGCTCCAGTCCTGAACGTACTACGTTGGCCAATGAACCCTGCTGTGCGTCGCAAGCCTTGATGGCTTCGTCAACCTGGTTGGCGCTCAACAGGCTCTGAACCTTGCGCACAAACACAGAAAGATTGCCTTTGCCATTGGCTTTGGCGATGGTGATCAAACGCTCGATGGCGAAGATGAGCACCACAATGTTTACGCAAATAAGCATAGGTACAATGAAACCTCCTTTATGGATGGTGCCCAACATGTTCAGCGGATGTCCTTTTACGGGATCTCCGCCTTCAAAGTTGGATTTGTCTCCAAGAAGGAATACGTAAATCAGGATGCCCAAAGCCAGGGCGAACAGGATGGCTCCACCGGCAAACAGGTTCTTCAATCCGCCTCCGGTACTGTTTTGTTTTGGTTTGTTATTGCTCATGGTGCAACTAGTTTGTTCTGGTTTTTTTGAAGGAGCGCAAACATAACATAAACTGCCCGCAAATGATATAGGTCAACCGGTTAAACAATTGTAAAGTAACCCCATTTGCACCTCAAAGTGTGGCTCGGATTGATGAACGGCTGCCTTGGCTTGGGTAAGTGTTGTTATGGCTTATTCAATGCCTTGCATAAATTGCGCCTTTATGCGCAGAAAAGTCCTAATCCTCTTCTTGTTGCTTCTGCTTACCGGTGGCGGTTATCTGCTTTGGAAGGTTTATTTCACCAAGGGCATTCAGGCCGATGCCTTTGCCATGGTTCCTGCCGATGCCGTTTTTATCGTTGAAACAGATGAACCCATTGAATCCTGGCGCAGCTTTAGCTCCAGTGAAATGTGGCAGCATCTTAAAGGCTTTACCCCGCTTGGCGATATAGGTAAAATGGCCGACGGGCTCGATGAAATCATTAGCCAAAACGCCACGCTGTTCGGCGTGTTCGGGCAACGCAATATCCTCATTTCAGCCCATCTGACTTCTCCCAAAACCTACGACTTTCTGTATGTAGCCGATATGAAAGACGGTGCCAAAATCGGCCCAGTGAAAGACGGAATCATCACCCTGCTTAAACAGGCAGGCTTCGATTATTCCAGCCTGGATGTGGAAGGCGAAAAGGTGCATCGCTTTGCCAACGCTGCCGACAAAAGCACCCTGAATCTGGCATTTGTGGCCAATCGCGTGGTGTTGAGCTTTTCTGAATCCATCATCACCGCAAGCCTCCGTGAATATCAAAATCCCACGCTCAGCAAGGATGCGCGCTTTAGTCAGGTGCTGAACAACAGTCCTTCGGGTGGCTTGTTCCGCTTCTTCCTCAATTACGAAGCCCTGCCGGGCTATCTGGGTGTGTATATGGAACAAAGTTCTATTCCCACCGACCTGTTGAAGTCCATGACGTTCACCGGCGCCAGTGCCGACCTGAACGAACGCCGTGTGATGCTCGACGGTATGACCGGGGTGAACGACAGCATGAGCAGTTACATCCGCGCTCTGGCTCTGTCAGGAAGCACCAAAACCGGCGCTGCTTCTGTCTTTTCCAACCAAACGGCGTTCATGCTCAACATGGGTTTTAAAGACTTCCGCAGCTTTTTTGATAACCTGAAAGAGGTAATGCATCAGGATCCAAAGGCAGAAGCCGATTTCAACAAGAACAGCAGATTGCTTGAACGCCTGCTTAATATCAGCATTCAGGATCATGTGGTGAGCTGGATCGGCGATGAAGTGAGCATTGCACAATACCGTCAGGATCGGGTGATTGGCGGAAAAATCAACAACATCATTGCCATCAGGCCCGCAAGTATGGATTTGGCCAAACGGAATCTGGAGCACATTGAAAAGATGATCAGGCGCCGCACGCCGCTCAAATTCAAGAGTTATACCTATAAGGAGCATGAAATTCACTACCTCGAAATCAAAGGTCTGTTTAAGCTTTTGTTCGGAAAGTTGTTCGGAAAGATGGAGAAGCCTTTCTATACCTTCCTGGGCGATTATGTGGTGTTTTCCGATGACCCGCGCATGCTGCTTCAAACCATTGAAGACCACATGGCAGGAAATACCCTGGCCAATAACGACAGCTATCAAACATTCCGGTCCGACTTCAGCGGGGAATCATCCGTATTTGCCTACGTGAATCTGCCCCGCTATTTCGTGGATATGAAAGGCTTACTGCATCCATCTAAATGGCAAAGCATTAATGCCAATAAACCCTATGTATTGTGCTTCCCTCAGATTGGTTTTCAGTTTACTGCGGAAGACGGCAACCTGAATACCATCTTCTCGGCCGAGTTCCACAAACCTGAGGAAGCAGATCTGATCATCCCTGAGTTGCAGGCCGCCAGCGCCGATTCACTGGCCGAACGCGACAGCCTGAGCGATGTGGATCAGTTCCTTATTGAAAACATCAACGGCGATGTACACCGTGAATTCTACGACAATGGCAACGTGAAATTTATCGCTGAAATGAAAGAAGAGCGCTTCCATGGCCGTTACCTTGAGTATTGGGAAAACGGACAGGTGAAGGTGAAGGGCAAATACCGCGATGGCGAAAAAATAGGGAAGTGGCGCTTCTATAATGAAGAAGGCGTGTTTGAGCGCAGGGAACGCTTCGGCAAAAAGGAAGAAGATACAGAAGTTCCAGAACAGGAATGAGTTCAGGCACTTGTGCTGCCGGCAATCATCGGCCTGCGGCCTGAAATGAGCCACAGCCCGCCCAACGTAATCAGCGCGTTGAGCAGCAGCACTTCGTTGCCTACCTGGTAACCGTTGAGCATTGAAGCGGCGTTTCGGTCGATGATCCAGGTACATACCGGACTCAGAATGCATACCACCGGCAGCCATCCTGCGCGGGGCTGAAGTTGGGTGAATTTCCCCGCAATGAACAGGGCCAGCAGTGGACCATAGGTGTACCCAGCCAGTTTCAGCACCGTTTTGATGAGCGCTTGGTTGTTGAAGGCCTTGAACATCAAGATGGTGCAAAAAAGCAAAAAGGCAAAGCCCAGGTGAATCATCATGCGTATCCGCTGTTTGCTTTGGTCGGAAAGTCCTTCGCGGCGGTCCAGGTGCAGCAAATCCAGGTAGCAGGAAGTGGTAAGGCTGGTCAGCACGGAGTCTGCACTGGAAAAAGTAGCAGCTGCCAGCCCTATGATGAAAGCCATGCCTGCAATCATCCCCAGCTTATTCAGGGCAAGACCGGGAAAAACCCTGTCGGTAATTACATTCCCCATCGCATCGGTGGGCAATTGGATGTTGTGGCTTCCTGCATAAGAATAAAGCAGCGCCCCGAGCGAAACAAAAAGCAGATTTACCAGAATGAGCACAGCGCTGAACCACAACATGTTTTTTTGGGCGTCGCGCAGACTGCGGCAGCTCAGATTCTTCTGCATCATGTTCTGGTCCAAGCCGGTCATGGCAATACACACAAAGGCTCCGCTGATGAATTGTTTCCAGAAGTAATCCTGACTGAGGTAATCCCAGTTGAAGAAGCGGGTATGCGGACTCGAAGCGAGCAGGCCGAACAGGTTCTGATCGGGCATTTCCCGGAGGATCGCCACCACGGCAAGAACGAGTCCGCCCAACAGGAACAGCGACTGAAACGCATCGGTAAACACCAGCGTTTTGATGCCGCCGCGAATGGTATAAACCAGCATCAGCGCAATGATGGTAATCACCGTTCCACCAAAAGGCCATCCCCAGGGATCGCACACGAAATACTGAATCACGATGGCCGTGGCAAAAAGCCGTGCCGCGCTGCCTGTGAGCCTCGACAACAGGAAAAACAAGGCGCCGGTACGCTGGGCACTCTGGTGGAAGCGCTGTTCTAAATATCCATAAATGCTGGTAAGGTTCAGCCGGTAATAAAGCGGCAGGAGGATGAACGCAATCACCAGGTAGCCTACGAAGTATCCCGCAACGGTTTGCAGATATCCGAAACCCTGGTTCCACACATTGCCCGGAACGGAGATGAAGGTAACACCGCTCATGCTGTCGCTGAGCATACCAAAAGCTACCAGATACCAGGCGCTTTGCCTGTTTCCAATGAAATAGGCGTCGGCATCTGCCTTGCGCCCCGTAAACCAGGCAATGAGCAGCAACATGCCGCAATAGATGGCGATGGCGCTGAGCACCAATGCAGGAGTGATGTTCATTTTCGTTCGTTGATGCCGAGGATGCGAAGGTATTCCTTGCGGGTGCGCAGCGGACGGGCTACTTCGGTCGCGGGTACGTACACCAGGCTGTTGCTTTTCAGTTCCAGCAATCCAATTTTTTCACTGTTGATGATGAATACGTTTCCTTTGAAATCCTGGCAGCCCATCATGACAAACCTGTCGGGGCGGTAGTTCAATTCAAAGGTTTCCATGCCGCGAAACGTATAGCGCGCATAAGGATTTTTCAGCAGGAGGAAGGCATTCTTTGCATCCACAGGCATGCCACCGGCATCGGTGAATTTAACCAGTAGGTGCAGGCTGTCCTGCGGAAGTTCCGGAGCGCCCCAGCAAAACAGTCCGAGGCTGCGTAATCGCAGTTCTGTGTCCCGCGTTTTTCCGCCAATGGCCAGTCGTTTCGACTCGTGATTCCGTATTTGTGCTGCATAATCCAGTGCTTGGGCACGGTCGAAGGCAGCCAGACGCTGTGTGAGCAAACGACGATATCGGGCATAGGCATTTTGAAAATCGGCTTGTGCACGCTGGCTGTTGCCCGTGGCGCTGTAAGTCATGTCCACGGGGATGCGCACATATCCTTCGTCTCCTTTCATCACAACTACCGGCAATCCATTGTCCAGTTCCACGCGCACATCGCAGAATTTTCTTCTGAAGATGAACTGCTGGCTGAATTCTTTGGAAGTGAGGGCGCCGGTATAACAGAACACATAAGAGGCAAATGCCTTAAGTTCCGGAAACAGCATCCCACCGGTTTTGTCGGCAATGATGAACTTGATGACGCCCTGCTCTTTGGTGCGGTCCACAAAGCTCTTCTGAATGGAAACCAATGGTTTTCCCCGTTTGAGGTACACAAATGGGGTTTCGGGCGCGGGCTTGGTTTCGGTGAACTTATTGTAATAGCCCTGATTTCCCAGCAACCATCCTTCGTTATATTCCGGAGGCAGGGAATAGAAGTAATCACCGCTCAAAAACCGGGATTCCATGCTGCTTTTATCCATGGCAAAGCGGCGCGCTACCGATGAATCGCGAAACCAAGAGTAAAAGTCAATGGCCCGCAGTTTACTGTCGTCGAAGCGGTAATCGTAATCGTAGTAATGTTCCCATTTGTTCTTCTGATCGTCAAAAGCATAGAAGCGGTCGCTGCTGTCGGTATTGATTCCGGCATAGATGCGGATGAAATTTCCGGCCTTCAGTCGCAGCGGCTGATTGCCGGCATTGGCCGCCAGTTCAACCAGGTAACGCTGCCTGAGGAACAAGCGCTCCTTCAGGCTGTCGTAATGAGTAGGCGCACCATGGGCAGATTGTTCATCAGGGCGCAGAAACTCTCTGATGGAAAACTGAATGCTGCCGCGGGCTTCACCGCCATTCTGCAATTCCAGGCTGTTGGCAGGGACCATCACGGCGTTGCCAAGGCGGGTATAGAGGATGTAATTCTTCGCGGGATCCAGTTCAAATACACTGCGACGTGGTTCCATTTCGGGAAACAGTGCTTCATAGGATTTCGCATGTTGAAAAGCCGGTTTTGGACGGTTGGTAAACGGACTCAGTACGCCTCTGCTTTTCCCGGTATCTGCCTGATACGTAAATGCACCCTGAGTCATTGAAGGGAACAGCTTTTTCAGATATGCCCAGTCTTCGGGATATAAATCCACCTCGTCACTGAGGTAACTCACGTTCAGGCGGCGTACCATCCCGGCTCTCGGCTGATAGGTGAGCGAGAAACGGTCGGTGCGCAGTTCTTCCCAGCCATTGTTCGACATCCACGACAAATTGTCGATGATGTTCAAGGCCTCCAGATTGCTGTACAAACTTGCCGGACCGGGTAAGTCCTCTACCTGATTCAGGCTGATGCCCAATTTCCGTAAACTACCCAAACGCATGAGGGTGCTGCGGATAAGCGCACCTGCTTCTTTTGCTGAAAAAGGCGCGATGAATTGCACTGAAGTTACGCCTTCCAAGGCTGAAAGAAAACCCAGCGAGTCGGGTGCTGATTCAAATTGAAGTTGAACGGAGCGAAATCTTCCCAGCGGTGGCAGCTGTTCGGTGAGTTTGTTCTTTTTGTCGGAAATGTACAGGCTGAGTTCTTCCACCTGACTGAGTTGCTCCATCACTTCGGAATTGAGGGTTCCATCCCAGTCGCGGAGGTCCAGTTCCAGCAATTCGTCCAGGCGTGAAACGGCATTGGCCAGGCTGTTTAGGGAAAGACGGCCGTTTACCCGAATGGCAATGGTTCCGTACAGTCGTCGGTAGTTGCGCAGCAGAAACTGTACATCCTGCTCGCTTTTCAGCAGAATGCGGTCATCGCCGTTCAGCAACGCGCGTTGCACCGGAGTGTAGGCTCTGTCATGTTGCGCCTGTGCAACGCTGAACACCCAAAGCAGGGAAATGAACAGGAGGATTTTTTTCAAGATGTTGTTTCGTTGAGTTCTTCGGCAGTATGTTGGTGTTCGGAGGGAGGCGTTAATTGGTAATAACGTGCAAAATGACACCATTCGCAGTCTTTTTTGCCGCAACCGGTGTCAAATTTAAAGGCGCGAATGGCTGCATCCGTTGCAACAATTTTGTCTTTTACCATTTGCAGTTCTGTTGGACTGATACGCACATATTCAATCGGACTTTCACCCTTGTCGTTTTGTTCTACAAAGTCTATGGCCAGCCCGGCTACGGTCCAGTTGCAGTTGGGGTCTGCTTCGGCAAGCAGCTGATAAAAGGCCAGTTGCAGCCAGTAATCGCCCCATTTGTCCCAGGCACCGCTTTTGTCATCCACGCTCAGTTCACGTAGTTTCTTCAGCCCGTTTTCCACTTTACCGGTTTTGTAATCCACCAGCACTGCTTCGTTTCCGTTCAGTTCCACCTTGTCAATTTTTCCTTTGATGGGAACCCCATTGATGCGGGCATTGAGCTGAATTTCCTGAACACCTTCGGCATGTGCATGGAAATGCGGCAGCCGCTGCTGGTAATAATTGGGAAGGATGTCCATGCCCTGTTGTAAACGGCGTTGGAAGGCTGCTTCGGTAAATCCGTCGCGGTATTTCGCCATGCTCTTGCGGAACAGCGCCATCAGTTGGGCTTCTTCCGGGAAGTTGCCGGTTTCTTTCCGGATGCGAAAAACATGGGTCAGCGTATCGTGCACGGCAGAACCAAAGCTGGCATATTCGCTTTTGGCCTGAGGGATGCGGATCAGGTTGTTGAAATAGAACCTGATGGGGCAATCCAGATAGCTCTGCAACGCGGTTGGTGAGAGTTCGAATTGCTCCACCAAGGCCTGTAAATATGCTTCAGGAGGCATGGGAATGGTTTGCACTGCCGCAAGTCCCAGGGCTTCTGCTTCCGAATGCAACACCCGTTCGGGCGGCATGACGGCGTTTTGTTGTACCGCAGTTTTGCTGTCGGCAAGAACCTGTGTGAATGATGAAGGCGTGAGCGATTTCCCTTTCAGGTTTTGGCTGCGGAAAGAAATATGCAGGCTCTTTTTTGCCCGTGTGATGCCCACATAGAACAGGCGACGCATTTCTTCCTCGTCCGTATCGCTCAGGTTGTCCAGATTCACCAGCACCTCACCCAGGCGGAAAGGAAGCTTGATGGGCCCGGCTTTTTCCCATTCCTCGTAGTTTGCGCCAACAATGAATACGTGGTCCCATTCCAGTCCTTTGCTGCTGTGTGCCGAGCTGAATACCACGCCTTCGCCGGTG
>JBIKKI010000181.1:0-3817 GCA_044360435.1 Bacteroidia bacterium
AAAGGCAAATCACTCACCGCTTACCTTCAGGAGAAGATCTGGTCGCCGCTGCAGATGGAGTTTGATGCCAGCTGGAGTGTTGACGATACCAAAACCGGGATGGAAAAAGCGTTCTGCTGCATCAATGCACGCGCCCGTGATTATGCCAAGTTTGGCAGATTGTATCTCGACAGCGGACGCTGGAACGGCAGTCAGCTGATTCCCAAGGATTGGGTAATGACATCCACGCAGGTTTCCAACGAACCCGGAACGGCCGCCCATTACCACCGCCAGTGGTGGTTGCGTCCCAATGGCAGCTTCATGGCACGTGGTCATCTGGGACAGTACATTTACGTGAACCGGGCGAAAAAACTCATTATCGTTCGATTGGGCGCAGGCCGCGGCGACTTCCAAGACTGGCCAACCCTGCTTGATGCGGTGGCTGCAACATACTAAGCACAATTCTTGACAATTCTTAAACAGTAATAAACCTTACACCCTTATTTTCGCAACCATCTTTAACCATGAAGAACCGGATAGCTCTTATGCTGGCAATTACAGGCGCATTTTGCGCAGGTAATCTGAACGGTCAAACCACCCGCCAGCCCAAACCCAAAGAAATCATGCCCGCAGTACAGGTATATTTTGACCTGAACAAATGGGCCATCAAAAAGGCTGAATCAGAAAAATTGGACAAACTGATTTCTGACCTGACTACCAAAAAAGATTATAAAGTTGTCCTTACCGGCCATACAGACAGTCTGGGCAGCGATGATTACAACCTGGTACTTTCTCAGAAGCGCGTAGATGGTGTTTATGAATACCTGCGCGGAAAAGGGATGGATTCACTGGTGCTTGAAAAAAGCTATTTCGGAGAAAGCAAACCCCGCGAAATCAACGAAGACGAAGAAAAGCGTCAAAAGAACCGTCGTGTGGAAATCACCATTGTGTACAAAGAGAAAAAAGTAGCTCCTCCTCCACCAAAGCCTGTGGTTAAAGATACCTGTAACTATGATACTACCGTTTCCCTGGGTGGCGGCATCAAAGTGCGCATGAACATCTGCGCATATCGCCAGCTATGCAAAGAATCTGCAACCTGCATTAAAGTTAAAGCCACACAAGGCGCCTCAGACATCATGAATTCTGATTACCCGCTGAAGAATGCCAAAGGCCAGAACATGACCTATGCCGGCATCTTCAACATCAGCATGTGCGGCGATACTTGTTTGAAAAAGCGCCCCATGACTGTCATCTTCGACGTGGACATTGAGTGCTACAAAAAAGGAAAAATGTCTGTATGGGAAGACAAAGGCAAAGGCTATTGGGAACAAAACAAAAACGACCGCCCCGGTTTCTCAAAAGACAAAACTTCTGCCCGCTTTGAGTTTCCTGTACGTTGCCCCGGCAACATCGCACTGTGCAATGCTCAAACCGGAAAATACCGCGCCAAGTTCAAGCCTTCCGGTGTAAACATCTCTGAACTGTACGTGGCCAGCGACTGCCCCACCATGATCATCCCGGGCATTAAAGTTGGAAACCGCTGGGAAATCGTGTACGATAAGCTGAACATTAAAGACGCGAAACTCTACGCTAAAACAGACGACGGAAACACCTTCCAGATCAACGGTGCAGACCTGAACGGCATCAAGCGTTCCAAAACAAAAGTTGGTCGCATCCACAAGAAATATAAAGTGAGCAAAAAGCTCCTTGGCGCCGGAGAATAAAATTCACCTAAACCAAATAACGAAAAAGGCATTCAGCAATGGATGCCTTTTTTTTGTGCCGCACGTGGCTAATTTCGTATCATGAGCCGCAGGTTTTACATTTTGGCATTTCTGTTTCTTCCTTTTGTAACGGCATTTGCGCAGCACCGGAAACCCGAAGATTTATCTTTTCTGTGGAAACACGAATCTTGTGATACCGGCGGACTGAACCAGCCACTCGGGTTCATCGGTGCTGATTTTCAGCGGTTTTACATCCACTTCGACAGCGTGGTTCATGAACCGTTCAGAAACTACTATGTGGTAAGTGGAAAAACGCGTGTGAAGACCTTTACCGACCGTTTCCGCGGAACGCTTTGGATTGATTCCATAAGCCTGCTGCCCCGAGATGAATACATCCCTTATCAGGAAGGCTTTATTCTGGGACATTACCTGTTTTTTGAAGACCGTTCCAGCCCGACCGGCGGTGTGTTTTCCGGAAGTTTCAGCACGGGCATCTATTTTGATTCTGCCAACCGTATACGCCTGAACGACTTATGGGATGGTGCCGACGGTTGGAATAATAATCAGTTTGAAGGCCGCTGGACGTCTTACAAGGACAATACAGACAAAATATGCAACTGGGGTGATTACCGTATTCCTTCCAGTGGCGACTTGGATGGCGGCGCTGCAGAGTTCGTTCCCCAACCGAAATATGCCGGAAAAGGTTGGAGTAATTACCTGAAAGCCTTTATGTATTCCCCGGTAGCTGTAAGTGAAGAAGAAAGGCTCAAAGCCATGAAGGAAGAGCAAAGAGCCTGGTGGAAGTTTTAAGTACTCATTTCCCAAGTAAATGCGGGCATCATGAAGATCAGGTTAATAAACATAACACTAAAGCTCATTAGACACTCGAAGAGTTTAATTTTTTATACCTGTCAATGAATTATCAGGCAGCAAATTCCATGCGATTATTTAAGATTAAATCAAATTAATCTCCATTAAAAAGCCCGGATGGCGCGGACATTTAATGTTATGCCTTTAGTTGTGGCTTCTGTTTTTCCGTCGTCGAAATTGACCGCCCAAGCCGAACCGTTACTAAATTCCGTACTGCTCCAATATCCTGAATTTGCAATTGCTGATGCTCCCGTGATTGATGTTAACGATTTATTTACAATGAATCTGTTGGCCCACAACATGTTCAATTCCTCTCTAGCCGGCAGATACCAATCGCTCATTCCACCACTTACCAAATCCAGACACAATTTGGCGGCGCTTAACGAATGTCCTATTTGACTAATGATTGCATCGCTATTGTTAACACCATCGATGATACTTTGGGCTGACGACCCGACAAGGACGGTAGTAACGTTGCTCCAGGTATAGGAAGAACTCTGATTATTGAGCGCCACGATTAAACCATGCTCTTTGCCGTTTTTATCTTTCCACACCTGATAAATCACGCCTCCACCATATTCTTCACCTATGTAATGTAAGAAACCCTGCGTTGAGCTGATTACATTTCCTGAAATACTAATTCCCTGCCCCGCGCTCAACTTGTTTTGTTTACCATTCCATCTGCCTGTATCTGCAGCGGTAATTCCCTTGGCCACGGAAGCAGAAAAAACCGGATCCGTTTCGGTGTAATTGCTCAGTTTTCGGTTCCAGCGCGCGGTATCAGTAGCAGTAATTCCTGCTGCCGTTGAAGCCTTAAATGCAGGGTCTGCTTCTTTGATTCCGCCACTCAGACTTTGTGCCGTTTTTGCGTATAATGCATAGGGTACACTAAGCAATTGGCTGGCACCCGTAATGGTATAGTTGGTTCCGCCCGCCGGATCAGTTTCCGTTTTGAGAAAGTAAGGTCCGTTTTCCCAATTGATGGAAGCAAAAGTTCCGTTAACCGGAATACCGGAACCTATTTCAAGTGTCACTATTCCATTGGCATTGGTTGATGGATTCGGATTGTAAATTTCAACATATACAGGACTGCCACTGATGGAACCCTGCAAAATGCTGGTGCGCATGCCAATGGGCTTATTGGTAATCAGAGCTCCACTATTGTTTCGCACCAATGCCTGATAACTCATTTTTTCGGGTGCCTGTGCAAGACCAGCATTAATCAATGACATTAAAAAAGCTGC
>JBIKKI010000182.1:0-3810 GCA_044360435.1 Bacteroidia bacterium
GTTTGTTTTGCTGCTGCAAAAGGCCTGGGTATCACCCGGACAATGGGGCAGCAACGCCATGTTGGTGTATTTCATCGGTGCTGCAGGCATGATGGTGTTGTTCCGCTCGGCACGGTTGGACACGGCCTTCAGCTTCCTCGCAGCATTATTTCTGCTGGAAGCCGGCCGCAACTACTTCTATCTGGGCTGGCCGGCAGATTACCTCTTCCACCGCTTTTCCAATGGCAGCCTGCTGCTGTTCAGCTTCTTCATGATCACAGATCCCATGACCACGCCGGACGACCGCAAGGCGCGTATGCTCTGGGCCACCTGCATCGCCCTGATTACCTTCCTGCTCGGCAACTTCATGTACCTGCAGAATGCACCGGTGCCCGCACTTTTTGCCATGAGCCTCGCTACGCCCTTGTTTGACAAACTGCGCAAGGCAGAACGCTTTCAATGGCTTCCCAACAGAACATCCAAAATCCAAACGATATGAACATGCTGAAAAAACTCCTCCTGCCTGCCCTGATGCTCGGTCTCGGCGCAGGCGAAACCCACGCCTTTTGTGGCTTCTATGTGGCGAAGGCCGGAGCCTCGCTGTACAATGAGAAAAGTGAAGTGATTATGGTGCGCGACGGCCAACGCACGGTCATCACCATGAGCAACGATTTCAAAGGCGCTGCAACCGATTTCGCCATGGTGGTTCCCGTGCCGCATGTGCTGAACGAACAGGACATCCGGGTAGTTGACCGCGGACTGTTTGACCGCTTTGATGCCTATTCTTCCCCGCGACTGGTGGAATATTATGATCCTGCACCCTGCGGCTTCAAACAGGCTGTTTCTGTAGCCAAGCGTGTGGCCTTGGACAGAAATGTTACTGAGAATGCTTCCGTAATGGAAGATGAAGCATTGGACCTGGGTGTACACATCGAAGCGAGCTATACCGTTGGGGAATATGACATCCTTATTCTTTCTGCGGAAGAAAGCAATGGCCTGAAAACATGGCTCATCAAAAACGGCTACAAGATTCCCGAGTCGGCAAATGAAGTCCTGCAACCGTACATCAACAGCGGTATGAAATTTTTTGTGGTGAAGGTAAACCTGGAAGCTGCAGCGCAAACAGGCTATCAATACCTGAGGCCCATTCAGATTACGCTGAATACCGATAAGTTCATGCTGCCCATCCGCCTCGGCATGGCCAACAGCAAGGGCGAGCAGGATTTGATCATCTATGCCATCACGCGCAGCGGTGCCGTGGAAACCACCAATTACCGAAACCTGCGCATGGTTACTTCCAGAACCGTGCCCACCTTCGTGAAAACCCATTTTGACCGCTTCTATGCTGATATGTTTGCCAGGCAGCATGCCAACGAAGGCCGCAATGCCGTGTTTACCGAATACGCCTGGGATGTTACCCCGAACTGGGGCATCAAATGCGATCCCTGCGTAGGCAATCCGCCGCAGTACAACGACCTCATCAGCGCAGGTGTGAACTGGCTGAACATCAACGACCCACAAGGCGGCAACGGCGCCTTCTTCACCCGCCTGCATGTGCGTTATGGCAGAAGCCAGTTTCCGCAGGATTTGATGTTTGCCACCACCTCCAACCGCGAGAATTTCCAGGCGCGTTACATCATCAAATGGCCTGCCGGGGGCGATATGAGTTGCCCGGAAGCCCGTAAATACCTCAGCGGATTGCCCAACCGTCGCCGCATTGAACTGATGGAGCTGGGCGCGCTCACCGGCTGGGACATCAGCCTGTACAAGAAATATGAGCAAACCGGCATGGACCCCGGCATCAGCGAAGGTGAAGAACAGGGCATGCTTCCCATCCGCTTCAATACCCGTAAAGATCCACCCGCAGGTGGTCAGGGTCCGGTGTGGTTCCTGCTGGCAGGCATCCTGGCAACAGCGCTGCTGCTGTCGTGGCCAGCCCTGCGCCGGCAATATATTTCCGCCAAATAAAGCAATTCCCGTATTAAGGCCGTTCCACAACTTTGGTGGGGCGGCTTTTTTCATGCCCTGAATTCTGACTAACTTGCCTGCATCATGACGCCCACCCTGCGCTTGCATTACCAGTACCGCGACGATGCCGACCAGGTGAGCTCCGGCAGTTTTGATTTCAGCAACCCCGAACAACTGGGTGTAAAACAGGCCATGAGTATGCTCGAGCCACTGTTGATTGGCGAGGTGTTTTTTATTCCGAACAGGATTGGGTTACCGTCGTTGGATGTCCTTCCCTTCGGCATTGCTCAGGGTAAACTGGCTCAGGATGACAGCGTGGAGGAGGATGACGATTACCATGAGCTGGAATCGCTGGAAGCGCTCGAAACAGAATCGGCAGAAGCTCCTTCCTTCGTGGATTTTGTGGCAACCCTGCGCCGCTTCAAACAGCAACACCCTGAAGAATACTGGTAGGCGCGGGACTGTGGATTTCCGGTAGGGGCTTATCTTTACCCCTCCAATCATGGCTGATCAAAAATTATTTCTGCTGGACGGCATGGCGCTCATCTACCGCGCATTCTTTGCCTTCAGCCAAAATCCGCGCATCACCAGCACCGGCATCAATGCCAGCGCGATGTTCGGGTTTACCAATACGCTGCTGGATGTGCTGAACAACCAAAAACCCAGTCATCTGGCGGTGGTTTTTGATACCGAAGCGCCCACTGCGCGTCATGAAGCTTATGAACAATACAAGGCTCATCGTGAAGCCATGCCCGAAGATCTGGCTGCGAGTATTCCCTACATCTTCCGCATCATCGAAGGCTTTGGCATTCCCATCATCACCAAAGACGGTTACGAAGCCGACGACATCATCGGAACGCTGGCCTGGCAGGCCGCCGATCAGGGTTATGAAGTGTATATGATGACCCCCGACAAAGATTTCGGGCAGCTGGTGCGCGACAATGTGTTCATCTTCAAGCCCGCACGGATGGGCAATGAGTTTGAAATCATGGGCCCCGCAGAAGTGTGTAAGCGCTGGGATATTGAACGGGTAGAACAGGTGGTGGAAATGCTTGGGCTGATGGGAGATAAGGTCGACAACATTCCCGGCATCCCCGGTGTTGGAGAGAAAACAGCGCAAAAACTGCTGGCCCAATACGGCAGCATGGAAGGGATTTATGCGCATCTGGACAAATTGCAGGGAAAGCTGAAGGAGAAGTTTGAACAGCATAAAGAGCTGGCCTTCCTGAGCCGCAGCCTGGCTACCATTGATACGCAGGTTCCGGTAAAGCTGGAAGATTTCGACATCACCGTCGATCCGGTTAAGCCTGAGCTGAAGCAGGTGTTTGAAGAACTGGAATTTCGTACACTCATCAAGAAAGTGTTTGGCGGTGAAGAAGTGCGTGCGTCCGCTTCCATGCAAACCTCACTCTTCGATGCGCCCGCAGGGCCTTCCGCAGCAACAAATGCCCCTGCCGAAGAAGCGGAACCGCCTGCACCACTGCGCAGCATCGAAGACACAGAACACCATTACGAAATCTGCACCGGCCACGATGCCTGCACAGCCCTGGCCGCCCAGCTTGAAAAGGCGGAACAGTTTTGCTTCGATACGGAAACAACCGGTCTGGATGCCCACAGTGCAGCCATTGTTGGGCTGGCCATCAGCATCCACCCGCACCACGGCTGGTATATTCCCTTTGGAACAGATGCAGCCGAAAGTCAGCGCATCCTGAACTTATTCAAACCTGCACTGGAAGGCCCTGCGCTGAAAATCGGGCAGAACCTGAAATACGATATCCTCATCCTGCGCCGCTACGGTATTGCGGTGCAAGGTCCTTTGTTCGACACCATGCTGGCGCATTACCTCGTTGAACCCGACAAGCG
>JBIKKI010000059.1:0-13375 GCA_044360435.1 Bacteroidia bacterium
ATGTTCGGCGGTAGGAATGGAAAGCTCGGCCATCAGTCCTTTTTTGTGGTAATCAACCAGAGCTTGCATATCGCCTTTCTGAATCTGGTCTTTGCACCAAAGGTCAAATTCCTGAGCCCAGTCGTAGGCGCCATCTGACCACTGTATGCGGCCCAGGTTATGCACCATATTTCCGCTGCCAATGATGAGCACACCCTGGTTGCGCAGGGCTAATAATTCTTTGCCAATTTCGAAGTGGCGCGCGGGAGGTGCGTTCATGTCGAGGCTCAGCTGAAACACCGGAATATCGGCCATGGGAAACATGGGCAGCAATACACTCCAGGTGCCGTGGTCGAGGCCCCAGTCTAAATCCTGCATCACCTTGGCGCTGGTCACCAGATCTGCAGTTTGTTGTGCCAGCTTTGGCGCCCCCGGCGCGGGATATTTCGCATCATACAGCGCCTGCGGGAAACCGTAGAAGTCGTAAATGGTTTTTGGCATTTCCATGGCGGTAACGCGCGTTCCCGGCGTCATCCAGTGTGCTGAAACACAAAGTATGGCTTTGGGCTTGGGGAGTTCGCGCCCCAGGCGCTGCCATTCCTGATGGAATACATTCTGTTCGATGGCATTCATCGGACTTCCGTGTCCGATAAACAGCGCAGGCATGCGCTTTACAGGCTCTGTTTCCGCATTCAGTTTCATCATAGATGATGTGGTAATAAGCCCTAATCCGGCCAGGGTGCTTTGCTGAATAAAACTCCGGCGCTTCATCATTAGGTGCTGTGTTTTAAGAACAATTTCATTGCCATTAAATGCAACCGAAATCTGTGCCGGCTGTTTAATCCGCGCCTGTGAACGATTGTAAGGTTTCGGCCAAAGTTGCAAAGGGCGTAAAACCACGCGCCAGCATATAGAACTTCCCTTCCTTCAGCCCAATCAGTGCCGGAAAACCGCTGATGCCCAGTTCTTGGGTGAACTGAAACTCCGTTTGGGTATTGTACTGATTGCCTTCGCTGTTCAATTCCTGCTGCAGCGCATGCGCATCGCCGCCCAGCTGCCCTGCCAGCTTTGGATACAATTCGGGCTGATTCACAGGTTCGGCATCCACAAAAATGGCTTTTTGCATGGCCGATGCGTATTCCAGCTGTCGTTCGGGAAATTGATTTTTCCAGGCACTCAGCGCGCGGGAAGGCAACAGCGAATCGTACACCCGAGTTCCTTCGCGCAGCACTTCTTTATAAGCTTCACCCATGGCCACTCCGGTCATAGATTCCAGACGTGGCAGGGCCTGAAGGATGTAATCAGCCATATTTCCAATGGGTTGAGCGCGCTCGCCCAGAATCATGCCTCCGCTGATGACCTCTATTTTTACGTCAGGACCGGCAAAACGCTCCTGCACCTGCTGCATCACCGGTGAGAATCCGTAGCACCAACCGCACAAAGCATCGTACACGTAGTACAGCGTGATGCCGTGATCGGGCGTTTGTCCCTGCGTTGCCAAGGGCACTTCGTTTAATATGGCCATAACGTAGAAACAGCCGGCGTGCTTAGTTGTTGGCCGCCTTTGGACCTTTTGGCTGCAATGGCCTGATTTCCAGGTTTACCGTATGGAAGTTCTTGGGCATTTGGAGGAAGTTGAGGATGGCATGGGCCACATCTTCCGGGTCCAACATGTAGTCGTGGGGCTTGATGGACGGGCTGTTGCGAAAGAAATCGGTTTTCACGCTGCCGGGATAAACACAGGTAACGCGGATGCCTTCGTCACGCACTTCTTTATACAGCGCGTCGCTGAAACCGCGTACCGCGAATTTAGTGGCGCAATAGGCCGAAACCTGCTGATAGCCTTCGAGTCCGGCAATACTGGAAATATTCACGATTTGTCCGTACTGGCGCTGTTTCATACCGGGAAGCACCATGCGTGTGCAATAAAAAACGCCATTTACATTGGTGGCGAAAAGCTCATCCCATTGTTCCAGGGGTAAACTTTCGCAGAAGCCGAAATAGCCGAGGCCCGCGTTGTTCACCAGCACATCAACCTTACCGTTCTGTTCCTGAAAAATCTGTGCGAACACTGTTTCCACATCGGCAGCACTGCGCACATCGCAGGTGATAAAATGGAAGTGTTCGTGGTTCAGGTCGGGTGCGTTCCGTCCCAAACCATACACGATGGCACCTTTGTCCAGCAATTGCGTGCACAAATGAAGGCCGATGCCTTTGCTCACGCCGGTAATTACCGCTACCTGACCTGCTAAGTTGATGGAATTCATGCCGCGAAATTAAGGCTTGTGCTGCCGGCATGACGATGCACATGCAAGATCCCCGCAAAACAAGCCGCTCTTGCGTTGAAACCAGGAATTAAGTTCAGCGCGAAACCGACATCTTCACCGGCAACCTGAACGACCCGTATGCCGGGCGGTTATGTGCTATGGCAGGCTCCCATTGCCAGTCAATCAGGCGCATCACGCGCAACACTTCAGCTTCAAAGCCATATCCTCTGGGGCCATCCATCTGGCAAATCTCCAAATGGTCCACGCGGCCTTCGGGTGTGATGGTGAAACAAACCATCACCAAGGCTCCCTTCCCGGCTTCACGGGCGGCTTCGGGGTATTCCACCAAATCTGTAATCTTACTGTAGTATTGCTGCAATCCACCTTTTGCCGAAGCTCTGGTATAAGCGCGGGCGGAATCAAACGGAACGGGCTTCCCTTCGGTATTGTAATGCTGTACATGCAGCAGGCGTTCCTGGCCTTTGCCGGAGTCGGCAGAAGCAAATTGTTCAAAAGAGGCGAGTTTCCCGTTGGGATGGTAGAAATACCAGCTGCCCACCCTGTTTCCGTTGTCGTAGGTGCCGTATTCAAAAAGTTGTCGCGATTCGGTATAGCGCACCCAGCGGCCATGCTTCTGGCCATTTTTGTAGTTGACCGCATACAACAGCCGGCCTTGCTCATCGTAATTCTGGATAGGCCCGTCCAGTGTATCATTTCGGTACGACCGACGTTTCACCAGCACGCCCGATTCGCTGAAATACAGATGTTCCCCGCTGTTTTTCCCATGTACATAAGCACCCTTGAAACGAATATTCCCGTTGTCATACATGGCCTGCCAGCGGCCCACGGCCTGGCCATTGCGGTATTGGCCTAAACTGTACGCGGGCAATTCCGAATTTCGTTCATACCATTTTCCATGCTTCCTTCCCTTCTGGAAATAACCGGAATCCAGCAACTGGCCTTGTGGATTGTAAGACTCCCAGGAGCCTTGCAGGAAGCTGTCGGGAACAAACTGAGGACGTAAACGGCTGTAGTGCGCGCGGATGTGAAGGTTACCGTTCATAAAACGCACGGTGCGGAGAAAGGAATTCGGGTAAACCGGCGACCATACCTCGCTGTACACGGCCTTTTTCTTCTTTACCTCACGGTATTCTTGATCCAGCCAGTAAACCTTTTGTTTCTGCGCAGCAAGGGCAAGCGGCAGCAACAACAGCAGCAGCGCTGTAATGCCTTTACTTCGAAAAACCATCAAAAGATTTCCCATGAGCTTCTTCATACAAACGCTCTTTTGGCAGCGAACGGAAATAGTCGTAGGTAATCTTCAAACCTTCAGAGCGGTGCACTTTAGGTTCCCAGCCCAGGATTTGGCGTGCCCGGGTGATGTCCGGCTGACGCTGTTTGGGGTCGTCGGTGGGCAGCGGTTTATAAATCACCTTCTGGCTGGTTCCGGTAAGGCGAATGATTTCCTCAGCAAACTGGCTGATGGTGATTTCGTCGGGGTTGCCCACGTTCACTGGCTGCACACAATCGGAATGAAGCAGGCGATAGATTCCTTCCACCAGATCATCTACATAGCAGAAGCTGCGGGTTTGGCTGCCATCGCCGAACACGGTGAGGTCTTCGCCGCGCAGCGCCTGCCCGATGAAGGCGGGTAAAACACGTCCGTCGTTCAGGCGCATTCGTGGGCCATACGTGTTAAAGATGCGCACGATGCGTGTATCCACGCCGTGGTAGGTATGGTACGCCATGGTGATGGCTTCCTGGAAGCGCTTGGCCTCATCATAAACCCCGCGAGGTCCAACAGGATTCACGTTGCCCCAGTAATCTTCATTTTGCGGATGTACCAAAGGATCGCCGTACACTTCGCTGGTGCTGGCTACCATGATGGTGGCCTTTTTGGCGCGCGCCAATCCGAGCAGGTTGTGCGTACCCAAACTGCCCACTTTAAGTGTTTGAATGGGTATTTTGAGGTAATCTATCGGACTGGCCGGACTGGCGAAATGCAGGATGTAGTGCAGTTCCCCGGGCACATGCACGAACTTGCTTACGTCGTGGTTGTAGAATTCAAACTGTTCCAAACGAAACAGGTGTTCGATGTTGCGCAGGTCGCCGGTAATCAGGTTATCCATGCCAATTACGTGGTATCCTTCGCGGATGAAGCGGTCGCAGAGGTGGGATCCGAGGAATCCTGCTGCACCTGTTATAAGTACTCGTTTGCGTTCCATTGATAGTAAGCTTAGGCCTTCAGGTCAGAACGGCCTATTGAATAATAAGTAAAGCCTTCCCTGCGCATGGCGTCGAGGTCAAACACATTTCGGCCATCGAACACCACGTGCTGTTTCAGGGCCATTTTGATGCGGTCAAAATCAGGGGTGCGGAATTCAGGCCATTCGGTAGCGATGATGAGGGCATCGGCCTGTTGCAGCGCATCGTATTGGTTGTCTGCGAAACGCATATCCAGGCCGGAATGCTGCTTCACATTGGCCATTGCCTCGGGATCATAGGCGGCTACGGTGGCGCCTTCCTGCAGCAGTGCGTGGATCAGTTCCAGTGCAGGCGCTTCGCGGATGTCGTCAGTATTGGGTTTAAAGGCGAGGCCCCAAACGGCAAAGTGTTTGCCGTTCAAAGCGCCAAAATGCGACTGAATTTTGGGTAGCAGACTCCTCTTCTGGTGGGCATTCACCGCTTCTACTGCCTTCAGGATTTTAAAGTCGTATCCGGCTTTATCTGCAGAGTGCACCAAAGCCTTTACATCCTTGGGGAAACAGCTTCCACCATAACCAATACCCGGGAACAAAAAGCGTTTCCCGATGCGTTCGTCGGAGCCCATACCCAAACGAACCATGTCCACATCGGCGCCAAGGCGTTCGCACAATTGTGCGATTTCATTCATGAATGAAATCTTGGCCGCCAAAAAGCTGTTGGCAGCATACTTGGTGAGTTCTGCACTGCGCTCATCCATAAAGATGATGGGATTTCCCTGACGCACAAAGGGCTGATAAAGTTCCTGCATCATGAGGCGCGCGCGGTCGCTGGAGCAGCCTATCACCACGCGGTCGGGTTTCATAAAATCATCAACGGCTACACCTTCGCGCAGGAATTCGGGATTGCTCACCACATCAAACGCTCCGGAATATCCGGCAGCGATGGCTTCACGCACCAGGTCGGCGGTTCCAACCGGAACAGTGCTTTTGTCTACCACCACTCGGTAGTCGTTGAGCAGCCTGCCAATTTCTCCGGCCACGTTCAGCACGTAGCTGAGGTCTGCGCTGCCGTCTTCGCCCGGAGGCGTGGGCAAGGCCAGGAAAATCACGTCGCTTCCATCTACCGCTTCTTTCAATGAAGTGGTGAAATGCAGACGGCCTTCTTTAAGGTTTCTTTTGAAGATAAGCTCCAGGCCGGGTTCAAAGATGGTAATCTGGCCTGAAGCCAATTTGGCAACTTTGGCCGCATCGATGTCCACACAGATCACCTGATTTCCTGTTTCGGCGAAACAGGTGCCTGTGACCAAGCCTACGTATCCTGTTCCTATAACTGATATTTTCATTCCTGTTCTGGTTGATTGATTTGGGCGAAGGCACGAATGCTTTCCACGATGTACTGAATCTGTTCCTGGTCCATTTCCGTGCTGATGGGCAGTGAAAGAACCCGCATACACAAATCTTCTGTGCCCGGCATGTGCACCGAGGCGTCGAAATAAGCACGCTGACGGTGCAGCGGCGTGGGATAATAAATCATGCTGGGAATTCCGGCGGCTTCCAAATGTGCTTTCAATGCTTCCCGCATGGCATGTGTTCCCAGCGCAAGGGTGTACTGGTGAAACACGTGCGTGCTGTTTGGAACCCGTGAGGGAATGCGCACGCCGGGCAATCCTGACAAGCCTTTATCGTAGGCATCGGCCACTTCATTCCGGGCGGCCTCGTAGCTATTCAGATGTTTCAGCTTCACAGACAAAACCGCGGCCTGTATGCTGTCAAGTCGTGAGTTCAGTCCAACCACATCGTGGGTATATTTTACTTTTTGTCCGTGGTTGCAGATCATGCGCAGCTTTTCCGCAAGCACGGCATCGCGGGTAAACACCGCACCACCATCGCCATAGCAACCCAGGTTTTTGGAGGGGAAGAAGGAAGTGGTACCAATATGGCCCATGGTTCCGGCCCGCATCATCCGTCCGTCGGGGAAGGTATAGCGCGAACCGATGGCCTGGGCAGTATCTTCAATCACATACAGGTTGTGGCGCTGGGCTATGTCAAGGATTTCGGCCATCGGCGCACACTGTCCATACAGATGGACCGGAGCAATAACCTTGGTTGCAGGCGTGATGAGGCTGCTGAGTGTAGCAGGATCCATGAGGTAGGTTGTTGGATCGACCTCGCAGTAAACCGGCTTATGACCCAGCAGGTGAATCATTTCGGCAAGTGCCGCGTAAGAAAAAGAGGGTGTAATAATTTCAGAGCCGGGAGGCAGATCCAGCGCCATCATTGCCACCTGAAGCGCATCGGTGCCATTGGCACAGCCAATCACATAAGGAACATCGAGGTAAACTGCCAGTTCCTGTTCAAACTTCTTCACCGCCGGACCATTGATAAAAGAGGAGTTGAGGATAACCTCCTTCATTGCTGCATCAACCTCGTCCTGTATCTTCAGGTACTGGGTGCCGAGGTCCACCATTTGAATTTTACGCATGAATTTACGTGCGCAAAAATAGGTCATCTGTTGCAGCCTTACCGCATGGTTGTTTAGGCATTCAGCCCACGCTGCCTCAACACTTCAAACAGGAATATACCGGTTGCCACCGATACGTTCAGCGAATCAAAGCCACCGGGCATAGGAATGGCCACGCGGGCGTCAGACAGTTGCAATAAAGACGCATCTACGCCTTTTTCTTCATTGCCCATGATGATGGCCAATGGGCCGCCGAGTGCACTGTCGAACAGCAACTCTTTGCCCTTTTCGGTAGCCGAAGCGATGCGTAGTCCGTGTTCTCGCAGCGCCCTTACGGTTTGCTGCAACTGATCTACCCTGCAAACCGGAATGCGAAAAACCGCACCCGAAGAGGTGGTCACCACATCCTGACCAACGGCGGCAGAGCCTTTTGCAGGAACAATCACGGCATCGGCACCGGCGCAGGCTGCGGTGCGCAAAATGGCACCAAAATTCCGCACATCCGTGATGCCGTCAAGAACCAGCAACAACGGATCTTTCCCAGCCTCAAAACAGCGTGTCACAATTTCTTCCCAAGATTGAAAGGCTATGGGCGAAATGGCTGCAACTATGCCCTGATGGTTGGGGTTGCTTACCAGGAACGTGAGTTTCTCCGTGGGCGCTTTTACAAATGGAATTCCTGCCTCTTTGATGGCAGGAACCAGGCTGCTGATTTTTGGATTCCGGGCTCCGGAATCTATCCAGATTTTATCCAGTGTTTGCCCTTTGGCGAGTGCCTCTTCAACCGGATGTATTCCGAAAATAAATTTCTTCTTAAGCGACATATAAAAAAAAGAAGGCCGCCGAAGCGGCCTTCATCTCTGTTCTTGTTAGGGCCTTGAGGCTTGGGTAATGATTTTTTGGTACTTGTCGGCGAGGGCTGTTTTGCCACGATCTTTGGCCAGCTGCTGTACTGTTTGCATGATGCCGATGGCACTTTGATACTGTTCCGCCGCCGTGCTGTTGCCGCGCTGGTTAAACTGCTTGAAGTAGCGCGCGTATTGGTTGGCATTGTTCATGCATTTATCCATCCACTGCTCACCTTTCTTATCCTCGCCAAATTCCATGTACAGCATGGCAAGGTAGTAACGCACCTCATTTCGATAGGTGAGCACATTTTCCGGTATTTCTGCAGCAATCAGGTCGAGCAATTTCACTGCTTTGGTGCGGTATTCTTCGGCTGTTTTGTCGAGGTTGGCCTTGTACGCCGCAACATCAGTTCCCGGAGGAAGCGTTTGCCTGCCTGAATCAAGAGACATCTTCACGCTCATCATCCGGCTGATCTCATTGCTGTACATATCGCCCATATTGATGACCAGCTGCTGAAGCGCCTGAGGAACCATCATGGCCTTGTCGTCCAGATAGAAGTTCTTTTTCTCCTTCATGCCGCCCCAGCGGAATTTCATGAGGTTGTCGTAGGTGCGCTGCTCGGCGATGTTTGCCGGACGTCCGCGGTCTTCAGAAACAGTTCCTCCATTAACAGGCACCAGGCGGAAGGACAAACCTTCACACTGCAGCCAGCTGTTCAGACCCATAAAGTCATAACCGCTGGTGGTGGTAAAGCAGATGGGGCGTTTCCAGCCGCGTTCGGCATTGGTAACAATCAGGTCCAGCATCAGCAGATCACCTTTGCTGAAGTATTCACCGGGCATACGGAAGTCAATGAACGGCGCAATTTTACCGGTATCTTTAGCTTCTACCATACCATTTTCAAGGATGGCTTTACGATCTACCGGAATCCTGATCTTTCTGGTAGGGAATACTTCTTCTTTGGTCATGTTCGCAGGATCTTTACCCAAAACGAAGTTTACCACCTTCCGGCCATCGGTGAAGCCGGCGGCTTCATCAAATCCATCGAGGCTGAGGTTTTGGAAACGAATGCCGTATTCGAAACGTCCGGCCCTCAGGTCGCTCTTGGTGAGGGTAAGCGGCAGCGGATCGGAATTATACACCTTGTCGAGGAGTACACTGCTGTACCATTCTGTGGGCAGCAGGCTCTGGTTGATGATACGCACGTCTGTACGAATACCTTCCACATTCTGCGCATACCAAAGCGGGTAGGTATCGTTGTCACCATTGGTAAACAAGATGGCATTGGGCGGACAGCTTTGCAGGTAATTTTTCGCATAGTCAATGCCCAGATAACGTGCAGAACGATCGTGGTCATCCCAGTTTTGGGAAGCCATGAGCACCGGAGCAGCCAACAGCGCCACTGCACTGGCAGCCATAGCAGCGCTACGGGCGTTTTTGAGGTATTTGCGCAGCCATTCTGCAATGCCCAGCACGCCAAGGCCAATCCAGATACAGAAGGTTTGGAACGAACCCACCACGGAATAGTCGCGTTCACGTGGTTCAAATGGAGGCTGGTTCATATACACGTTGATGAGGATGCCTGTAAAGAGGAACAGAATCATCACAACCCATGCATCCTTGTTGCGTTTTTTGAACTGCAACGACATGCCGATGATGCCAATGATGAGCGGCAGGAAGAAATATGTGTTTCTGGCTTTGTTGTTCTTCAGGTCATCGGGAAGATTTTTCTGCGTTCCGGTATTCAGGTAGTCAATGGGCGCAATACCACTCAGCCAGTTGCCATCAAATTGCGTGTTTCCAAGCATGGCCTGCTGATCGTTTTGCCTGCCCACGAAATTCCACATGAAGTAGCGCATGTACATATAGTACAGCTGGTAGCTGAAGAAATAACGCAGGTTGTTGGCAAAGGTGGGCTTTTGTGCGCGGAGTGCACGCAGTTGTTCTTGTTCTTCTTCCGACAAACCTCCCTGGGCAGCTTTATTCTGCAGGGCGTTAATCATGCCCTGGGTTTTTTCCATGCCACCCCAGTAACGGTAACCAATATCGTCATTTTCCTTGGCCTTGCCCATTCGTGGGAACAAGGTGGTATAGCGTTCATCAAACTTGTAATCGTATTTGGCACCGGCCAATTTGTATTCCGCAGAATCTGCATACCACTTCTCACCCACTTCTTCTGTTTCTACGGGAGGCGCGTTGAAATACGGACCGTAAACCAACGGGCGGTCGCCGTACTGTTCGCGGTTGATATAGCTCAGCAGGTTGAACATATCTTCCGGATTGTTCATGTCGATGGCGGGATTGGCCATGGAACGAAGCACCACCATGGTATAGGTAGAATAGCCCAGCAAGATGAAACTCACGGAAAGCATGGCCAGATTCAACAGGTATTTACCTGTGCGGATGCTGTATCTGATTCCGTAAACCAGACCTGCAATCAGCAGTGCGATGCCAAACAGAACACCGCTGTAGAAAGGCATTCCAAGACTGTTCACAAACAGCTTGTCCATGTTGGCCAGATACCAAACCGTTCCGGGAATGATTCCTTTCATGATGAAGCCCAGCACGCCAAGCGCGATGAGGAACGCGATGATGAGGCCTTTGCGGGTAACCTCATAACGACGGAAGTAATAAACGAAGGCAACGGCCGGAATCACCAGCAGGTTCAACAAGTGCGTTCCGATGGCCAAACCGGTGAGGTAGGCAATCAGGATCAGCCAGCGATCTCCGCCCGGCTTATCGGCATCCTGTTCCCAGCGTAAAACCGCCCAAAAGGTAATGGCGGTGAAGAACGAACTCAATGCATATACTTCAGCTTCAACAGCGCTAAACCAGAATGTATCGAGGAAGGTATTGGAAAATGCAGCGGTGAGGCCGGCTCCGAAGATGAGGATGTTGCGGCCGGTACCTGCTTCTGCTTCGTTACCATTACCCAGCATTTTTTGTGCGAGGTACGTGGTAATCCAAAAGGTGAACATAACACATCCCGCGCTGGCAGCGGCAGACATTGCGTTGATAAACACGGCTGCAATGGCAGGGTTGGGTGCAAAAATGGAAAAAATCCTTCCCAACAACAGGAAAAAGGGCGCTCCCGGAGGATGCACTACCTGAAGTTTATAGGCAGCGGAAAGGAATTCTCCGCAATCCCATAAACTCACGGATGGTTCCAAAGTGAGCATGTACACCAGGAAGGAAACTGCAAAAGTTACCCATCCCAGCAAGGTATTTAAACGCTTGAAAGACATCATAGTCGGCTTTAATCCGGGCGAAAATAAGGATTCGGGAGGATTGAACCTCAGGGTTTCATATTTTCAGCAGCAGCGCGGAGGCGTTGTATGGCTTTATCCTTTCCCAGAAGGGCAATCATTTCATAGAGCGGTGGTCCGGCGGCAGCCCCGCTGATGGCCAGACGAAGCAATTGCATCCACTGTCCTGTACTTTGACCGGCGGCGGTGCATTGCGCTTTGAACACTTCCTCGGCAGCAGCTGCATCCAACACACCCAAATGTTCATAAGCCTGAGCGAGGTTGCGCAGAAATTCGGGCGTTTCCGGTTTCCACTTTTTGCCGAGCGCCTGCTGGTCATATTCCTTCGGTTCCAGGAAGAAGTAAGATCCGTCGCGGATGATTTCACCGGGGAAGTTCACCTTTTCACGCATCAGGCGAACCACTTCCGCGAGGTAGGGAACTTCTGTATGGTATCCGGCAGCGGCAGCCAGGGGAAGCAAATCATGGGCAATGGTTTCAGGTTGGCGTTCCATCAGGTAATGATGGTTAAACCACAGGGCTTTGTCGAGGTCGAACTTAGCTCCACTCTTACTCACCTTTTCAAGGCTAAATGCCTCTATAAGTTCATCCATGGTGAATAATTCCCTGTTGAAGCTGGGGTGCCAGCCAAGCAGGGCGAGCATGTTCACCACCGCTTCCGGGAAATATCCGGTTTCGCGGTAACCCGAAGAGATTTCGCCACTTGCCGGATCCTTCCATTCCAGTGGAAATACGGGAAATCCAAGTCGATCACCATCGCGTTTGCTGAGTTTTCCGTTTCCTTCCGGTTTAAGCAACAGTGGCAAATGGGCAAATACTGGCATCACCTCTTCCCAACCCAGGTAACGGTAAAGCATCACGTGCAAGGGCGCGCTGGGCAGCCATTCTTCACCACGAATCACGTGGCTGATATTCATCAGGTAATCATCCACCACATTGGCCAGATGGTAGGTGGGCATACCATCACTTTTAAATAACACTTTGTCGTCCATCTGGCTGGTATTCACCACCACCCAGCCGCGGATGGCATCGTGAAAACGCACTTCTTCTTTACGTGGAAGCTTGATCCGCACCACATAGGGTGTTCCGTTTTCAAGCCTGCGCTGCACCTCATCGGCGGGCAGGGTGAGCGAATTATTCATGCTCATGCGGCTCACGGCGTCGTACTGCGCGGGCATGCTTCCCGCTTTCAGGCGCTCGCGCATGGCATCCAGTTCTTCGGGTGTATCGAAGGCGTAATAGGCATGACCGGCCTGCAGCAGTTGATCTGCATACTGCCGGTACATCGGCTTGCGTTCGCTTTGGCGGTAAGGCGCATGCGGTCCGCCCTGTTCCGGGCCTTCGTCGAACCGAATGCCCACCCAAGCCAGCGCCTGAGTGATGTACGCTTCAGCACCGGGTACAAAACGGTTTTGATCCGTATCCTCAATACGCAGCAGGCAATCGCCGCCGTGTTTCTTTGCAAACAGGTAGTTGTAGAGCGCTGTGCGCACACCGCCAATGTGCAAAGGGCCAGTTGGGCTTGGTGCAAAACGCACGCGGACACGTCTTTCCATAAGGGCGCGAATTTAACGTTTTTCCGCAGGTGGCAGGCAGTTCAGACAGATACACTGGCAAATAGAACCGCGGCTCAGGTATCTTTGCAACATGGCCCGTGTTGTTGTCGGATTAAGTGGTGGTGTTGATTCATCAGTGGCCGCCTTATTGCTGAAACAGCAGGGCCACGAGGTGATTGGCATGTACATGCGCAACTGGCACAACGCCGACGTGACCATAGGTAATGAATGCCCATGGATTGACGACAGCAATGATGCCATGCTGGTGGCTGAAAAACTCGGCATTCCTTTTCAGGTTATTGATTTAAGTGAAGCCTACCATCATCGAATCGTGGAGTACATGTTCGCAGAATATGCCGCCGGCCGCACTCCAAATCCGGATGTACTGTGCAACCGCGAAATCAAATTTGACGTATTCCTTGAAGCAGCCCTGAAGCTGGGCGCCGACTATGTTGCAACGGGGCATTACTGCAGGAAAGCTGAAGTAGAAATCGACGGTAAGGTTGTGTATCAGTTGCTCAGCGGCTTGGACCTGAACAAAGACCAAAGCTACTTTCTCTGTCAAATCAAACAGGAGCAGCTGGCCAAGGCGCTGTTTCCCATCGGAAGTCTGCAAAAAGCAGAGGTGCGGCAACTGGCATCTGATGCAGGCTTGCATACCGCCGGAAAAAAGGATTCTCAAGGTTTGTGTTTCGTGGGGAAAGTGAAGTTGCCGGTATTTCTTCAGCAGCAGCTTCAGCCCAAGCCGGGAACGGTGATTGAAATCCCCGCCACACATCCCAAACTGCAGCAT
>JBIKKI010000004.1:0-39270 GCA_044360435.1 Bacteroidia bacterium
CAGAAATAAGCTGGGTAAACTCGATGTGAGCACCCGTTTCTTCGGACAATTCTCGGCGCAAAGTCTGCCTTATGAAAGCGCATTGTATGCAGCAGGTGCAAACCCTGAACAGCAATGGCACGACAGCAAGTTTACCCGTTCCGACTGGCACAACCAGTTTGGAAGGGCACAGCAACAGTTGATCTGGCAGCAAGGCGGAGGCCTGAACCTGCGTGGGTTTTCCAATTCGCTGGTTGCCCAGAATTACGGCGACAGCACGGTGTCTTTGCTGCGCGGCAATTCAGGATTGTCTGCTTCCGCCGAACTGGATCTGGATCGCCTCATTCGCTTCGCACCCAAGTTCACCCGCAATTGGCTGAAGGCAGATGTGTACTTGTTCGCTGACGCAGGGTTGATGCGACCCACACAAGCATTTAGAAATTATGCACCCGTGCTGATGGCCAATGCCGGTCTCGGAACAGCCTGGACCCTCAGCAATGTGTTTGGAAAACGTGGTGCCGCGCCTGTAACCCTGCGCTTCGACCTGCCGCTGCTGCGCAACATCACACCCGACGGCAAGCCTTTAATGAACCAGCGATTCCTCGTTTTTGGGGTGAATCGCAGCTTTTGAAACCAGGTGCCGTAGTTTTAAACTTCTGCACTCCCGCAAACCAAGCGTAATTCCGTTGGTTTATTAAGGGATGCAGGAAAAGAACTACCTCATTGCCGGTGGAACATCCGGAATTGGCAAAGCCATCGCCGAAGCATTGCTGGACCAGGGTCATCAAGTTTGGACCATGTCCAGAAATGATGCTTCTATTCCCGGAGTCCACCACATCACCTGGGATGCCACGGCGAATACGCAGCCATCGGGATGGCCAGAGGTTTTACATGGTTTGGTGTATGCTCCCGGCTCTATTAACCTGCGTTCTTTCCGCGCACTCAAACCGGACGATTTTTTGAATGATTTCCAAGTGAATCTATTGGGCGCCGTGCGTTTGTTGCAGGCAGCACATCCCGCATTGCGCGCTGCACAGCAGGCATCGGTGGTTTTGTTCAGTACCGTTGCGGTAGCCCAGGGAATGCCCTTTCACGCTTCGGTTGCCGCTTCCAAAGGTGCCGTAGAAGGTTTGGGCCGCTCCCTGGCCGCTGAATGGGCGCCCAACATCAATGTCAATATCATCGCGCCAGGTCTGGTGAATACGCCGCTGGCAGCCAAGTTGCTGGACAGCGATGTGAAGAAGGAAAATTCTGCAAAGCGACATCCGCTTGCACGGGTAGGGAACCCGGAAGAAATTGCCGCTCTGGCTGCTTTCCTGCTTTCTGAACAGGCAAGCTGGATTTCAGGTCAGGTAATCGGTATTGACGGAGGTTTGAGCACTTTGCGCACTGCATGATTCATCATTTTACTGCAGAAGCCATCGCAGAGATGGAACAGCGCTACCGGGCCAATTTCATTAATTCGGCACCCGGCTACAAGAATTTATGTCTGGTAGGAACACGAAATGCCCAGGGCATGAATAATCTTGCGGTGTTCAACTCTTTGTTTCATGTAGGGGCCAATCCGCCACTGCTGGGGTTGGTATTTCGCCCGGATTCGGTTGACAGACATACGCTTTCCAACATACGCGAATCAGGTTTCTATACACTGAATCTGGTTGCTGAAGGCATGGAAGCCGCGGCCCACCAAACCTCCGCGCGTTATCCTGCAGCAATTTCTGAATTTGAAGCGGCTGGATTCACGCCCTTCCATCCAGAAGATTTTTTTGCTCCAGCCGTATTGGAATCCCCCCTGCGCATGGGCATGAAACTGGAAGAAGAGATACAGATTGCGCTCAATGGAACTTCCATCATCATTGGCCGTGTTGCCTGGCTGGAATGCGATGCGGAAGCCATCGAATCGGATGGGTTCATCAATCCTGAAGTGGCAGGCCTGGTCAGCGTTTGTGGTTTGGATGCCTATTATAAACCAGCCCTGAAAGCCAGGTACACTTATGCCAAGCCGGATAAAAAGCCGGAGTTACGCTGAGCGGTCGCTTGTTGTTTTGTGTAACTATTTGTTTTCTTGTTTAACTTTTTGGTTCCTATCCTTGCAGCAGAATCTGGTGACTGTAGAAGAGCTTTCTTCTTCAGGCTGAAAAGGGAATCCGGTGAGAATCCGGAACAGTACCCGCTGCTGTAAGTTCCGTAAAGCGCATCCAACCTGAAGCCACTGGCGGCTTTGTTCGTCGGGAAGGCAGGATGCAGGGAATAAGTCAGAAGACCTGCCTGATTCTGAAAAACGGCTTTCGGGAATAAAAGCGCGTGGACATTACTTGTTAATTCCACACAACCTGTTTGTCGTTCCAAGAATTTAAAAAATGAAAAGGAACGCTTATATCATCTGCACCTTGTTGTGCTCTCAGGGCGCCACGTTGGATGCCCAGACTTCGTTTTCAGATACATCCGGCATGATGGATCTGGTAACCGTATCAGCATCCAGAACTTCAGAGCGCATTCAGGACGTGCCGCGCATGGTTACCGTGCTTTCATCGCGCGAAATTGCTGAATCACAGGCACAATCGCTGGGCGAATTTCTCTCCATGCAACTGGGAGCCTCAGTGATTGGTGCAGTCCAAAATCCGGGCGCAAATCAATCCATCTTCCTTCGCGGTTCGGCCAGCAACCAAACGGTAATCATGATCGACGGGCTGCGAATCTCTGACCCTTCCACGCCCAATGGCGCGATGGACTTGTCTGAACTCTCGCTCGCAGATATCGAGCGCATTGAAATAGTGCAGGGCGGTCATAGTGCCATGTTCGGCACAGGGGCATTGGGAGGCATGGTCAACATCATCACCAGAAAAAATGCACAGACCAACCGCAGTCATGTGAATCTGCACGGCGCAGCATTCGGACCCGGACGCGCCTGGGGCGTTTCCACAGGAGTGCAGCGCAGTTACAGGAATACATTCTTCAACGTTCAGGGACAACAATATCGCTCAGGAGGCATGAACAGTACCTTGCCTCCGCCCGTGTCAAACTTATTGCCTCTGGAAAAGGATGGTTTTCGTAAAACTGACTTGTCTCTGCGCGGCGGATGGACCGGAAAAGCTGCATCCGTTTGGGCAGGATGGAGGTATAATAACCAAAACACAGATATAGACGCGGGTGCGTTCCGCGATGATGAAAATTACCAATTGCGCATGAAACGCCAAACCGTGCATGGCGGCGCCGATTGGAAGCTTAACCCTCATGTGAAATTAAACCTTACCGGTGGCTGGAGCAGCTTGCAGCGGAATGCGAACAATGATTCTTCGCTTATTGCACCGGGTGTTTATGACGGAGCAGTGGGTCGCGATGTGTTCCGCGGAACCAATGCCAGCACAGATTTGTTTCTCCAGGGCAAATACAACCAAATACAATGGACCGGAGGGCTGAGTTATTATGCTGAATCAGCGTCCGTTAATTCCTATTATTACAGCCGCCCTTGGAGTTTTGAAAGCACCACCAGCTACGATACAGTTGGTTTGAACAGCCGCATCATGGCTGCTTATGGGATGGCACAATTTTTCAGCAGCAAGAAGCTGTCTGTTGCGGTGAGCGGAAGAATAAGCCGGCACAATTTATTCGGCAATGTGTGGAATGGCGCCTTCAATCCATCTTTGAAAATCGGGAAAAACAGCATGCTGTTCGGGAACCTGAGCAGCGGGTTTAATACGCCTTCATTGTATCAAATGCTTGCCCCGGAGCGCTCTTTTGCCGGCATGCGTCGTGGCAACCCGGACCTGAAACCTGAATTGGGCACTACTGCAGAAATAGGCTTCAAGCACAAAGCCGCCAAATGGAATGTTCAGGCCGCAGCATTTCACCAAAATACCCGGCGCGTGATTCAATATGTTTATGCATGGGCAGATAAACATCCGGACAGCCTTGGCTTTGCAGATTATATCGGTGATACATACATCAACAACTGGCGGTCGGTACAGAATGGAATACAGATTGAAGGCAATCTGATTTTACCGCTGAAGTTTCAACTCAGTGGAAATATTTCCATGGTGCACGGGACCCAGTTCCTTGATCAGGTGCAGGCTTCAGAATTTCTGTATCAGGCATTTGAAAGTGGCGTGTTCATGAACCGCAACAACAAGCTTGATAAACTGTCCAGGAGGGCTTCAACAGCCAACCTCATGTTGACGCGCAGTCTGGGTAAAAATGCGGCCATCTCCCTCAGAGTCCGTTCCGTTTCCAGAAAATATGATGTGGCATACGACGGAGCCCTTGGCTTGTTTGGTGCGCTGAACTACATCGAGGTTCAATCATACCTACTCGGGGATTTGCTCTTCCGTACGAATATTGGTGAGCATTGCAGCCTTGGCCTTGCCGTGCAGAACATTACCAACCGCACCTACATGGATATTGCAGGATTCACCACCAGACCACGGAGTTTTGCTGTTCATCTGAACTTTAAGCTGCCCTGAAATACCTGCCGCTGATATGGTTATTCCTTTGCCTCTCTGCCTGTTCCGGGCCAGGGCATGACCGCGGCCCTGCGCAAGGACAGACGCCAAAGTTTGCGCAGCACTATCGTACGGATGGAGATTCCCTGTTGTGGGTCGCTTCCCTCGATCGTCCGGATACCTGGATTCCGGTACATCAAAATGTATTGTCACCAACATCCCGGCTTGTTTGTCTTTCGTCGGTGATTGTGGCTTACCTCGAAGAACTTGGAATGAGCAGCACTGTGCTTGCCGTAGATGATGCCAAATACATCAGCAGCGTTTCGTTGAGCAGCCGCATCAGGTCTGGCGATTTGAAGTCTGTTAAGCCCGGCGCACAGTTGGATGTAGAAAAGGTGCTTGCGCTCAGGCCGGATGCGGTTCTTTATTACGAAGGCGGGAATGGGGAAGATGCATCGCTGAATCTGCTCCGCAAGCGCGGTGTTCGCCTGATTCCGGTAAACAGTTATAAGGAGTCACACCCGTTGGGAAGGGCAGAATGGCTGAGGTTTATAGGGCGATTATTCGGAATGGCACCAAAAGCCGATTCGTTGTTTGCGCATTTGTCTCGTGCCTACCAACAACAAAAAGAGTTGGCAGGCCGCAGCGCTGCAAACAGGCCCACGGTGTTCTGCAATGCTCCGTTCGGAGGTGTTTGGGATCAGCCCCAGGGCAATAATTATATGGCTACACTGATCAAGGATGCGGGAGGTACATACCTCTGGGCTGAAACTCCGGGAAGCGGCACATTACACTTGCAACCGGAAGCAGTCCTTACAAAGGCAGGATCTGCTGATATTTGGCTGAATTGCAACGACTATACGGAACGCAGTCAGCTGCTTGCCGACGATGTACGCCATATTGCATTTGCAGCCTTCCGCAAAGGACAAGTTTATGCGGCCAATGGCCGGAAAAGCAATGGCCCGGCGAATCCATTCTGGGAACTCGGAGTGGTGCGTCCGGATTTGGTGCTGAAGGATCTGGTGCACATATTCCATGATACATCCGCACAACACAAGCTTTACTTTTACCGGAAATTACAGTGAGGCGTTCGCAAAAATTCTTATTCCTTTGGATACTTCTGGCTATGGTGTTTATGTCCTCCTTATTGGTAGGCAGTGGAGGATTTCTTTGGAATATGGAAGCCAGCATGGCCCGTCTGCTGTTGATGGAATACCGTTTACCTGCTGCAATAATGGCTGTGCTCGCCGGCGCTGCACTTGCACTGTGTGGCCTGATGATGCAAAATGTGTTCAGAAATCCGTTGGCCGGTCCATACGTACTGGGAATCAGTTCCGGTGCAAGCCTGGGCATTGCATTGGTTGTGCTCGCCGGAACCGGCATTCCTGCACTGGCCGGCATTGCTCCGGTAAAAAACCTTGCAGCCGTTTGTGGTGCTTTGCTGATGTTGCTGGTAAACATAGCGGTGTACAGTAAAGTGAAAAGCACCGTATCCCTGCTTATTTTCGGCATACTTGCCGGTCATTTTGTTTCTGCCTTTGTAGAATTCTTGCAGTATATGGCGAGTGGAAGCGACATCCGGAACTTTGTTTTGTGGGGCATGGGGAATTTACATACGCCCGGTTGGATTCCACACGGTGTGATTGCCTTCATTCTTGCCGGAACTTACGTTTTTGTGCGCACCAGGCACAGTGCCATGGACGTTTATCAGCTGGGCGATGCTTATGCCCAAAGCCTGGGCTTGCATATTCATGTGTTTAGAAGGTGGATGATGCTGCTTACGGCAATTTTAGCCGGAACGGTTACCTCATGGTGTGGCCCGCTGTCATTTGTGGGACTTGTCATACCCCACATGGCGAGATTACTTTTGGGAACATCATTGCATCAATTTCTGCTGCACGGAACAATTTTGTTGGGCGCTTTATTCATGCTTACAGCACATTTTTGTTCCATGCTTCCTGCCGCGGGAAGCAATTTACCGGTTAATGTGGTGTGCTCCATCCTGGGTGCTCCATTGGTCATGATGATGTTACTCAGGAATAAAAACATGCTGCTTGAACCCTAATGCCATACAGTAACGGCGATTATGGGAATGTTAGATGGTGTTCAGGTTTAAGGAACTACACCTTTGGGTAGAAAGAAAAAGCCCATTGAAAAAAGTCTGAAGGACTGTTGCGAAAGCCGAAATATAATCGTACTTTTGCCGTCCTTTTTAAGGAAGATTACGCAAAAAACAAAATGCCAACCATACAACAATTGGTAAGAAAAGGCCGGGAAACACTGGTGAACAAAAGCAAGTCGCCAGCGCTGGATGCCTGCCCTCAGAGAAGGGGTGTTTGTACCCGTGTGTACACCACAACGCCGAAGAAGCCTAACTCCGCGATGAGAAAGGTAGCCCGTGTTCGCCTGAGCAACGGAAAAGAAGTGAACGCCTACATTCCAGGTGAAGGTCATAACCTGCAGGAACACTCCATCGTATTGGTGCGTGGTGGCAGGGTAAAGGATTTGCCAGGTGTGCGTTACCACATCGTTCGGGGTGCTTTGGATACGGCCGGTGTTGAAGGACGTAACCAACGCCGCTCTAAGTATGGAACGAAACGTCCTAAAGCAAAGGATAAAAAATAAGCTGAACTGAAATGAGAAAAGCACGCCCGCGCAAGCGCATCACTGCACCTGATCCTAAATTCAATGATCCCCTCGTAACCCGTTTCGTAAACGGTTTGATGTGGGATGGCAAGAAATCAACTGCATTCACGATTTTCTATGATGCTTTGGATTTGGTTGCCAAGAAGACAGAAGAAGAAGGACTGGAAGTTTGGAAACGAGCTTTGAATAACGTTATGCCAACCGTAGAGGTGAAAGCCCGCAGGGTTGGAGGTGCTACCTTCCAGATTCCTATTGAAGTTCCTCCAGCAAGGAAAATAGCTGTAGGCATCAAATGGATGATTTCATATGCCCGCAAGCGCAACGAAAAATCCATGGCTTCACGCCTTGCCGGTGAAATTCTTTCAGCAGCTAAGGGTGAAGGCGCTGCTGTGAAGAAAAAAGAAGATACCCATAAAATGGCCGAAGCAAACAAGGCCTTTAGTCATTTCAGGGTATAACAGTCTATCGAATTATTTATGTCTCGCGACTTAGCCTTAACAAGAAATATCGGTATTGCAGCGCACATTGATGCGGGCAAGACCACAACTACAGAACGCATCCTGTATTACTCCGGTGTGAACCACAAACTCGGTGAAGTTCACGATGGAGCAGCTACGATGGACTGGATGGTTCAGGAGCAGGAGCGTGGTATCACCATCACTTCGGCTGCTACCACCGTTTTCTGGAATTATCGTGGCAACAAATACCATATCAACATCATCGATACTCCCGGTCACGTGGATTTCACCGTTGAGGTGAACCGTTCATTGCGTGTACTTGATGGTCTGGTGTTTTTGTTCAGCGCCGTTGACGGTGTTGAACCACAATCTGAAACCAACTGGCGTCTTGCCAACAATTACAATGTGGCGCGTATCGGTTTCGTCAACAAGATGGACCGTGCCGGTGCCGACTTCCTGAACGTAGTTCGTCAGGTAAGAGAAATGTTGGGCAGCAACGCAGTTCCGCTGCAATTGCCCATTGGAGCTGAAGATAATTTCCGCGGTGTTGTTGATTTGATCAACTTCCGTGGTATGATTTGGAATGAAGCCGATAAAGGCATGACCTATGAAGTAGTGGATATTCCAGCGGATATGTTGGATGAAGCTACAGAATGGCGTGAAAAGCTTTTAGAAGCTGTTTCTGAATACGACGATACCCTGATGGAGAAGTTCTTCGATGATCCTACTTCCATCACAGAACGCGAAATTTTGAATGCACTCCGCAAGGCAACCCTGGAAATGAAAATCGTTCCCATGGTTTGCGGCTCCTCATTCAAGAACAAAGGTGTTCAAACCATGCTCGACCTGGTTATGGAATTGATGCCAAGCCCGCTCGACAAGGACGTAATCAGAGGTACCAATCCAGATACCGAAGATGAAGTAGTTCGTAAACCTGACTACAAAGAGCCTTTCTGTGCTTTGGCGTTTAAAATTGCTACCGACCCATATGTAGGTCGTCTGGCCTTCATGCGCGCTTATTCCGGTAAACTAGATGCAGGTTCTTACGTACTCAATACCAGAAGTGGCCAGAAAGAGCGTATTTCCCGCATCTTCCAAATGCATGCGAACAAGCAAAACCCAATCGAGTTCCTGGGTGCTGGAGATATTGGCGCAGCTGTAGGATTTAAGGATATCAAAACAGGTGATACGCTTTGTGCGGAAAATCATCCGATTGTGCTTGAAGCAATGAATTTCCCAGATCCTGTGATTGGTTTGGCCATTGAGCCTAAAACCCAGGCAGACGTTGATAAATTGGGAACTGCACTGGCCAAGCTTTCTGAAGAAGATCCTACGTTCCGTGTGCATACCGATCAGGATACCGGTCAAACAGTGATTTCCGGAATGGGTGAACTTCACCTCGAGATCATCGTTGATCGTTTGAAGCGGGAATTCAAAGTAGAATGTAACCAGGGTGCTCCCCAGGTTGCCTATAAAGAAGCCATCACAAGAAACTTCACCCACAGGGAGGTTTACAAGAAGCAAACCGGTGGACGTGGTAAATTCGCTGATATCCAGTTTGAATTGGGCCCCGCTGATGCTGACTTTACAGCAGAAGGACTCCAGTTTGTGAATGAAATCGTTGGTGGTTCTATCCCAAGGGAATTCATTCCATCTGTGGAGAAAGGTTTCAAGGCAGCCATGGAAAATGGTGTGTTGGCCGGTTATCCCATCACCAGGATGAAAGTTCGTCTGTTTGATGGTTCTTACCACAACGTAGACTCCGACTCCTTGTCATTCGAAGTCGCTGCAAGAGGTGGTTTCCGTGAAGCAGCCAAAAGTTGCGGACCTGTGTTGCTGGAGCCAATCATGAAATTGGAAGTAGTAACCCCGGCTGAAAATACCGGTGACGTAATGGGAGACCTGAATCGTCGTCGCGGTCAGCTCGAAGGTATTGACGAACGCGCCGGTTCACAGGTTGTAAAGGCAAAAGTTCCGCTGAGCGAAATGTTTGGTTATGTAACTTCATTGCGTACCATTACATCTGGTCGTGCCAGTTCGAGCATGGAATTCAGCCACTACGCTGAAACACCAAGGAACATTGCCGATGAGGTGCTCAAGAAAGTGAACGGAAAATCATCATCTAACGCATAAAAGTAAATAGTTCAATGATCAGCCATAAGATCAGGATAAAGCTCAAGTCTTTCGACCATAACCTGCTTGATAAAAGCACGGAAAAAATCGTAAAGGCCGTAAAACAAACCGGTGTGGTTGTAAGTGGTCCAATTCCACTGCCAACTAAGAAGAAAGTGTTTACCGTGCTTCGTTCACCCCACGTGAACAAGAAAGCCAGGGAACAGTTCCAGGTTTGTTCTTACAAACGTCTCATCGACATCTATAACAGTTCTACCAAAACCGTGGACGCACTCATGAAGCTTGAGCTTCCCAGCGGTGTTGACGTGGAAATCAAAATATAACTATCATCATGCAAGGATTAATCGGTAAAAAGTTGGGCATGACCAGCATCTTTGACGAGAACGGGCGCAGTGTAGCCTGTACAGTCATCCAAGCTGGTCCATGTGTTGTAACCCATGTGAAGAATGAACAAAAGGATGGCTACAGTGCCGTTCAGATCTCATGGGGCGACATGAAACCCAAGCATGCCTCCAAAGCCATTACCGGGCATTGCGCCAAAGCGAACACGGCTCCGAAAAGAGCTTATCATGAGTTTCGCAACATGGAAGGCGCTGAGGCCACTGCAAAAATCGGCGACGTGTTAGATGTAAACATCTTCACTGAAGGAGATTTTGTGGATGTCATCGGAACTTCCAAAGGAAAAGGATTCCAAGGTGTAGTAAAACGCCACGGTTTTGCGGGTGTGGGTGAATCGACCCACGGTCAGCACAACCGTCAGCGTCACCCTGGTTCCATTGGTGCTTGTTCGTTCCCAGCCCGCGTATTCAAAGGAATCCGTATGGCCGGTCGCACAGGGGGCAGCAGGGTAAAAGGAGTAAACCTCCAAATTTTAAAAGTAGTTGCAGATCAGAATCTTTTGATTATCAAAGGAAGTATCCCTGGCTACAATGGTTCCACAGTAATAATTGAACGCTGAGATGGAATTTAAAGTCTTAAACAAAGAAGGAATTGAAACAGGCAGAACTGTGGTTCTTCCGGAAGCAATATTTGGTATTGAGCCAAACGACCATGCGATTTACCTGGATGTAAAGCAGTTCCTCGCTAACCAACGTCAGGGTACGCACAAATCTAAAGACCGCAGCGAAATCAGCAAGAGTACAAGAAAGCTGTTTCGTCAGAAGGGTACTGGAGGAGCACGTCATGGAAGCATTAAAGCTGGTATCTATGTGGGTGGTGGCAGAATTCATGGTCCCCGCCCCAGGAACTACAGTTTTAAACTCAATAAAAAGTTGAAAAGGCTCGCTCGTTTTTCTGCACTGAGTTATAAAGTGAAAGAAAACCAAATCAAGGTGATGGAAGATCTGATGATGGATGCGCCCAAAACCAGCGATTTCAACCGTATGCTCGGTAATTTGAAGGTGACTGGCCGAACTTTGTTCGTTACGCCTTCGCTGAACAGGAATGTGTACCTCTCAGGCCGGAACATTCCGAACAACCGAATCATGAACGCTTCAGATTTGAATACTTACGAAATCATGAAAGCCCACAACCTGATTCTTTTTGAATCTACGGTAAAGGCCATTGGGGACACTTATAACAACGATTGAGATGGTACTGAAAAAACCCCTGATTACAGAGAAAATGACGGGCCTCACTGAAAAGAGGCAGCAATACGGTTTCGTAGTTGATCCCAAAGCCACAAAAGACGAAATCCGCAAAGCGGTAGAAGACTTTTACAATGTGCAGGTGGATCGTGTAAATACGATGATTGCTCGCGGTAAATCACGCAAAAACAGGCGCACCGGACAGATTTCCGGGTACAACAAAGCCGTGAAAAAGGCCATTGTTACCCTGAAAGAAGGTTCAACTATTGATTTTTACGAAAATATCTAAAGAGGAATGGCACTGAACAGATTACGTCCGGTAACTCCAGGAACTCGTTTTCGCATCGCGAATGCGTTTGCTGAGCTTACTTCAGATAAACCAGAAAAATCCTTATTGATTCCCATCAAGAAATCTGGTGGCAGAAACAATACGGGTAAAATGACCATGCGCTACATTGGCGGAGGCCACAAGCGCAAATACAGGATCATTGACTTCAAAAGAGACAAGATGGGAATGACTGCAGAAGTGATGTCCATTGAGTATGATCCGAACAGAACTGCATTTATTGCCTTGGTTAATTATGCCGATGGTGAAAAGCGTTACATCGTTGCTCCAACAGGCCTCAAGGTGGGCATGAAGGTCGAAAGCGGTCCAGGTTCAGCTCCTGAAGTTGGAAACGCACTGCCTATGAGCCAAATTCCTTTGGGCTCCATGATTCACAACGTGGAAATGCAGCCAGGTCAGGGTGCTCGCCTTTGCAGAAGTGCTGGATCTTCAGCACAGCTTCTGGCTCGTGAAGGAAAGTACGCGGCCATCAAGTTGCCTTCAGGTGAATCTCGCTTGGTATTGGCAAACTGTATGGCTACGATTGGAACTGTTTCCAACAGTGACCACAGCAATACCCGCAAAGGAAAGGCAGGCCGTTCACGCTGGTTGGGTATCCGCCCACGTGTACGTCCGGCAGCAATGAACCCGGTAGATCACCCGATGGGTGGTGGTGAAGGTAGGAACAAAGGTGGTCAGCCACGTTCCAGGAACCTCATCTATGCTCAGGGTCAGAAAACCAGAAGCACCAAGAAAGGCAGCAGCCGCTTGATTATTGAACGCAGAAAGAGCAAACGTAACAGCAAATAAACTACATGGCACGATCGCTGAAAAAAGGCCCGTTCGTAGACTTTAAACTCGACCGGAAGGTGGCCAAAATGAATGAAACCAATAAAAAGACTGTCATCAAAACATGGTCTAGAAGGAGTTTGATTATTCCGGACATGGTTGGTCACACCTTTGCCGTGCACAACGGTAATAAATTCATCCCCGTATATGTAACCGAAAATATGGTAGGACATAAACTTGGTGAATTTGCGCCTACCCGTACATTTAAAGGACATAATAAGTAAGAAGCAGGATGGAAGCAAAAGCAATTTTAAGGAACTGTCCCATGTCACCGCGCAAAATGCGACTGGTTGTTGATCAGATTCGCGGGGTGAATGTGGATAAAGCATTGAACATCCTGCAGTTTAGTCAGCGTCCTTTGTACGCTCAATATGTAAGCAAGCTGCTGAGAAGCGGTATTGCGAACTGGGCTCAAATGAACGAAGGACGTCGCATTGAAGAAAGTGATTTGTTTGTGAAGACTGTAATGGTTGACGCAGGATTTACAATCAAGCGTCTGCGCACAGCACCTCAGGGTCGTGGAAACCGTATCAGCAAGCGCAGTAATCACATCACCATCATCGTGGACAGCCGTCAGGATGTTGGCGCGCAGAAATCAGCAGAATCATTAACCGAAGATACAAACGCATAAAATGGGACAAAAAGTAAACCCCGTAGGTCTGAGGTTGGGAATCATCCGCGGTTGGGACTCCAACTGGTTCGGAGGTAAGAATTACAGTGATAAACTGGTCGAAGACGAGAAAATCCGTAAATACCTCCGCGTACGCATTCCCAAAGGCGGAATAAGTAAAGTAGTCATTGAACGTACCATGAAGCGTATTACCATTACCATCAACACTGCCAGACCTGGTATTGTGATTGGTAAAGGTGGTCAGGAAGTGGATACCATCCGCGAAGAAATTCGCAAAATCACCAAGAAGGATGTACAAATCAACATCAACGAAATAAAGCGTCCAGAATTGGATGCAAAGTTGGTGGCCGATAGCATCGCCAGTCAGATTGAAGGAAGGATTTCTTTTAAACGTGCACTGAAAGGCGCCATTGGCAGCTCTATGAGGATGGGTGCAGAAGGCATTAAAATCCGGATCAGTGGTCGTTTGAACGGAGCAGAAATTGCACGTACGGAACAGTACAAAGACGGACGTACACCTTTGCACACACTTCGTTCAGATATTGATTATGCTTTGAGCGAAGCGCAAACGGTTTACGGAAAAATTGGCATCAAGGTATGGATTTGCCGAGGTGACATCTTTGGAAAAGTAGACTTGGCTCCAGTTCATGAGAAATCTGATCGTAGAGAAGGTCATGGCGGTGGACGTGGTCCAGGCCGTCGCGACCAGGGTGGTAATAATGACAGGCGTCGTCGTACCGGCGGTGACCGTGATCGCGGACCAAGAAGGGATAACCGATAATAAAGAGGAGCAATGCTGAGTCCTAAAAGAACCAAATTCCGCAAAATGCACAAAGGCCGCGTTAAAGGTCTTGCAACACGCGGTCATCGTTTAAATTTTGGCAGCTGTGGCCTGAAGAGCCTTGAGCCTGCCTGGATTACTGCACGTCAAATTGAAGCAGCGCGTATCGCACTGACCCGTTATCTGAAAAGAGAAGGTCAGGTATGGATCCGTATCTTCCCTGATAAGCCTGTAACCAAAAAGCCTGCTGAAGTGCGAATGGGTAAAGGTAAAGGTGCACCAGAATATTGGGTGGCTATCATTAAACCAGGTACCATTATGTTCGAAGTAGCAGGTGTTCCCCTGGAAGTTGCTCAGGAAGGAATGCGTTTGGCAGCCATGAAATTGCCCGTGCAAACTAAATTTGTAGTAAAACCTGATTTTTCAGAGGATAACTGATTATGAAATACGAAGAAATCAAATCAACCCCAACGCGTGAGTTGATCGAACGATACAAAGAAGAAAAACTTCGTTACCAGAAGTTGCGCTTTACCGATGCAGTTTCAAAGCTGGATGAACCAAACAAGCTCAAAGAAGCTCGTCGGAACGTAGCCAGGTATCTTACTGAATTAAATGCACGCCGCATTACTTTTGAACTTGCGGCTTTGAAACGTAAAGAAGAACAGGATTAATGGAAGCCAATAGGAACGCCCGCAAAGAAATCGTGGGACGCGTAACCAGTGCTAAGATGGATAAAACCATTTCTGTAGCTGTGGTGCGAAACGTAAAACATCCGAAATACGGAAAGTACTTTAAGAAGACGAAAACCTTCTATGCTCATGACGATAAAAATGAATGCGGCATTAATGATGTTGTACGCATCATGGAAACGCGTCCTCTGAGTAAAATGAAGCGTTGGAGGCTTGTAGAAATTGTTGAAAAGGCCAAGTAATGATACAGCAGGAAACCAGACTCAAAGTAGCCGATAACAGCGGCGCAAAAGAAGTATTATGCATTCGCGTGCTCGGTGGAACCGGCAGACGCTATGCTAGTGTTGGCGACAAAATTGTTGTCAGCGTGAAGTCCGCTATGCCTTCTTCTGGTATGAAGAAAGGCGCTGTTTCAAAGGCAGTTGTTGTGCGCGTCAAGAAAGAAGTACGTCGTCCCGATGGATCTTACATCCGATTTGATGAGAACAGCTGTGTATTGCTGAACAACAACGATGAACCGAAAGGTACACGTATTTTCGGCCCCGTAGCGCGTGAACTTCGCGATAAGCAGTTCATGAAGATTGTTTCACTGGCTCCGGAAGTATTATAAGAAGTTATGAAACTGAAAATCAAGAAAAACGATACGGTGAAGGTAATCGCCGGTGACGAAAAAGGGAAAACCGGAAAAGTGATCCGTGTGATTCCATCAAGCAACCGCGCTGTGGTTGAAGGACTGAACCTGGTTACCAAGCATTATAAGCCTACTGCACAAAACACCAGCGGACGCATCGAGAAAATCGAAGCACCCATTCACATGAGTAACCTCATGGTTATGGAAGGTAGCGACGTGGCTAAAGTGGGTCGCAAACAGGATGCCGAAGGCAAAAACAAACGTTACAATAAGCGCACCGGTTCATTCATCGATTAATTACAAAATACATGAGCTACTCACCAAGGCTGAAAACGCACTATAAAGAAATTGCCGCTCCTGCAATGATGCAGAAGTTTGGATATGGTAATCCTATGGAAGTTCCGAAAATCACCAAGGTTTCCTTGAACCAAGGGGTTGGAGCTGCCGTATCTGATAAGAAAATGATTGATGCGGCTGTGGATGAAATGTCACGCATCGCCGGTCAAAAAGCACAGGCTACCATTTCCAGAAAAGCAATCAGTAACTTCAAACTCAGGGAAAATATGCCCATTGGAGCAAAAGTTACGCTTCGTGGAGACCGGATGTATGAATTCCTGGAACGCCTCACATCAGTGGCGCTCCCACGTGTACGTGACTTCCAGGGTTTGGCTGTTAAAGGTTTTGACGGTCGTGGTAACTACACGCTGGGCATCACCGAACAGATCATTTTCCCAGAAATTGATATCGATAAAGTAAGCCGCATCAACGGTATGGACATCACAATTGTGACAAATGCCAAAACCGATGAGGAATGTCTGGAACTTCTTCGCAACATGGGCTTTCCTTTCAAAAGCAAATAATTTAGATGGCAAAAGAGTCAATAAAAGCTAGGCAGCGCAAAAGAGAGCAAATGGTTGCGCGTTATGCTGAAAAGCGCAAAGCCCTGATTGAAGCAGGCGACTATGAAGGCTTGCAGAAGCTTCCAAGAAATGCATCACCTGTGCGTTTGCGCAATCGTTGCAAAATTACAGGACGCCCCAGAGGCTACATCCGCACCTTCGGCTTGTGCAGGAATATGTTCCGTCAAATGGCCAATGATGGCAAGATCCCGGGAGTAACTAAAGCCAGTTGGTAATTTTTTAAAAGAAACAATCATGACTGACCCAATAGCAGATTACCTTACCAGATTGCGGAATGCCATTCATGCAAACCACCGCATCGTGGAAATCCCTGCAAGCAATATCAAGCGTGAAATAACACGTGTACTGTACGAAAAAGGGTATATCCTTAAGTACAAATTCGAAGAAACTGAAAACCATCAGGGCGTTATAAAGATTGCACTGAAATATCATCCCGTTACCAAGGAATCTGCCATTCGTGATCTGATCCGTATCAGCAAGCCCGGATTGCGCAAGTATTCCGGCAAGGACGAACTGCCTCGCGTTTTGAACGGTTTGGGCGTAGCGATTATCACTACGAGCAAAGGTGTAATGACCGATAAAGAAGCTCGCCAGCACAATGTGGGCGGAGAAATTTTGTGTTACGTTTCCTGATCAATAGAAGAAAAAAATGTCACGCGTAGGAAAATCAATCATTAAACTGCCTGCTAAAGTGGAGGTAAGTATTGATTCAGCAAACCTTGTTACGGTTAAAGGACCTAAAGGTACGCTCACACAACAACTCAATCATGGCTTCTCCATTTCTCAGGAAGACGGTAACCTTACTGTTCACCGTTCCGGAGAGTCCAAACAGGAAAAAGCACTTCACGGGCTCTATCGTTCACTCATCAATAACATGGTTATCGGTGTTCATGATGGTCATACTGTAAAGCAAGAACTGGTAGGTGTAGGTTACAAGGTGAGCAATCAGGGAAATATTCTTGATTTCTCTTTGGGACATTCACACAGAATCGTTCTGGAAGTGCCCAAGGAAATTCAGGTTGTTACAGAAACTGTGAAGGGACAAAACCCAAGCATTACTATGACCAGTGTTGACAAACAACTGCTCGGTCATATTGCTGCGAAAATTCGCTCTTTCCGCAAGCCTGAACCATACAAAGGAAAAGGTGTTCGTTTTGCAGGCGAACAGTTGAGAAGGAAAGCCGGTAAATCTGCATCTAAATAAGTGATTAAGAGCAATGGCAACGAGAAAAACGTCCAGAAGAGATAAAATCCGCAGAAGAATCCGCGGAAAAATACAAGGTACACAAGAAAGGCCCCGTCTGAATGTGTTCCGCAGCAATACCGACATCTATGTTCAAATTGTGGATGACCTGAAAGGTCACACATTGTGCGCTGCTTCATCCAAAGAAAAGGATATCGCAGCTGTGAAGGAAACGAAAGTTGCTAAAGCAGCGATGGTTGGTAAGAAGATCGCTGAGAAAGCAATTGCTGCCGGAATTACTTCCGTGGTTTTTGATCGTGGTGGTTATTTGTACCACGGTAGGGTTAAAAGCCTGGCTGAAGCAGCCAGGGAGGGAGGTCTTCAATTCTAAACTACAGAAATGTCCAATCAGAATATAAAACGTGTTAAGTCCAGTGATCTGGAGCAACTTACCGAAAAAGTTGTGGCCATTAACCGTGTAGCGAAAGTTACAAAAGGAGGTCGTACGTTCAGCTTTACAGCTATTGTTGTAGTTGGAAATGGTAAAGGTGTTGTAGGTCACGGCCTGGGTAAAGCTTCTGAAGTTCAGGATGCCGTAACCAAAGGAATAGAAGACGCCAAGAAGAATCTGATCAAGGTGCCCGTAATTAATGGAACCGTTCCGCATCCCCAGCATGGTAAGTTCTGCGGAGGTAATGTTTTCCTGAAACCCGCAGCACACGGTACCGGAGTTATTGCAGGTGGTGCGATGCGCGCAGTTTTGGAAAGTGCCGGTATCCATGATGTATTGGCAAAGTCTAAAGGCAGCTCCAACCCGCACAACGTGGTTAAAGCAACTTTCGATGCGCTTACCAAAATGAGGGATCCCTATACCGTGGCTCAGCTTCGCGGTGTTCATCTGAAGAAAGTTTTTAATGGTTAAGAACATGGCGAAAGTGAAAATTACCCTGGTGCGCAGCGCCATAGGTCATCCTAAAAATCAGAAAGCAACTTTGGTTGCACTCGGATTGCGTAAACTTCACCGCAGTCGCGAATTGGAACTCAATCCCCAACTTTCGGGCATGATTGATACAGTGAAGCATTTGTTGACTATAGAAACAGTAGACTGAACTTATGAACCTCAGCAACTTAAAGCCGGCTCCCGGTTCGGTAAAAAAATCAAAGCGTATTGGCAGGGGCCAGGGCTCCGGAAAAGGTGGAACTTCCACCAAAGGTCATAAAGGTGCTCAATCACGCACAGGTTATTCAAGGAAAGTAGGTTTTGAAGGTGGTCAGATGCCACTTCAGCGCCGGATACCCAAAGGCGGATTCAAAAACATCAACCGTGTAGAGTATGCTGCCATCAATCTTGATGTATTGCAGCAAATCGCAGAAGAAAAGAACATCAGCAAAATCGATTTCACCGTTTTGATTGAACGCAACATGGTGGGTAAGAATGATCTGGTGAAAATCTTAGGTCGTGGTACCGTTTCTGCTGCGCTTGAAGTGCATGCGCACGCTTTCTCTTCTACAGCTAAAGAAGCCATCGAAAAGGCGGGTGGCTCTGTACAAATAATCAACTGAAATGCGACGTCTGATCGATAAGATCAAGGATATCTGGCGTATCGAAGAGCTTCGTACGCGGATTAAGAATACTGCACTGTTCCTGCTCGTGTACCGTTTGGGAACTTTCGTTATTCTTCCAGGTATTGATTCAGAAGAATTGGCCGGTCTTCAGCAGCAGTCAAGCGACTCGCTGCTGGGTCTGGTGAACATCTTTGCTGGAGGTGCATTTGCTCGTGGGGCCATTCTTGCCCTGGGTATCATGCCCTACATTTCAGCATCGATCTTCATGCAATTGGTTTCTTTGGCTATTCCTGCCTTCGCTCGCATGCAGAAGGAAGGGGAAGAAGGTCGCAGAAAAATCAACCAATACACCCGGATTTTGACCATCGCCTTTACAGCAGTTCAGGCCATAGGTTATCTGAACAACATGATAACTACACCCAACAATCAAAGTGCACTCTTGATTTTCACAAATCCGGATGCCATGTCGCAGGGTTGGTTCATGTTTACCAACGTGATCTTATTGACAGCCGGAACCATGTTCACCATGTGGCTCGGTGAACGTATCACGGACAAAGGTTTAGGAAACGGTATTTCGCTCATCATTATGGTGGGTATTATTGCCCGCCTCCCAACAGCATTTGTTTTTGAACTTGAATCCACATTCAATAAGCGTGGCCCATTTATTTTCCTGATTGAAATGTTCATCTGGATAGCGGTTATCCTTACTGTGATCTTACTCACACAAGGCACACGTAAGATTCCTGTGAATTATGCGAAAAGGGTAGTGGGTAACCGTCAATATGGCGGACAGAGGAACTACATACCGTTGAAAGTGCTTGGCGCAGGTGTAATGCCAATCATTTTCGCACAAGCCATTATGTTCCTTCCAGCCTCCTTTATGGGTCTCTATAAAAGTGGTAATGTACCAGCATGGCTGTTGAATCTGGCGGACACAACGTCTGTAACGCACAATGGAATCATGGTGTTGCTGATAGTGTTGTTCACTTATTTCTACACGGCCATTATCTTCAATCCAATGCAGATTGCAGACGATATGAAGCGGAACAATGGTTTCATTCCCGGAATTAAGCCAGGGAAGAAAACTTCTGAATTTATCGACGATGTGATCAGCAGGATTACGCTCCCCGGTGCACTCTTCATTTCAGCGGTAGCAATTATGCCTGCTGTAGCGCAAGGAAGCATCTTGGGTGTTAATCCTGAGTTCGCGCAGTTCTTCGGAGGTACGAGCTTGCTGATTCTTGTTGGTGTTGTTCTGGATACGCTGCAACAAATTGAGAGTTTTCTCCTGATGCGTCACTACGATGGATTAATGCGTAGTGGCCGGATTAAAGGCAGGATGGGTATGTATCAACAACAGGTTGGAAATTAAAGCACAATAACATATTTTTGCAGCCCTTTAGAAATGCCTAAGCAAGACGCAATTGTACAAGACGGAGTAATTATGGAAGCGCTTTCAAATGCGATGTTCCGTGTAAAGCTTCAGAATGGACATGAAATCATTGCTACTATCTCAGGCAAAATGAGGATGCATTACATTAGGATACTACCCGGAGACAGGGTTAAGGTGGAAATGTCACCTTATGACTTGACCAGAGGAAGAATCTCATACAGATACAAGTAAAAGACATGAAAGTAAGGACTTCTGTAAAGAAACGTAGCGCAGACTGCAAAATCGTTCGCAGGAAAGGTAAGATCTACGTAATCAACAAGAAAAACCCCAAGTTTAAGCAAAGACAGGGATAAGAACATGGCTAGGATAGCAGGTATAGACCTTCCCAAAAACAAAAGAGGTGTAATAGGCCTCACCTATATTTATGGTATAGGTCGCAGCACAGCAGAAAAGATTCTGGCTGATAGCGGGATTGATGAAAGCAAAAAGGTTTCCGATTGGAATGACGACGATTTGTCTAAAATCCGCGGATTCATTACCAACAACCTTAAGGTTGAAGGCGAATTGCGTTCAGAAACCCAGCTGAATATTAAACGACTGATGGATATTGGTTGTTATCGCGGATTGCGTCACCGTAAGGGTTTACCCTTGCGCGGACAAAGAACCCGTACCAATGCAAGGACCAGGAAAGGCAAACGTAAAACAGTTGCCGGCAAGAAAAAAGCAACTAAATAATAAGTAGAAAGTACGGACAATGGCGAACCAGAGAAAGGTAACCAAAAAGAAAGTAAAGGTTGATCCGAACGGCCAGGTACATATTCAGGCTACATTCAGCAACATAATTATATCCATTACCAATACTGAAGGTCAGGTAATTTCCTGGTCCAGTGCTGGTAAAATGGGTTTCCGCGGCTCAAAAAAGAATACGCCCTACGCAGCTCAGGTTGCAGCATTGGATTGTGGGAAAGTAGCTTTTGATGCGGGTCTCAGAAAAGTGGATGTTTGGGTGAAAGGCCCAGGTTCAGGTCGTGACAGTGCAATCCGTAACCTGCAGGCTGTGGGTTTGGAAGTGGCTACCATAACCGATATCACTCCTCTTCCCCACAACGGCTGTCGCCCAGCTAAACGTCGTAGGGTTTAATACATATTGACAATTCATTAAATGGCTAGATACAGAGGTCCAAAATCCAAAGTTGCCCGCAGGTTCAAAGAACCCATCTTTGGTCGCGATAAGGCACTGGAAAAAAAGAACTACGGTCCAGGTCAGCACGGGAATGCCCGTCGCCGCCCAAAACAATCAGAATACGCGATTCAGCTTGCTGAGAAGCAAAAGGCAAAATACATCTACGGTGTATTGGAACGTCAGTTTTCCATTACTTTCCGCCGCGCTGCTGCCAAAAAAGGCATCACTGGTGAAATACTCCTGAAGTTACTGGAAGCAAGGCTAGACAACACAGTGTTCCGTTTGGGCATTGCGCCTACCCGTCGTGCTGCGCGTCAGCTGGTGAGTCATAAGCACATTACCGTAAATGGTGACGTGGTTAATATTCCATCCTACAGTCTGAAACCAGGTGATGTGGTTGGCGTAAGGGAACGTTCCAAATCGCTCGAAGCAATTGGGAACAGTACTTCCAATTCTCGCAAACGTTTCAATTGGCTGGAATGGGATGCTGCTGATTACAATGGCAAGTTCCTGAATTATCCTGAAAGGGACGAAATTCCGGAAAACATCAAGGAGCAGTTGATCGTAGAATTGTACAGCAAATAATCAGTTTAGTAAGGAAAAACAATGGGTATCATACCATTTCAAAAACCAGACAAAGTGGTCATGCAAAAAGCCGATGATTTTCATGGGCTTTTTGAATTTGGTCCTTTGGAAAAAGGTTATGGCGTTACCATCGGTAATTCCCTGCGTCGCATTTTGCTCTCTTCACTCGAAGGGTATGCAATTACCGGCGTAAAAATTATCGGTGTTGATCACGAGTTCTCTACAATCAAAGGTGTAATCGAAGATGTTGTTGACATCGTCCTCAATCTGAAGCAGGTACGTTTCAAGAAAACTTCAAGTGCCGATGATTCTGAGAAAATATACATCTCAATCAAAGGTAAGGATCAATTTACCGCCGGTGATATCAGCAGATACACCAACAGCTTTACCGTATTGAATCCAGAACTGGTAATCTGCAATCTGGAACCTACAGTAAACATGGAAGTTGAGCTTGTTGTTCAAAAAGGCAGGGGTTATGTGCCCGCCGATGAAAACAAGCCAAAAGATGCTGCAATCGGGTTCATACCGGTAGATGCAATCTTTACACCCATCCGAAACGTAAAGTTTACCGTAGAAGATTTCAGGGTTGAACAAAGAACCGATTACGAGAAGCTGGTTCTTGAAATTACCACCGATGGAAGCATTCATCCTGAAGAAGCGTTGAAAGAAGCCGCCAACATCCTGATTCAGCATTTCGTGCTGTTCAGCGATGAACGGATGATTCCAAATCCACATGAGGTTGCTACTTCAGAAGAAGTAGACGAAGGATTTTTGCACATGCGCAAGGTGTTGAAAACACCTCTGGCTGATCTTGATCTGTCCGTACGTGCGTACAACTGTCTGAAGGCTGCTGAAATTAAAACCCTGGGCGAACTCGTAAGCTATCATATCGAAGATCTTCTGAAATTCAGGAATTTTGGTAAGAAATCATTGAGTGAACTCGAAGAGTTTGTTCGTGAAAAAGGTCTGAACTTCGGTATGGACGTGGTGAAGTATAATTTAACTGAGGACTAAAACCGGGAATAAGCACGTAGATCATGAGACACGGAAAAAAAGTAAATCACTTAGGCAGGACCGCACCTCACAGGAAAGCCATGCTTTCTAATATGGCTGCGAGCCTGATCAAAAATAAGCGCATCGTTACCACGGTTGCCAAAGCAAAAGCCCTTCGCGTTTATGTGGAGCCATTGATTACCAAATCAAAGGAAGACAATACCCACAACCGCAGGACTGTTTTTGCATACCTCCGCGATAAAGACGCGATTAAAGAATTATTCGGTGTTGTTTCTGAAAAAGTAGCTTCTCGTCCAGGTGGTTACACCAGGATTCTGAAGATGGGAAATCGTATGGGTGACAATGCTGAAATCGCAATGATTGAGCTCGTTGACTTCAACGATTTCTTCCAGGGCTTCAGCAAGGAGAAATCCACAGCGAAGAAAACAACCAGAAGAAGTAGAAGTAAGGCAAAATCAGAAGCAAGCCCTGCTGATTCAACCGAAGATTCTGCCGAAGGTTAATTTCATGTAGTTCCTTGAAAGCCGGTCTCTAAGACCGGCTTTTTTCATGTATGGATAATTTGTTTCTTTCCCTGAACATTTCCGCCTGTAAATTTGCACATCCAGATGACGGTCAGCGTTAAGACTCCGGCGAAGCTGGTCTTGCAAGATGGAACCATCTTTCAGGGAACAGCGATAGGGAAAATAGGTACTACTTCAGGCGAAATAGCTTTTAATACGGGTATGACGGGATATCAGGAGGTCTTTACAGATCCCTCATATACCGGTCAAATCCTGATTATGACCAACGACCATATTGGTAATTATGGGGTCAAGCATGATGAAGTAGAATCTGATGGAATTCAAATTTCCGGCCTTGTTTGTAAAAGGTTTTCCTACCCATACAGCAGAAAACAAGCCCAGCAAAGCTTGGATGAATATTTTACGGAACACCATCTTGTTGGTATAGCAGACGTGGATACTCGTCAATTGGTACGTCATCTCCGCACTAAAGGTGCCATGAATGCCGTCATCAGCAGTGACATCACGGATGATCAAGAATTGCTGGCCATGGCGCGTGCTTGTCCGGATATGAGTGGACTTGAACTGGCCAGTAAGGTGAGTACTCCTGAATTCTATACCATGGGTGATGAACATGCGGATTTTCGCGTTGCGTTGCTTGATTTCGGGAGTAAAAAGAATATTGCTCGTTGTTTGTTGGAAAGAAACTGTTTCCTCGGAGTCTTTCCGGCGCGCAGCAGCGCACAGGAAATCCTTCAATGGAAACCAGATGGCATCATGCTGAGCAACGGACCTGGTGATCCTGCCGCCATGGATTATGCTATTGAAATTGTAAGGCAACTTATAGATGCTTCTATACCGACATTTGGAATTTGTTTGGGGCATCAGTTATTGTCGTTGGCCAGTGGACTGGAAACATATAAGATGCACCATGGCCATCGCGGATGTAATCATCCGGTGAAGAACCTGATAACGGGCAGAAGTGAAATCACCAGCCAGAATCATGGGTTTGCCGTGCGCTTTAACGATGCACTTGCTGAACGAATCAAACTCACTCACATTAATTTGAACGATGGCACTGTGGAAGGAATTGCACGTGTTGATCGTCCCGCCTTCAGCGTGCAACACCATCCGGAAGCCAGTCCCGGGCCGCACGACAGTTTTTATTTGTTCGATGAATTCATCGCGCTGATTCGGCACCATAAAAATGACTAACCAACATGAGCAGCATAGTACATATTCAGGCGCGTCAAATTCTTGACAGTCGCGGAAATCCCACCGTTGAGGCAGAGGTTTTCACAGAAGATGGAGGCTTTGGCCGGGCCGCAGTTCCCAGCGGTGCAAGTACAGGCATCCATGAAGCAGTAGAATTGCGCGATGGCGCGAAAGATCGTTTCCTTGGGAAAGGAGTAACACAGGCAGTTGCCAATGTGAACACATTGATTGCCTCTGCCCTGGAAGGCTTGGAAGTAAGCGATCAGATTTCCCTCGATCAGGCGATGATCGCGCTGGACGGCACACACAATAAAGCAAAACTGGGAGCCAATGCCATATTAGCGGTTTCACTGGCCGCTGCCAGAGCTGCAGCCGATGAATTAGGCATGCCCCTGTATCGTTATGTTGGCGGTGTGAATGCTTGTGTGCTTCCCATTCCGCTGATGAATATCCTGAACGGCGGTGCGCATGCGGACAACAGTATCGACTTTCAGGAGTTTATGATTATGCCCGTGAATGCTGACAGCTTTAGCGATGCATTCAGAATGGGCGTTGAAGTGTTTCACCACCTGAAAAATGTACTGAAACAGGCAGGTTACAGCACCAATGTGGGCGATGAAGGTGGTTTTGCACCGAATATCAGAAGCAATGAAGAAGCTATTGAAACCGTGCTTAAAGCCATTGAACAAGCAGGCTTCAAGCCAGGGTCTGATATTTATATTGCCATGGATGCGGCCACCAGTGAGTTGTACAATCCGGAAACTGGTTTATATACCTTCAAGAAATCAGATAAACGCCAGCTAGACAAGGCCGGTATGGTTGCTTATTGGAAACATTGGACTGAACAATATCCCATCCTGAGTATTGAAGATGGTTGCGCAGAAGACGACTGGGAGTCATGGAAAATGCTTACAGAAGCGATTGGCAATAAGGTTCAATTGGTTGGGGACGACCTGTTTGTAACCAATGTGAACCGCTTGAGGGAAGGTATCCACCAATCAGTGGCCAACAGTATTCTGGTGAAGGTAAACCAAATAGGAACGCTTACAGAAACCATCAACGCGATTCAGCTTGCCACCGCCAACGGTTATACCAACATCATGAGCCACAGAAGTGGAGAAACAGAAGACAGCACCATCGCCGATCTGGCTGTTGCCATGAATAGTGGCCAAATCAAAACCGGTTCTGCAAGTCGCAGCGACCGCATGGCAAAATACAACCAGCTGTTGCGCATCGAAGAAGAATTAGGAGAACAGGCGCAGTTCAACGGCAGAAACTTTAAGTTCCTGGCCTAATCATAGCGTCTTCAAAAATTGAAGCCCTGCACTTGTGTAGGGCTTTTTTTTGCTTGTATGTAAACCTGGGATAAAGTTCGGCTCGGATTTTAACCCGGCTGTAAATGTGTATGCTGTGGATTGAATCAGCCCTCGTCCGGGTAACCAACGTGTTCCAGGAATAAACCATGGGCAGGAACACTTTGACCTGCGTCCGACCTGCTACCTCCATCCAAGAGCCCTTGAAACCAGGAAACAGGTTTATTCCCATACCCAACTTCCAATAAACTTCCGACCAATGCCCGCACCATATTTCTCAAGAAGCGATTTGCTTCAATGTGAAAAATCAGTTGATCATGTTCTGCATGCCACCCGGCCTTGTAAATCATGCATTCATAACCATGATGCGCGGGTTCTTCGCCTTTGGTAAAGCTCTTGCAGTTTTGCACTCCGGTCAACAGGGTTGCAGCTTCATTCAACAGCCTGAAATCCGGTTTTTTATGTTGTAACCACGAGGTTTCCCGGAGAAACGGATCTTTCAAAAAGTGCAGATAATAGCGATAAGTGCGTGATACCGCATCGAACCGGGCGTGGAATTCATCGGGCACCAAATAATAACTCAGGGCTGCAATGTCCGCAGGCAACAGGCTGTTCAGTCGATACAGGAAATGTTGTGGGAGTTCGTGTGCATAATCGAAGTGCAGCGGGAAGAAATGCGCATGCACGCCGGAATCGGTTCTTCCGCAACCGGTGGTTTCTGCCTGAGTGCGCAGCAGCACCGACAAGACCTCTTCCAAAACACCTTGTACGGTTGGGCTGCCAGGTTGTTTCTGCCAGCCGTGGTAGGCAGTTCCTTTATAGCTGATGTTCAGCCGGAACCTCATGCCATGCGTTCATATACGATGGCCACACCCTGGCCCACGCCTACGCACATGGTGGCAACCCCGTAACGATAATTGTTCTGATGCATGAGGTGCAACAATGTGGTGGAAATTCGCGCTCCTGATGCGCCCAGCGGATGTCCGATGGCAATAGAACCGCCGCGGATATTCACCTTCTCGCGTGGAATGTTTAAGGCACGCATGCTGGCCAAAACCTGAGCAGCAAAAGCTTCATTCAATTCAAACACATCAATATCTGCAATGGTTAAACCTGCTTGATTCAGCGCTTTCTGCACAGCAGGAACCGGACCAATGCCCATGATGGCAGGGTCAACACCGGCAGCGGCCACGGCAACAACCCTGGCTATAGGTTGAACATGCATCTGTTTCACCATGCTTTCGCCCGCAAGAATCAAACAGGCGGCGCCATCATTCAGGCCGCTGGAATTTCCGGCTGTAACGGTTCCGTCTTTTCTGAATGCAGGTTTCAGCGTGGCCAGTGTTTCCGGGGAACTCAGCCTTGGATGTTCATCTACCGAAAAGAGTAATGGTTCGCCTTTTTTCTGTGGAATGGATACGGGGGCTAGTTCAGCCTCAAACAAACCGGATTCCTGAGCCGCCTTCCATTTTGATTGGGTTTCATAGGCAAACTGATCCTGGTCTTCGCGGCTAATGTGGAACTGCTCGGCAACGTTTTCCGCGGTTTCACCCATAGCAAAGGGATGGTGAAGCGCGGACAGTTTCGGATTGGTGAAGCGCCAGCCAATGGTAGTGTCGTAAATCTCCACATTGCGGGGAAAGGCTTGATCTGATTTCGCCATAACAAATGGGGCTCGGGTCATGCTTTCTACACCGCCTGCCAGATATAAATTGCCCAAACCGCTGCGGATGTTCGCATAAGCGTTGATGATGCTTTGCAGCCCCGATGCGCACAAACGGTTGACCGTATAACCGGGGATTTCTACCGGTAAGCCGGCCAATAGCGAAGCCATACGTGCCACGTTTCTGTTGTCTTCACCGCTTTGATTGGCAGCGCCAAAAATGACTTCGTCAATGTGTTGAACATTTACCTGAGGATTTCGCCTGAGTATGGCGCTGATGATATGCGCAGCAAGGTCATCGGGACGCACTGCAGCAAGGCTTCCTCCGAATTTGCCCACGGGTGTGCGCAAGGCATCAATCACAAAAACATCTTCCATGTTGGTGCAAAGTTACCCAAGCCGGCGCAGTTTGAAACCGCGATTATCTTTGCCACATGATACAGCGCGTACAATCGCTTTTCCTACTTTTGGTAACACTGCTGGCAGCCCTGGCCTTATTTGGCGGCTGGCCCTATTATTCAGCCACCGGGACTAAAGCCTCAACACTAACCTTTACGGCTACCACCATCAACGATGTTAGAGTCGCAGAAGTGTTCAGCACCCTGCTGATGGCCGGGATTTTTGGCTTGTCGGGCTACATCATTTTTCTCTTCAAGAAAAGAAAACTGCAGCTGTTTTATTGCTGGATCCTGATGGCAATGGTGGTTCTGTCTGCCATCATGGCTTACATGCGTTACCGCAATATGTCCGCGCAACTCATGGAACAAACTGGGGTGGAAGGTCGCATCGGCATTATGTTCCTGTTTCCGCTGCTCATGCTGGTGGCCATCTCTCTTGCCATGCGCGGGGTATGGAAAGATGAACTCTTGGTACGCAACATGGATCGCCTGCGTTGATGATGCTTTTCAGGTACTGCTTCCTTGCGCTTTTTGTTCCTTCTTTCCTGAATGCCCAGGCACTGATCACGCCTTACGAACAGGATTCAACGCAAACGGCCACGTATGAACAGGTCAACGATTTTTATCGTGCGTTGGCAGTGAAATACAGCCGGCTCAAATCATTCCCACAGTTCGGCGCACGTTTTTTCTCCATCGGGAAATCCGATGGTGGCCTGGACATCAACGTGTTTGCGCTGAATGCGCCTCGTAAGTCCATGCTTCCACGTCCAGTACTCCTGATCAATAATGCGATTCATCCCGGAGAACCTGAAGGCGTAGATGCCAGCATGATGCTGATGCGCGACATCCTGGAACATCAGGACAGCTGGTCGGCCTTGCTGCGCACGTACACTGTGTATGTTGTTGCACAGTACAATGTGGATGGAGTGGTCAACCGCAGTTGTTGTAGCCGAGCCAATCAAAATGGGCCTGAATCGTACGGATTCCGTGGCAATGCCCGAAACCTCGACCTAAACCGTGATTTCATCAAAGCCGACAGTCGCAATGCCCAAACTTTTATTCGGTTTTTTTCTTCCGTAAAGCCGGATGTATTCGTGGACAACCATACCAGCAATGGAGCAGATTACCAATATACGCTGACCTACTTTGCCACTCATCCCGCCAAACTTGATCCAGCACTGCGCCTATGGCTGGGACAGTTAAAGCCCAAATTGGATACCGCACTAAATCAGGCCGGATGGGATGTTTGCCCTTATGTGGAAACCAGAAGGGAAGTACCAGACAGCGGAATCACTGGTTTTTTTGAAACAGGACGCTATGCCACTGGATTTGCAGCCTTACATCACTGCCTGGGTTTCACGGTTGAAACACACATGCTCAAACCATTCCCCCAAAGAGTCCGGGCGAACTACGATTTTATGGAAGCATTGATGCAGCTTCTTCCTCAAGATGTTAGCTTCCTGAAAAAAGGAATGCAATCGCCGGCACAGCAGGCTGGATATTTTAAGCCCGGTACGGTGGTTCCAGTGCGTTGGAAATTGGATGAACATGCCCGTGATTCCATTTTGTTTCTTGGCTATGAAGCAGTTCGTGTTCCCAGTGCAGTTACTGGTCATCAGCGATTGGCTTATTTAAGAAATCGGCCATACCGCAAAATCATTCCATATTTCAACAATTACTTAGCTGTTGATTCTGTTTCCATACCTGAGGCATATGTGATTCCACAAGCCTGGCATCAGGTGATTGAACGACTGGAATGGAACGGGGTGAAGTTGAGGCGATTTAATAAGGAGGCCAGAATCCCGGCAGAAGTCAGTTATGTGGAATCTTGGGAGTCGCTGCGCAGTCCGTATGAAGGACATTTTTTACACCATTCCGTAAAAACGCAACATGTCTGGACGCATGTGCGGGTTATGCCTGGAGATTATTGGGTAGAAGTAGATTCCCAAAATTCTTTATTCCTGGCCAGCGTGCTTACAGCCGAAGCGCCTGATTCCTATTTTGCCTGGAACTTCTTCGACGGTATTTTGCAGCAAAAGGAAGGATACAGTGCCTATGTTTTTGAGGATGTAGCCCTGCGTTTATTGGAAGAAGACAGTGTTTTGGCGGAAGCCTTTGCTTTGCGGAAATCGCATGATCCACTTTTTGCGGCTGATCCTCGGGCTCAATTAAACTGGATTTATAAGAATTCAGCTTATTACGAGCGCACGCATTGTTTGTATCCCGTTTTCAGCATCAGGGACAAAGCCTTGCTGTTGCAGTAAGGTGCTTTACTTCTTCAGAATTTTCTATGCTGATGCACGCGGTTCAAACCAGTTCGTGGTTCAGCGCATTCCAGGTCTGTGCGGTTGGACGCTTCCTGTAAAGTACATTGTACACGGCATCCAGAATAGGCATGTTCACACCAAGTTCCTGCTGCAGCGAATAAATACTATCCGTTGCATAATAGCCTTCAGCAATCATATTCATTTCCAGTTGCGCATTGGCAACGCTGTAGCCCTTGCCCAACATGTTTCCAAAGGTGCGGTTTCTGCTGAATTGAGAATATGCTGTCACCAGTAAATCTCCCAGATATGCAGATTCTTTCACATCTCTGTGTGTTTCATGCATAGCATCCAGGAAACGCTCCATTTCTCTGATGGCTGCAGCCACCAGCACGGCCTGGTAATTATCGCCATAACCGAGCCCATGGGCAATTCCTGAGGCAATGGCATAAATGTTTTTGAGCACTGCCGCATATTCCGCCCCGTACAGATCGGTGCTTACAGAGGTGCGGATGTACCTGCAACTCAGCAGCTCAGCGATGCTGCGCGCAGGCTCAGATGCCAAGGAGGCAATCGTAAGATAACTGAGTTTCTCCAGGGCAACTTCTTCTGCATGGCATGGCCCGGAAAGAACCGCAATTTGCGCTGGATTGATCTGGTGCTCACTTTGCAGATAACGCGCCACGACTTGCCTGGTTTCAGGAATCATCCCTTTCACGGCAGAGAGGTACATCGCATTTCTCGGAAGTGTTTTATCGTTCAGCGCCTTGTGGAGAAATGCACCCGGGATGGCCACAATAACCAATTCAGCTGTTTCTAGCGCTTCTGAGAAGTTGGTAAAGGCATGAACCTGATACTGTTTAAAACCTACAGAACTCAGGTATTTGGGATTGTGCCCGTAGGTATTAATGTGTGCTGCAACTTCTTCGTTCCGAATCCACCAACGCAGGCTGAGGTTGGGTTTTTCACCTAGGATTTTAACCAACGCTGAGGCCCAGCTGCCTCCGCCGAGGATACAAATTTTACTGATTGTAGTCACGTTTCAGGAACAGGCGTTCATTATTGTTTTTCGAACAATTTGGCGCGATCGGTTTTTACCACTTTATTGCCATCCTGCAGGGTTTTGGAAATTAAAAGTCCGGGTGCGGAGATGAGCTCGTCACCCTCTTTGATACCTTCAGTGATCTGGAAATATTCGGTGTCCTGTAATCCTGTTTTCACTTTAACGGCTGTAGCTTTTCCCTGGTCATATTTAAAAACCCAGGTGGCTTTCTCTTTGCCTGCATCCATTTCGGAAGCATCGCTCTTCGGATTTCTTGTGGTTACGCTGGCAATAGGTACGCAAATGACATTGCTTGCTTTTTCGGTTTCAATATCCACTGTAGCGGTCATGCCGGGCCTGAACGGGTGTTCCTGTTTTTTAAGCAGCTCCAGGTAGGATTCCCTCAGAATACGCACCTTCACGGTATAGTTGGTTACCTGGTCGCTCATCACCTGGGCAGCATTGAACTTTGCTGAATTGGCAATATCTGTTACTACACCACGGAAGGAGGTTTCCTGAAAGGCATCCACTTTTACCACTGCGCTGTCGCCTTGCTGCAACCGGATGATGTCGTTTTCGTTCACGTCCACCTGCACTTCCATCATCCGTAAATCGGCAATCCTCATGATTTCAGTACCCGCCATCTGGGCGGTTCCCACAACACGTTCCCCTTTCTTGCTGTTCAGCTGCGATACAATACCGGAAACCGGAGCGTAAATGCTGGTTCTGCCCAGGTTTTTGCGGCCTTCATCCAAACGGGCCTGGAAGCTTTTTACGGTAAACCCTGCGGCCTGCACATTCTTTGCGCTGCTTTCAGCGTCGGCAAGGGCCATTTGATATTGAGATTCAGCGGTTTCAAATTCCTGTTGGCTGATTACTTTTTGCTGGTACAGGCCTTGTTGTCTTTTGAAGATATTCTCGGCCTGCCGCAGGGCTGCCTGTGCTCTGGTTGCCTGTGCCTGCGCGGTGGAAAGTCCGGCGCGTGCATTGTCCAGACTGGCCTGCAATTGATCAACGGTGCTCACATAAATTTCCGGATTGATGCGCAGCAGCAATTGCCCCTGAACCACAGAGTCGCCTTCGGCAACGAACAAATCAATAATCTGTCCGCTTACGTCGGCGCTTATTTTCACTTCTGTTTCTGGTTGGATTTTACCGCTGGCAGAAACCACTTCTGTAATGGTTCTGCGTGCGGCCTTTTCGGTGCTCACCCGAAGTTCGGATTTCTTACCTCCGAAAATCCAAGTAAACAGCAACAACAGCAGTGCTATTCCGGCAACAATGATGAAAATTCTTTTTTTGCTCATGGGTGTTTAGGGGTTCAATTCAATGGAAGTTCCGCTGTAAAAATCAAGAATCATCCTGCGAAAAATGCGTTCGTATTTGCTTTGAATGAGGTTGGATGCGGCGGTAAATCGCATGCTGCGCGCAACCACCAGTTCGGTTCGGTTGGCTTGTCCGGCCTCGAACCTGCGTTCCAGGTAATCCAGATTCAGTTGCTGGAGCTGATAGGCCGCTTCATTGGCCTTGTACCGCAGGTGTGCCTGACGAAATCCGTTGTAGGCATTCACAATCTCCGTGTACAGCTGATACCTTGCACTTGTTTCCTGCAGTTGTGCACTTTGCAGAGCCAATTGTGCCTGTCGGATTCGGATGTCCACATTCTTTTTCCCGAATAATGTCCAGTTGAATTGCATTCCGGCGCTCTGGCCCAGATTGTCTTTGTATTGGTCTTTAAATGGAATGGTGTTCAGGGTATAGGCCAGCTCTACGGTTTCCACCAGTTCATTGGTGCCTGAAACAAAGCCGATGGGTCGGGTACCGGTGATTTGTGTGTTGACGATGCGCTTGGCGTTTTGAGAATACAGGGTGTTGAGGTTTACCCCTGCGCTGATGGTTGGATACCTGCCTGCTTGTGCTGCTTTAACGGCAAATTGCGCACTGATTACCCGGTACCTGGCGGCCCTTATTTCAGGACGGAAGTTTTGGGCAATCTCAAAAATGCTGTCGGGTTGATAATCTTCAGGTTGTTCATTTCCCACCGGGAGGTTAGGCTGAATGACATTAAAGTCGGCGTCAAAGGGAAGCAGCAGCAAAGAGCGGAGGTTGGCCAAAGCCTGTTCCACTTGGTTCTGGGCGTTCACAATATTTACTTCTTCAGAACTCAATTGCGCCTGAAGTGCCAAAATTTGAGGTTCTGCGATGCTACCCGCTTCGAAGAGTTTCTTATTCAGTTCCAGCTGACGCTGCAAACTTCCTTTATTCACCTGCGCTGCCTTAAGCAGTTCCTGGGCCTGTAGTGCCTGCAGGTAAAAATTGGCAATGCGCAAGGCGATGTTGTTGTTGACTGTTTGTACGTCGTCTGAAGATGCGAGAAAGGCATAACGGGATTGCTGGGTGTTGTAATGCAGCTGGCGGCCGGCAAACAGAAGGACATTGCTCTGCAAACCCACGTTGTTGCTGTAAATTCGGGTTTGGGTAAATGTATTGGTAAACCGGTCAATGGAGCGTCCGTTTTGCAAGAATTGACCGGAATTCAGGCTTAAGTCGGGCAGATGGTTCCATTGGTTCAATTCCAGATTGTTGGCGGCCTGTTCCTTATCAATTCCAGCCTGTATAACCTCAGGGCTGTTGTTTAATGCATGGTGGATGCATTCTTGTAAAGTCCAGAACTTTTGCGCGGCGAGCGAACTCCAACTCAATGGAATCAGCACAAATAAGGCCAGCATCTGCTTCATGGCTCAAAAATACGTTACAATAAGGCTAGTCTTTCCAACTTTTAAGCAAAACCGCTCATCGGTTATGACACATCCTGCTGATTCTGCTTCATCATGCGGTAATCTGTGATGAGTTTTACATATTTGCGGGCATGGACCGCTTTACAGGGCTTCTTGGCATCGTCTTTCTTTTGGGTCTGGCCTGGCTCATGAGCAACAATAGGAAACGAATTGATTACCGTTTGGTAATCAGCGGGCTTTTACTGCAACTTGTATTTGCGCTGTTCGTATTGAAAACCACCGTTGGGGCCAACATTTTCGGCTTCCTTGGAAAAGGTATCAATAAATTACTGGAGTTCTCTGACATGGGTGCTGATTTCGTGTTTGGTCCGCTGGTGCGCGCTGAGCTTATGAATTCTGTTTTTGGACAGGGAACCATTTTCTTTTTCAAAATTATTCCTACCATCATCTTCGTGGCTGTTCTGGTGAATATCGCATACCATCTGGGTATTCTGCAGTTCTTCATTCGCTATTTTGCGCGGTTTGTACACAAGGTGATGCGTGTAAGCGGGAGCGAGGCGCTGAGCAATGTAAGCAGCGCTTTCGTAGGGCAGGTAGAAGCGCAACTGCTCATTAAACCTTATGTAAAAGGCATGACCATGAGCGAGTTGTTGTCGAGCATGAGTGGAAGCATGGCCTGTATTGCCGGCGGTGTAATGGCATATTATATTTCCACCGGTGTTGATGCGCGCTATTTGCTCACGGCCAGCCTGATGTCGGCGCCCGCCGCTTTGGTGATTGCCAAGATTGTATGGCCTGAAACAGAACCTTCCGAAACCAAAGGAAAGGTTCAGTTGGAGGTGAAGAAACAACACGACAACCTGCTGGATGCCATTGCGCATGGCGCTTCCGATGGCTTGAAGATTGGCTTGAACGTGATTGCCATGTTGATTGGCTTCATTGCCCTGATTTACCTGGTGAATTATTTGCTTGGCTTGCTTGGGAACTTGGTGCATCAGCCCTTGAGCCTGCAGTGGATTCTGGGTTGGGTATTTTCCGGTTTTGCCTGGTTGATGGGGGTTCCTGCTGCAGAAATCAATCAGGTTGGCGGATTGATGGGCACCAAACTCGTTGTGAATGAATTTGTGGCTTACAAAGACCTGGTGCCTATGATCCAACAGGGTACATTATCTCCCAAAAGTATCGCTATTGCTACCTTTGCGTTGTGTGGTTTTGCCAATTTCAGCAGCATTGCCATTCAGGTTGGAGGAATCGGGCAAATTGCGCCTGAACGCAGGGCCGATCTGGCTAAATTGGGTTTCCGGGCGCTGCTTTGTGGCACGCTTGCCAATTACCTGAATGCCGCTCTTGTAGGCATTCTGCTCTGAACCTTTCCCAAAATTCTTTGTTTCAATGGGCATATGAAAATCTATACCCGTAAGGGAGATGACGGCACAACCGGTTTGATAGGCGGAGCGCGGGTAAAGAAACACCACCTCCGTGTGGAGGCTTATGGCACAGTGGATGAATTGAATGCCCATATCGGCGTGTTGCGTGCACAAACGCAAAACCCGGTCTTGCTGGAAGCGTTGGCTGAAATCCAGAATCGACTGTTTACTGCGGGATCAGTGCTGGCAACAGCCTCTGATGCCGATTTTGTGATTCCCGGCCTGGAACAGGGCGATGTTGATTTCCTGGAGTCGCAGATAGATCAAATGGATCTTGAATTACCCGAATTAAAAAACTTCGTACTTCCCGGAGCCAGCCTTTCCGGCGCACAGGCACATGTTGCTCGCTGTGTGTGCCGGCGTGCGGAGCGTCTGGTGGTTTATTTGAATGAAGAAAGTGCCGTGGATGCCCTGGTTATTCAATACCTCAATAGGCTGAGCGATTATTTGTTCACGCTGGCGCGCTTCCTCGACCGCAGTGAGGGCGGACAGGAAGTAATCTGGATGCCACGAAAAAAGGCAAGCACCTGAGGGTACTTGCCCTGGTGACTGCAAATGTTTGCAGTTAATAGCCGCCCTGTCCGGGTTGCCTGTTCATATTCATCTTCATGTCCTGAGCCAGCATGAAATCGGGCTTCAGTTCCAGACAACGGTCAATAAGTTTCATGGCCAGACCGCGGTCGCCGCTCATCAGCACCAAATAGCTCTTCAGATACGTAAATGCGGCTTCAACTGGAATTTGTTGTTGGCTATTCGCTTCTGCAACTTCTATACGCACATTTCCGGTAGGAATTGGGTTTAATTGCAGTAAGGAAAGCACAATTGAATCGGCTTTCGCCACACGTCCGGTGAGGATATGCGTAGCAGCAATGTTATACAGGTATGTGTAATCTTTGGTTCTGCTCCACAGCTTTTCAAAACGTGCGATGCCTGCGGAATCTTTCTGCTGCTGGATATCTACTTTGGCTTTAAGTTCATTCATGCCAATGTCTTCAGGCTTCAGCTTCAGGCTCAGCGCAACGTAATGGTCTGCAGCTTTGGGGTTTTGGGTATAGAAGTAATAGTAGTATGCAAGGCTGTCGTTGACCCAGGTTGCAGTGGAGTCGAGCACGGCAATGCGGTGCAGTGCGGTAATGCAAGTGCCGCGGTCTCCAACCTTGCGTGCATTTTCAAAAACAGTGACCTCATGAGCCGCTTTATTTTGTTTCGAAGGCGCTTGTTGGCAAGCAGCAGCAGCGGCAGCAATCACAGAGAACAGGAGGATATTTTTCATGTTTGGATTTACGTGTTTCGGTTGTTTTTTGCGTTGAAGGAGTAAATTTGCTGATTAATCGTTCCGGCGAAGATAATTCGGCAGCATGAACATGTTCGTTCGTTGTGTTTTGTTTTTTTTCACACTCCTGCAAGCCAGGGAACACGTTTATGCTCAATGCGGTGTAACCATTAGCGCCGATAAATCCCAGGTTTGTGTTCCGGGAATTGTGAAGCTGAAGGTTACAGGATGTCTTACCTGTAGCGGGATAGACTGGGATTTGGGCAATGGATTCGTCCCCGGAAAAGACACCTTTTCGGTACTTGTAGGAAAGCCGGGAACTTATTCTGTAACCGTGCGTCTGCGTTTGTCGGGCGGAGGAACCTGTACACAGGTGCGCCAGAATTTATTTGTGGGCGTGGCTACACCACAGCCAAAGTTACAAGCCAGTGCAAAGGCTCAGTGTTTTGGCAATGACAGCATTGAATTTAAAGACGTTACGCCTGGTTCACTCAAGCGCGATTGGTTTCTGGATGGAAAAACGTTTAGAAATGCTGCGCGCAGCATAAAAGTGCGCTTTAGTCCGCCTGCCGGCTACAAAGGGGTGTTCATGATTGTTACCGATTCCAATGGTTGCACCGGTTCCCGGTTTATAGATTCTGCCGTTGGTGTATTTGATTCGGTGAAGGCCAGTTTTCAGGCCGATGTGGTGAAAGGTTGTGTTCCTCGGGCGGTTCAGTTTTCATACAAAATAGATTCTTTGGGAATTCCACTCGACTACCTCAGCTGGAATTTTGGAGCCAAGGGGCCGCCAACCTATAAAGGCCGCGCATTTCCTAAAGTTACCTATACCCAGGCCGACACGCATAAGGTAATCCTGACTGTGGTAACCAGGGCCGGATGCCGCTATGAATTCCCCGACAGTAATTATTTGAACTTCGGAGATCCTTCCGCACTTACCGTCAATTCAGGAATTCAGACACTTTGTATCAACGGCATCGCCAACATTTCCGTGAATGGAAATACACAGTATCCCATCTCCTGGGCCTGGACACCGTCCGCAACGCAAACCGATTCTACCAGCAGGTTTTCCAGAAGTTTCCGTTTCCAGGATACCGGATTTTTTGCATTAACCCTTAGGCAAGTGCATTTGGGTTGCGTATCACAGCGTACCTTCCCGAAATTGGTACAGGTTCAGGGACCAAAGGTGGTTATTGGTATCAAAACGCCTTCCTATTGCAGTATTCCGGATACGTTGGAAGCCCTGAACAGAACTGCTGAACCCAAAGGTTTTACCACCACCTGGCGCTGGACTGTTACCGATGAATTTGGGATGCCCGTGACCACAAGTACCCAAAAGGATTTAGTTTGGTATCCGGACAAACAGTCTGATTTTGATGTAAAGCTGGTGGCGCAAAGTACCAATGGCTGCAGGGATTCATTAACCATGCAAAAGGCCGTACTGTCAGACAGTATTTATGTGCCGGTGCTGGTTATTCCATCCACGGTTTGTCCAGGCCAGATGGTCAATATCCTACCCGATGAAAACGACATACGGAATCGAAATGGATATACCTACAAATGGCAGATTACCAACAGAAAAGGTACTGTTTTGGGGACTTCCAGCGGTAAAACAACCAATTTTTCGAGTAATGACACCGGAAAGTTTACCGTGCGCATGATTGTGTTTGACGGAAAAAGCTGCTATGACACCTTACTCCTCAAAGACACCATCAAGGTTTATTATCCCCGCACCACGCTGCGTATCGCTGACAGTATTGTTTGCAGAAATAATCAGGCCGTCTTTTATGCCAAACAGGTGAACGGCTCACCTACGGCAAGGCATTGGTGGGATGTGTACAATCTGGATTCCGGAGGTTATCGGGTGGCTTCTGGAAAAGACAGTGCGAAGCTATTGATGCTCACCAACGGGCGGCACCGCATGCAGTATTCATACTCAGATACAGCTATGGGCGGCTGCTCCTTTAAAATGTGGTATCCGGGGAATCTGTTCGTCAACGGCCCTGTCATTTCCATCACAGCCGAACCCTTTGAAGATTGCGCTCCGCTGAGAACCTGGTTGCGTGGTAAAATCCTTGCAGATCCGGACTATGAAAAGAACAACGTCAAACCCACCCACAGTTGGAGTGGATACCTTCCCCGGCAGTCGTTGATTGATTCTCCATTACTGCTCAGCACAAGGGCCGTTGTTTACAAAGGGAAACAGTTTTTCAATCTTCGCTATCGCGGGAAAAGCGGTTGCCTGGATTCATCCATATATATAACGGCCTATGGCGGGATTTCCAGTGGCTTTGCCCTGGGTGGATCTACACGTTGTCCCCGCGACACCTACCAAGTCATCAATTATTCAAGTAAAGTAGCCACGCATTTTAAGTGGGTTGGCGCGCATCAGGGGGTTAAAATTCTGCCCACAGATACTTCAAGAACCCCTAGGTTTATATTT
>JBIKKI010000183.1:0-3758 GCA_044360435.1 Bacteroidia bacterium
CCCGGGTTTTTCACCCGATCGCGGTCAATGGTACACAACTTCACCCGTGGAAATTCGGCGGACACCGTGCGCAGGTAAGCGGGTGTATCATCCCAGCTGCCGTCATCCACTACAATCAATTCAAACTGAGGATAATCCTGACTGAGCAGTACAGGAATGTTATTGCGTAGGTTTTTGGCCTCATTGTGTGCGCAAACGATGATGCTCACCGGCATCTGTGCCGATGCGCGCTGTTGTTCTCGTTTCAGGTATTTACGGCTTCCTGCTGCGGTAAACCAACGCAGGTAATACCAGGCCATGAGCAGCCACAGTGCGGAAGCTGCAACCAGAAACCACTGGTCGCTGCCTACAATTTCAGGAAACTTCATTTGTTGATTTTAAATCCGATTCCTGTGCCTGGACTTCCGGGTTTTCCATCTGTTTTAAATTCTTCGATATCGCTGAGCAGCAATTGCCCCAAAGTTTTGGCACTGCGCTTGTTTTTCGGCAACTCGCTGAGCCTGATGTGCTGATTGCGCACCGCTTCTTCAATCACCTTGCGCACTGCACGGCCATTGCCAAAGTACTTATCCCTGTGTTGATACATATAGGTGATGTATGCCTCCAGATACGCCGCAGCTTCAGGTACCGGTGTAATGCCACTTTCCGAGAGTTGGTTGATGGCAATGCTGTACAGTTCTTCCGGTTTGAAGTCGTCGAACTGGAATACCCGGTCAAAACGACTCTTCAATCCGGGATTGCTTTCCATGAAGCGCTCCATGTTTTGGGTATAGCCTGCAGCAATGACGATGAACGATCCTCGACGGTCTTCCATGCGTTTCAGCAGGGTTTCGATGGCTTCCCGTCCGTAATCACCGCTTCCGCCTTCGGTCAGCGCATAAGCTTCATCCAGAAAAAGAACGCCGCCCATGGATTTATCAATCATTTCGGCTGTTTTTATGGCCGTTTGCCCTATGTAACCACCAACCAGGCTCTGTCTGTCGCATTCCACCAGATGGCCGCGTTCCAAAATTCCAAGTGCTTTGTAAATCTGAGCCAGAATGCGTGCAACCGTGGTTTTTCCAGTACCTGGATTTCCGCTGAATACACTGTGCAGAGAGAATGCCTTACGCACATCTTTGCCCTGGTCCTTATAGAAACGAACCAGCTTCACCAGTTCATCGATATCGTGCTTCACCCGGGTGAGGCCTATCATTTTGTTCAGCTTCGACAAACTTTCCCGGAGCAATTCTTCATCAATGGGAATATCGGGCAACAGACCAGACTGCACCTTGAGCATTTTTTCAAGGTCGGCAGCTTCAATCAGCGACAGTTGTTCTGTGGTGAGGTCTTGAGGATTTTCAGTATTCATCACCCGAAGGCCGAGGTTCATTTTCGCTTCATCCACCATGGCATTCACCATGCGGGCATTGCCGAAAAACTTATCCCGATCGCGGTATTTGTCCACGAAGTATTTATAGAAAAGCTCCCTTGCTTCGTGACTGAACTGAACCCCTTTCCGGGTGCAAGAGAACTCTGCTATTTGGATGAGTTCCTGCGGCACATAATCGGGGAAATCATAATACATGTTGAAGCGGCTTTTCAGCCCGGGATTGGATTCAAGAAATACATCCATCTCTTCCGGATAGCCAGCAACAATAATGGCAATGTCTGAGCTGTCTGACAATTCCTTCAGCAACACTTCAATGGCTTCCTTGCCAAAATCCTTGCTGTCGTCGTCGCGACGGGCCAGCGCGTAGGCTTCGTCAATAAACAATATGCCATCTTTTGCCTTTTTGATGGCTTCTTTGGTTTTGGGCGCGGTTTGCCCGATGTATTCAGCCACCAGATCTCCGCGATCTACTTCGTGCACATGACCTTTTTTCAGCAATCCAAGTTCCTTATATATTTTCCCAAGCAAACGGGCTACGGTTGTTTTGCCTGTACCCGGATTGCCGCGAAATACCGCGTGCAGGTTGATGTTTTCATCTTCCTTAAACCCCTTTTCCCTGCGTATGGACACAAAGCGCAGGTAGTTTGAATACTCTCTGATTTTGGTTTTGATGGGCTTCAGGCCTATCAGTTGATCCAGTTCCTGCATTACTTCATCCATGTTGTGGATTTGGGGTTTCGCAGGAGGTTGATCTTGTTCTTCTGTTTTATCAAAATCCAGTTTCAGCTCTTCCGGTTCATCTTCAGCAAATTCAATTTCGAGCATGGGTTTGAAGTCGTCCTCTTCTGCTTCCACGTAGTCATCGCCCACTTCAAACGGCATAGATGCCACGAGTTCATCCATAAACACTACCTCTGCAAAGTACTCACCCCTGCTCCAGGTACCCACAATATCTGAACCCCATCCGATGCTGACATGAAATTGATCTTCATCGGGCTTCACAAAAATCACCTTGGTAATGCTTCCCTTCAGATATCCGCTGGCGGTGCGGAAATTGAACATGAATTCGAGGGCAAGGTCACTGCTTTTACGCGTGAGGTTCTGCGCATTCAGTTCAACCCAGATGTAGCGCGTGCTCATGGCATTGAAGCACACGTAATATTTGCGGTCTTCCTCGCGAATATTGGCATCGGGACCTTCGTAGAGCTTTACTGTGTCGAGTCGGAAATACGGATTCAACCCGCTGCGCACCATGCCCTGATTTTCGATGTAGAAATTCTTTTTTTCCAGAAGTTGACCATCCACCCAGGCTTCCCAGCGGTATGCACCGGCTTTCCAGTATGTGCCTTGTGTTTTAACACCCCAGCCTTCACGGATGTACACCACCTGTTCCCTAGGTTCCACCTGTCGGTCGCAGTTGAGGTCACAAACCTCTTGATTGTCACTGTTGAAGCATTTCAGCTGCATGTTCAGCATCCATTTCTCTTCATCGTAACGCTTGTTGAACAGGGAAACTTCGCAATAGATATAAGACAGTTCCTGTTCATCAAACACAGAACGGTATTTTTTGGTGTTGTTCGCCAGCCATTCCGTACTGCAATAGGTTTTGATATCCCTAAACTTATAATGATCGTTTCCTGAGGCCATGATTCAGTTTCAAGTATAGTGGAAATGGCTGCATGATTTTTCAAGAATTCTTTGAAAAACGGATGGAAATTCTGCTATATTTGCGGCCTGATTTTTCAGAATCACCCGTTGGTGAGGTGGGTGAGAGGCTGAAACCAGCAGTTTGCTAAACTGCCTTACGATTTAACGTCGTAACGCGGGTTCGAATCCCGCCCTCACCGCAAGAAAAAGCCGCCCGCAAAGCGGCTTTTTTTATGCTGAAGGGCGCCAAACGCAGTTTGAGCGACAGAAGCATAAAAAAAAGCGCACGCTGCACAGCAGCGGGGCGGCTTTTGCTTGCAAGGCTCCCCCACCCGGGTTCATGCGCGCGCAGCAAGCATCATCCCGAAACCGTGAACTGAAGTCTCATACAAAGCCTACGCTGCGGAGCAGCGGGGCGGCTTTTGCTTGCAAGGCTCCCCCACCCGGGTTCATGCGCGCGCAGCAAGCATCATCCCGAAACCGTGAACTGAAGTCTCATACAAAGCCTACGCGCAGCGGGGCGGCTTTTGCTTGCAAGGCTCCCCCACCCGGGTTCATGCGCGCGCAGCGAGCATCATCCCGAATTATTTAAGCGCAGAGCAGAAAAACGCTGCACAGCAGCGGGGCGGCGGTAAATCCCTTCTGTTTCCCTATTTTCGCGCCTCGATCTGGTCCCGTAGCTCAGTTGGATAGAGCAACAGCCTTCTAAGCTGTGGGTCGTTGGTCGCGAGGTAAACTC
>JBIKKI010000184.1:0-3731 GCA_044360435.1 Bacteroidia bacterium
TGTTTACGATACCTTTATGCACCTCCCATTAAGCGGCAGCTTTAATGGAAGTACAGGCAGGGGCAGTGCATCAAGGCGCGAAATAATTTTTAACACTAACTCCTCCCAGAACACTGCGAATCAACAAGTTCAAAACAGAATCCTTGGAACCAGCCTGCAATCATCCTCTGAGCCGGATAATCATAGCGCAAATAGGCAACAAGGGATAGCGCCTATTGTGCCGAAATGGACAGTTAAGCGCCATGAAATAGCGGCTATAAACGAGTTACCAGCAACCAAAATAAACTGACATGAAACTATATCCTATATTTCTTTTAGTAATTCTTGTTGGCTGTGACGCTGTCCAAGAAAAATCAGGTGTTGTCCTTAACTCAGAGACTCGAGTACCATTGGAGCGCGTTGCAATAAGTAAGTATGAACAGGAAGACTCGACAAATAGTTTAACAAATAGCATATATTCTGACGCAGACGGAAAATTTCAATATAGAAGCATTGGATGGTCGAATTCATTTGAACTCTTTTTTAAGAAGGAAGGATTTAGGATTAAGAAAATTAAAAACGAAGATTCAGATACGATTCTACTAGAACCTTTAAGGTAGTTGCAATGAACTTCGGATAGGAAGCCACTAACAACACATCTGCAATAGGCGGGGTTTCGTGCTCAGCAGACATTTCTGAAGTAGCAGAAAGTTCAGAGCCACACTTCAATATTTGTGGTGAAATTCCCGCCCATCAACAATCTGCGAACCTTTACAAATAAAGGCTGCTGTGCTCGGGTATTTTTCGCTTTCCCACCGTCTTCCGCCCGGAACAAGCACGCACCTCAGCCTCCTTCCTGCTTCAACCCAAAAACGCCCGCACTTCGTGCATGAAGCGCGACACGTGGGCGGCGAAGGTATATTCACGCAACACCCGCTTTTGCGCGGCTTCGCCAATTTTGCGGGTTTCTTCAGGATGTTCCAGCAGGTACCGCACCTTGCTTTTCAACTCGTCCACCGTGCGGAAAAACACGGCTTCTTCATCGGGTTTGAAATAGGTTTCGGCATTGGGTTTCCAGTCAATGAGCTGACAGGTGCCTACGCCGCCGGCTTCGGTAAGCCTCATGTTGCCGATGTTCTGCACCTGGTCGCCGTGGATGTTGATGGTGAGCTGATACTGCGCCATCGTTTGATACATCTCCAATCCGTATAGCTTGCCGCGGTTGTGCAGCTCAAAGGGGATGTTGTTCATGAACGCCCGGAAGTTGCCATAGGCCAGCTCGCGCAGCTTGGAGCGGGTAAACAAACCCTGCCCGATGTTGCCGATCCACCAGTCGAGCACCTCTTCACGGCGCAGCTCGTTCAGCACGCGGTTGCGCATGTTGTGGATGCCCGAGGACAGAGAACCGACAAAACATACCCGGTTGATGCGCTCATCTGGAACGTGAATACGTTCAAGCAGGGAGGTTTCAAAACCGAAGGGATTGATCGTGCAGCGATGTCCCACGGCAAGATGCTTCTCCAGAATCTCAGGCACACAAGTGAAATACAGGTCGTAGCCGCGCATCTGCGCCGGTTCGGAGGCAATCCATCCATCCCAGGTGGTGGTGCAGCGGATAAAGGGAAAACGTTTTTTCAGGTCGCCGATGACGGGCAACAGCACCCGGGCCTGGTCGAAAATCACATCGGGTTTGAAGTGGGCAATCTGATCCAGGGCGTATTGCAAATTATCTCCTTCGATGAAGGAAGGATGTTCAGCATACCAGCGCTTGCGCAGGCCGGGTGAGCTAAGCAAAACCTCTTCCGTTTCGCATTGGTGCCCGGCCTCGAGATGCTTTTTGTAGTAGTCGGCGAAATCCACGGCATGCGCATAAATACGGCGCTGTCCTTCGCTGTAATCGCAATCGCCCCGTAACTCTTGTTCGAGGAGGCCGGCGATTTGCCCTGATAATGAGGAAAACTTAATCAGCTTCACCTTTGCGTGCCTTGTTCCGGACAAAGATAGGAAGGGCCATCGAGTGACGCTTTTTTTACCGGGGCAATGTTTCAGGGTAACAAACAAATTCCTGATAACCGATTCCGCTGCTGTTTGGGGTAATTTCGCAGTGCCATGGGCGTCATCATCCGTCAGAGCATCAAGGCAACGGCTTCCAATTATATCGGAACACTGCTTGGTTTTTTAAGCCTGTTCCTGCTGTTTCCCTTATTCTTTGAACCCACAGATCTGGGGGCGGTGCGTTTTCTGCTGGAAGCCGCAGCGGTGTTATCCACCTTTGCCCTGATGGGCACACACTACAGCATCAACCGCTTCTTTCCCTATTTCAAAACAGAAGATCGTCGTAACCATGGTTTTTTCTTCTGGGTATTTGTGCTGCCCGCCACCGGTTATCTGTTGGTGCTGACCGGCTTGTTGTTCTTTCGTGAGCCTTTGTTGGCGCTGTTTCGCATGGATGCACAGAAGCTGGAAGCCTTGTATCCCATGCTCATTCTGCTGGTGCTATTCAGCTTGTTTCAGGTAGTTACCGAATCAGCTTCTGCCAACCACGGACGCATCGCCATTCCGAACTTTCTGCGTGAGATTTTCATCCGGGTCTGCCTGATTGCTGCAGGCTTTGCTTTTTTCAAGGGATGGATTAATTTTCAAACTGCGCTTTGGCTGATGGTGGCAGCTTACGGCCTGGCGGTGGCCGGTAACATCCTGTTCCTGTCGCGGCTGACCCCTATCCACCTGAAACCCGATTTCAACTTTCTGAAAGAACATCCTGAACTGCGCAAAGAGATGCTGCGCTTTACCGGTTTCCTCTTCCTCGGCGGGGTTACAGGACTCATCATATCCAAGCTGGACTTCATGATGATTACTTCCATGAAGCAATTGTCGGATACCGCCATATACAGCATCGGCTTCTATCTGGCCATGCTGATAGAAATTCCGAAACGCACCCTGCTGCAGGTGAGCGCACCGATTATTTCTTCCCACATGAAGGAAGGCAATCTTGCTGAAGTGCAGGATTTATACCGACGCACCACCCTGAACCAGTTGTTAGCCGGAGCCACGCTCTTTTATCTGATTTGGCTGAATATTGATAATTTATATGACATCATGCCCCGGGGAGATTATTACCGCAGCGGCAAAATTGTGGTGCTTATTCTGGGTGTGGGGAGACTGTTTGATTTGCTGGGCTCTTCCTCAGGACCGGTTTTGGCCAATTCCAAATACTACGCCTGGACCTTTGTAAACTTCGGAATTGTAGCCGTGCTGGCTGTAGTGGGCAACTACCTGCTTATTCCCCTTTATGGAATAAAGGGCGCAGCTATTGCCACCAGCCTCACCATCATGGTCAATCATATACTGGTTATATACATTACCTGGCTGAAGATGGGTATTCATCCCTTCGACCGCGGACAACTGCGCCTGCTGCTGATCATGATACCCATGTTTGCGCTGACGCTGATCCCATATCGCCTGGAAAACCCCTTCCTGAATGGGATTTTGCGCACCGGAACGGCAGGATTGCTGTTTGTATATTTACTATACGCCTTCAAGGTATCTGAAGACATGAACGAAATACTGAAGCGCTCTTTAGGCCGCTTTGGAATTCGATTGAAATAAGCTGGTAACAATCGCGCCGTTAATTATTCATGGTTCCTCGCCGCTTGCTTCACTTCCCCAACGCTTCGCTACCACCTGCCCCCCACTGTCGTTCGCTAAACTCGCTTACGGGGCAGGCGTAAGCGAATGCAATGAGCAACAGG
>JBIKKI010000060.1:0-13273 GCA_044360435.1 Bacteroidia bacterium
ACCCTGCTACTTCAGATTCTCACATGACCTCCATGCACCCTGAAGATTTGGCTGCAGTCTTGTCCCTGAACATCCTCGGTCAGGCGCAGGAGCCTATTACGCATCTTGCTTTTCCAGGCAACCACAACAAAAACAGTTTGTGCTGGGCAGGTACAGAAGAGGTATTGAATCAGTTTACCTGTGGTTATGTGATCGTGCATGAATCACTCGCTGCGCTGCAGGCTTCAATGCCGCACCTGTGTTTGATGAGCACCACAGACAAACCACGGCTGATTTATGCGCGTGCGTTTCACAAGTGCTTTCAGCAGGATGCCATCGCTGAAAATCATGTAGGTATGCACCGGGCCAATCCCAACATCCATATTGGCGATTACGTGTTTATTGGCAGCGAGGTGCAGATTGGAAATGGAACAGTGGTTCATTCGGGAAGCACCATCATGTCAGGAACAATCATCGGCGAACACTGCATCATCCGAAACAATACAAGCTTAGGTACGGAAGGTCTGGGCCTCGAATTTGACGAAGAACTGGGCAGGTATATTCCCTTTCCTCAGGTGGGGAAAGTGGTGCTCGAGGATTATGTGGATATTGGTCCGCACAGCACGGTGCGCCGCGCAGCCATGGACACCACGCTTATTGGTTACGGCAGCAAAATCGGTTCATTTGTGAACATCGGCCATAACTGCACCATCGGAAAACACTGCATCCTCACCAGCCATGTATGCATTGCGGGTTCGGTGGATGTTGGCGACTTCGCGTTTATCAGCATTGGCGCTACCATCCGGAACAAAGTAAAAATTGGAGACCACATCATGATTGGTCAGGGCAGCATTGTTACCAGAAACCTCACTGAACCGGGAACCTATTTCGGACAGCCTGCGGTAAAGGTTTCTGAGACCGCTCCGGGAAAATCATCACAGGAAGCATAAAATGCGGCAGGGAAAGGGTGGCGTACTCATCGTAAACTACGACCTGGGCACGAAGAACGGGGTGGGCGGCAGGCGTTGGGCTTTGTTGGGCCGGGCTTTGCTCGAAGCAGGTGAACAGGTTCACTTCCTCACAACCAGGCAGGATTTGCCCGAAGAACTTCAGGAATGGAGCACGCAAGTGCATACGTTCAAAACCAAATATCCGGCATGCATCAGCCAAACACCCAACAACTTGTTTGGGAAGCTCCAGTATCGCTGGTGGCGCTGGCGGCTGCTTCAGGCTGTGCGGGGTACCATTTATGATTTGGGCAAGCGCGACGAACAGCGGTTCTTGTCCAACTGCAGGCGGCTGATCCAACAACACGGCATCGATGTTTGTATCGTTACCGGCGCACCATTCAGCTACCTTTACTACGGAACCCTGCTGAAAAAGGAATTCCCAGGCCTCGTTTTGGTGAGCGATTTCCGCGACAAATGGACGGAAGGTTTCAACTACGGCATGAGGCAACTCGATGCGCGCAGGATGGATTACGAAAGAGCCTGTGAACTGGCGGTGATTCAACAATCAGACCTGGTTACCGTGGCCAGTGAAGATATTGGCGATTACCTGAACCAACGGCATGCGCGTGCTTATATGGTATTGTACAATGCCGTTTCTCCCATCCTGGAACAAGCGGCAGCTCAGAAGGCCAAACCCGCTGCAAGAGCAGGATTTCACCTGGTGCATGTAGGAAATATTTCCGAAGGCTGTGAAGACCAGACAGAACACCTGATCCGGGCGATTAAGGTGTTGGAAAAGCAGAAGCCTGGTCTCGTGAAGCTGTCGCTGGTGGGCCTCCCCAATCCGGAAGTAGTGCAGCAATTCAACAAGGCAGGGATTTCCGGTTTGCAGCTGATACAGCGCATGCCGCAGCAGGAACTCGGCGCATGGATGAATACCGCCGATGCCTTCCTGATTTTCAACAGGGAAGCCCTGGCAAAGAGTATTCCTACCAAATTCTTCGATTATATCGTTTTTAAGAAGCCCATCATTGCCTATGACATCAAGGGCAAACTGGCGCAAATGATTCGCGAGCGCCGGATTGGCATCCTGCTGAACACGGCACATGATGCCGAACAAACCGCAGCAATGCTGCAAGATTTAGCCGGTGGAACACAGCAGTTCAATCTTGAATCAACACATACCGAATTTTCATCGGCACAACAGGTCAGGCTGCTGCTTGAAGCCCTGAACCCTTTACTGCATCAGCAACCTGATGCTTTTACCGGCCAGAATTAAGCCTTCTTGTAAGGCTTCGCCGGATTCCCAAACCAAATTTCTCCTTCAGGAATATCCTTGTTTACAAAGGATAAACTGCCCGTAATGGCATTGTCGCCAATGGTGATTCCATGCTGCAATACGGTATTGGTTCCAATGAAGCAGTTGCGGCCAATCTTTGCGCCGCCAATCTGTGTCTGTCCGGTATTCAGGTTGTTCGTCATTACCTTCGGGCAGATGTAGGTGCCGTCGCCAACCTCAACCCCACGCGCCAGAATAGAAGCGTAGCGCACGGTTACGTTGTTCCCCACTTTGCATTCTCCGGAAGTAGATACCCGCGAATCAATATAGCAATTCTCACCAATGATGGTGTTTTTGCGGAGCTCCACGTAATTTTTAATGGTGGTATTGTCGCCAATAACCACACCTTCTTCAATAACGCAATACGCGCCAATCGATACGTTCCTTCCAATGACTGCTTTTTCTGAAATCATGTTCCTGATTCTTAATGAGTTGCAAAGATAACCTGCCTGAAAAAAGGCTGAAATAAATTTCAGGTTATGTTGCTGAAATCCATCATTTCCGGCACGCTGTTTCCAAGTGCCGTCGCATGAAATTCCCTTAAAAAAAACTTACCGAGCATCGAGGAATGCACGGATGCCGAACATCTTTGCATCCCCACCGTAAAATGTATGGTGGTTTATGGAATGTAGCATGCTTGACGTATTGAAGTATAAGTTAAAATTATTGTTGTGAAGGAAATGAATAAGGAGGAGGCTGTAGGTCCAATCCTGATTCTGAGCGCCAAACTCGGCACGCAAAACGGTGTTGGCGGCAGGCGTTGGGCCTTGTTTGGCCGCAGGATGATGGAGCAGGGTTTGGAAGTGCATATCATTACGGCACAGCAAGAGCTTCCGCAGGAATTTAAAGCCTTTGCGAACCGCGTACACCGCATTGAAAGCGCCTATCCGGACATCCTGCAATATGGTCCGCGAAACATCTGGGGCAAGATTCAATACCGTTTGGCGCTGTTTTACATGAAATTAAAGGTGCGCGGAACGGTGTACGATACCGGCGTTCTGGACGTGTACAGCCTTTGTCGTATGGCGCGAAACATCATCCGGGAACACCACATCCAAACCGTGATTTGTACGGGTGCACCGTTCAGCTATTTATATACGGGTGTGCTGCTGAAGCGGGAGTTTCCGCACCTGTTGCTGTTCAGTGATTTCCGCGACCGCTGGACGAATGGATTCCACTACGGCATCAGGGCACTCAATGCAAATCGCTTCGCTGCCGAAGCAAACCGCGAAGAGGCTGTGCTCAACACTTCCGACGTCATTACGGCGGCTTGTCCGGATATCATAACCTACCTATCTGAGCGCGTTCCGGCAAATTACCACCTGCTGCTGAACCCTGTTTCCGACCTGCTCCAACCGCTGCCGCAAGCTTCTGTAACCCTTGAACCAAAGGTGTTTACCATCACCTGTGCCGGCAATATTGGCAAAGGATGTGAACCCTATTTCGAACATTTTCTGTCGAATGTTGCCCTGCTTCAGCAGCGGCTTCCCGGACAGTTTCGCTTTGTGTTTATCGGGAATGGAGACCGTGAAATGGATCAGCTGCTCAACAGCAATCCAATGCCCTGCATTCAACAGCTTCCATACTTGAATCAGCAAGAGTTGTCGGATTTCCTTTCCATTTCCGACGCCTTCCTGTTGTTTCAACGTCCGGAAATGGTGAACAGCATTGCCACCAAGGTCTTTGACTACATCAAATTCCGCAAGCCGATTATTGCCTGCGTGGGTCCGGGTCGTTTGTATGACTTAATTACTGAAAACAAGCTGGGTTACATTTTGAACAGAAACATCAGCGCCGAGGATTTTATACGTGATATGCTGCGGTTGCGCGATGGAAGTATGCCCTTCGACCACAATTTTGATTATACACCGTACACCTTGGATGCTCAGGTGCAGAAAATCCTGCATCTGATGGAGGAGGCCCGGAAAAAGCGCAATTGATGCAGTAATCTGCCTAAAATCAGGCAGATAAAAGGGGAAGCATCAGTTTCTGGCAGTTACAGGCTTTATTTTTGCATACTTAAACATCATGAGCACACAGGTTTTTGAACACCATCCTTACATCGAGCGGCTGAAAAACCTCAATCAGCAATACGAGCAACGTTCGGAGTTTCATAAACATGCAGGCACCGTCCTTCAGGAAATGGGCGCAGATAAGGAGTTTCTTAAAGAAGTAGTGAAGCGAAACTTCGACGATGAAGGATACAGGTCACAGGTTTGGAGCCAGTACAATATTCCCTTCTTTTATGTGTATGAATGCACCGATTTTCACCTGAAGATTCACTTCTTCCCGGCCATGAAAGATTATCAGCGTGGCCAGGCAGCACATTGCATTCACCACCACAACAACTACATCTTAACTACCGCCGCGATTTACGGCAGTGGCTACGAAACGATGTTGTTCGACAAAAAGGTGGATGTGGATGAGAAAACCCTGGAAACCAAAATGCGGGTGGCCAAACATTTTACACAGGAACAACATCCGGTGCACACCATCGACGCCTGGGAACCACATGTGGTGTTTATGCCTCCGGCATTCAGCACCACCCTGCAACTGTGGACGCCCGACAAAAAAAGAAACACCGACAGCTTGCGCAGTAACCCCATCCTGAAAGCCTTGAAGCTTCCCTTGCGCAAGGTGATTTACTGGTGTGGACTGGAACGTGCTGTGGGCATTTCTGCACAGAAAACATACCAATGGTATCCTGAAGGCGACCACTTCAAAGCCATCCTTGAAGATGAGTATTTCGGTCCAACCCGAAATGCCAAAGGTCCGGAAGTGGATTTGTGGAGCATGCAAAACGTGTTCATCTTCATACAGCGCATGGGCATTGCAGATGCCGATTACCTCCGGGAGGTAAGAGCGCGCAAGGATACGCCTGCAGCCTATCTGCCCTGGTTGGATATGGTGCTGAACGGTACAGAAATTCCGGATACCTGGCATAGAGACAGCATCAATATTCCACGGAAAACATACCGCGCTGAGGATATCTACCAGGCAGCCAAAATGGAACCTTTGACCATCAACGGCTAAGACACAATACTACGCGCATTCCCGCATCGCGTACCTTTGCAACACGTGCGCATCATTTACTTTTCCCCGCATCCAACCCACGACATCGTCAGTGAGGTTGGTTACAGCACCCACCAAAGGGAAACCATTAAGGCGTTCAGGGCCTTGGGCCATGAAGTCATGCCCGTGATTCTTGGAGGAACCACGCCGTCAGAAAAGAAACAGTTTGACACACAGTCCGGAAGCCACCGCATCAAGGAGCTGGTGAAAAGGTTGTTGCCCAAAATGGCATACAATGCACTCAAGGATTTGGGCATCAGGCGTTTCGACAAGTTGGCTGCGGCCCGGCTGGAATCGGCCATCGGCAGCTTTAAACCCGATTTGGTGTATGAACGAAGCGAATACATGCAGGATTCAGGCATGCGCATGTGCCGAAAGGCCGGGATACCACATTTTCTGGAAGTGAATGCACCCTTTATTGAGGAAATGCGCCATTGGGAAGGTCCTTCGCTCATGCATCCCTTGGGACATGCCATCGAAAAGAGAAAACTGCACGCTGCAACAAAAGTGTTTGCTGTTTCCTCGGCACTGCGTGATTTCCTGGCTGCGCGTTATCGTTTTCCCGCGGGAAGCATCAGTGTGATTCCCAATTGTATTGATCCTTCAACCGTGCATGTGGCGGCTGAAGATGTGGAAGCACTGCGGCAGAAATTTCAGCTGCAGGGTAAAAACATCATTGGTTTTGTGGGTTCATTTTTCCCGCATCATGGCCTCGATGACCTGATCCATGCGTTTGCCCGGATTGAACAACAACATCCACAAGCCGTGCTTTTGATTGTAGGTGGTGGCATGAATGAAGAAGCCTTGAAAAAACAAGCCTTGGCAACCCTCGGTGAAGGACGCGTTGTTTTTGCAGGTAAAGTGCCCCACCATCAGGTGTATCCATACATTTCACTGATGGATATTACGGTTATGCCCAAAAGCAACTGGTACGGCAGTCCCATGAAGATTTTTGAATACGGAATCATGGGGAAGGTGGTGCTGGCCCCCGACAACGGTCCGGTGAATGATGTGATGGAGCATGGCAAAGACGGCTGGCTGGTAAAGCCTGGAATTCCGGCGCTGTCGGAGGCCCTGAATCACCTGCTGTTGCATCCCGACCAAGCCCACAACATGGGACTTCAGTTCAAGAATAAAATCCTAAGCGAATACACATGGAACCGTCAGGCAAGCTACATCCTGAGCCATTTTGCGTAGCCCTGCTCACCGATGGTTTGTTTCCGCTGAGCATTGGCGGCATGCAGAAACATTCGGTACGACTGGCGGCAAGCCTGGCCGATGCCGGGGCGCGGATTTTGCTTTTTCACCCACACGAGCAATTGGATGTCGCTGCTTTATTCACCCCAAATCAAAGGGCAAATATTGAAGCGATTTATATTCCCTGGCCTGCGGCAGCCCCTGTTCCAGGCCATTACCTGTTGCGCAATTACCGCTACAGCAAGGCAATTCACGAGGTGTTGCTGCGCGAACAACAGCGCATCCATGCGGTGTATGTGCAGGGTTTTGCCGGTTGGAAAACCATCAGCAGCGGACTGAAAGGCATTCCGGTGGTGCTCAACCTGCACGGCATGGAAATGTTTCAGGCCATGCAGGGCTGGCGCAACAAAGTTCAGGGATTCATGCTGCGCCTTCCGGCGGCCAGACTCATCAAAAAGGCCGATGCAGTGGTTTCGCTGGGCGGGAAACTCAGCCAGATCATTGCCCGCATCGCACCCGCACAAAGCATACTCACGCTTCCCGTGGGCATCGATGACTCTTGGTTTGAACAGCCCAACCAGGCTTCCCCAAAGGAAAAAACCGTGCTTTTTGTTGGCCGCTATGAATGGAGAAAAGGCCTGGATCTGTTGAATCAAGTGATGCCCAAACTGCTGCAGCAGACCCAGTTCCAGGCTTCGTTCCGGTTCATTGGCGATATTCCCGAAGACAAACGTTTGGTTCACGACCGTGTATTTTATGAAGGAGCGCTGCGCGATGAACAGCGTATCAGAAGCATTTACCGCAGCGCTTATGCCCTGGTTTGTCCTTCTTACAGCGAAGGAATGCCCACGGTGATTCTGGAAGCGATGGCCTCCGGACTTCCGGTGGTGGCCAGTGATGTGGGTGCTGTGGCGCTGTTGGTTTCTGCTGAAAACGGACGACTTATTGAACCCGGAAACGCAGCAGTGTTGGAATCAGCGCTTGAAGCAATACTCAAACTCACGGAACCTGAAGCCGCAGCGCTCGGCGCCGCCTCCAAAACAAAGGCAGCAGCCTTTAACTGGAAACAGATTGGCCGCCTGACCCTTCAGGCGCTGCAGGCGCTGAAGGCGTAGGCCGGGGCTTGTATTGAAGCCAGGGAACCCGCACCTTGCCGTCGGCAATGCGCTTGGTATAGTAATACAGGAAAATAAACAGGAAAAACCCGTTTCCGAAGTAACTGCCTGTGCGCACCAAACGAACCACAATCAGGATAAAAATGCCCTGATTTACAATGTTCAATTCACGGAACCTGGGGTGCTTCAGGTGTTTCTTCCCCATAAAGAACCGCAACAGGAAGAAAAATACAAGGAAGAGACCAAACAGTCCGGTTTCCGACATCAATCGCAGGAATAAACTGTTCGCGTCGAACTTGTTGAATGTGCCAAAACGCTCTGTAAAATCTGCAGGGAAATATTTGGCAAAGGTGATGTCGTAGTTGATGGGGTGGGAACCAAGTCCGGAACCAAAGAGCGGATTTCGCTGGAAACTCTCTTTGGCTATGATGTAATTGGTATAAAGCGCAAAGGTGCTGGAGTTTACGGTAGATATCTTCTTCACATCGATGCCGCCGTCGGTGGACTGAAACATCGTCAGGGTATCATCCACCCGAACCTGGAACTCATAAAATGCATCTTTCAGGTTGTTGTAAAACCCAATAAATAAAATCACGATGAGCGGCATCAACAGGAATTTCAAACGTCCTTCAATGATGGAGAAGTAGTTGGCGCTGTACATGTACATGAGCACCATTAACACCAGGCCCATGTAGCCTGCCGAAGAAAATGTGAGTACGAAGCATACGAAAATCACACCGGAGCGCACCAGGTTTTTCAGGTTGTACCGATACTCCGGTTCGCTGAGCATCCGATAGATGCAATAGTATAGTGCCGGCATCAGGGCAACCGCAAGAAAATAGGGTTCACCCATGATGGAATACACGCGGTAAAGACCCGCAGAAGTAGATTTTACTTTTTCGGTAATCTGGATGCCGTACAGCAGCAGTGCTTCAACAATAAGTCCCCATAGTGCCACCCAGAAGGCTGCGCTCAGGTATATGTTGAAAATCTTCATAATGTTGAAGCTGTTTGATTTCAACAACAGGTAATAGGCCACCGCCGAATAGGTGATGCCCAAAAACTGCTTCACCAGGTGAAACCCAAGCGTACCGTACACATTGCTCACACTCAAACTGATTACATAAAGCAATACCATCACCCGTGTAAACCATTTCGGAAGCAGGTGCAGGGATTGATTCTTCACCACCACCATGATGATGAAAATCAGATAAATCAAGTAGTAATAGTAAAAGTCGAACGGAGTCCGGAAAAAGAAGAAGTCGTCCATAAAAACGGAACAGACCATCAATATTGAAAATATCCTGAACATCCGTGGGGGTGTTTACTTTGGGTTGGGGCAAAGTGATTGAAAACGTGCGGATTCTTCGCGCCAGCGCTGCCATTCACGGCCACTGCAAGCGTATTTCACCGCGCCCATGAGCCAAAAAGCTTCCACATTTACCCGGCGGATGAACATGGGATTCCGGTCTTCCAGGTTGCTTCCCGGAAAGGTGCTGTGGAAATAGGTATAATGTGCACTGATTAGTTCCATGGCTTCAGCAGAAACGCGCTGCAACGAGTTGAAAGGGGCGCAGAAATGGGTGGTGTTTTGCTGCAGCACGCGGTCTATTACTTCTTTGGAATGAACGACCTCATGCACCAAATCGGCATGATCCTGATCCTTGTTCATGGTATGGCTCATGCTGTGTGAACCCAGTATATGTCCACGTTCTTTGAGCTGAAGGAGTTGTTCGGTGTTCATGGCGCGAAAATCCTCGGGTTCCCTGTCGTAATGCGGATTGATGAGGTTGCGGATATGCGTGCGGTAGTAAGATTCCTGAGCGTCTTCGGCGGCTTGGAAGAAATCGGGAACCACGAAAAACAGGCCCCTGATGCCAAATTCTTCCAGAACCTGGGCTGCGCGGAAGTTGTTCCGCAGCCCATCGTCAAAGGTGAACACCACAGAAGGCGACGCTCCTTGCCTGGAAACCGCGCCGTTATAGAACTGTTCGAGGTAGTCAGGGCTTTGCAATTCGAAGTGCTTCCCAAGAAATGCAATCAGATGCCGCAGTTCATCCCCATAACTGTGCGGCACGCTGTGCAGATTCAGTACCAGCAAATCACCGTTTTGATGCGGGAAACCGAATACCGGAAACAGCAGGTTTCCCAAAACTGATTTAATCAGGTGGTTGCGCGAATGGAGTTGTTTGGAATACCGCATGAAGTAGAATTACCAAGTATCGATATCACCACGCATCATGTTCCAGCGTTCGGGCATGTCGCCATCGGATTTTCCGCTGAAGCTCATATGGATGAAGTGTACCTTTTTTTGTGTTTTGAAGAACAGCGATTGCACCGCTTCGCCCGTTTCAGATGGGCATTCCGGGTTGATGGCCACACTTGCAAATACCGTGCTTCCTTCTTTGCGCAGGGCGCGCATCCATTGTTTGATGCCCTGCCTGATGGCACCGGCGGGGGCTGTGCCTGCATAAATTTTACCAATGCTGGCTTCGTTCAGGCCTTTTCTTTGTCCTATGCGGAACTGAATGTGTATGGGATGCCCCTGAACGGTGCATGAAAACCACCAGGCCGGCCATTCGGGCATAAAAGCCTTCCGATAATTCCAGAACGCGGGGTCGGCAGCAGTTTGCAACATGGTGTCGGCCTGCAGGTTCCCCGGAACTTCCTGGCTGAAGCCTCTGGCGCCGAAAGGCTTGCGCCGTATGGCTGCCAAAATGCTTACCGGTTTGATGAACCATTGCATGTCGAATACGTGTTTCCATCCTTTTTTAACAAAAGCGGGCTTGGAGGCCGGTACAGGAAATCCAATCAGATAGTCGGCAGCGTCTTCCGCGGCCTGCGCTTTCATCGCATCGAGCAATTGTGCAAAAACGCCGCGTCCGCGGAAATCGGGGGAAACCAAAACACCCAGAATCTGGAAGCTGCGTGTGTCGGCGGCAACATCTTGAAGCGGCCAGTATATGTATGAAACAATTCCGGCAAGTGCTTCACCCTCAGTAGCCAGGATGATGCGGTTCCGGCCCTGCTGATATGGATGTTCATACAAGGCCTCGAAACGCTGGGCAAACCAGGATTCCATGAATGGATATTCCTGTAAAGTAAGGGCAATCACCCGTTCTTTCCAGGATGGGTCGTATAATTGAACACGCATGGATGTACAGAAAAACCTGTCTGGCAAAGGTAACGCGAACACAGACAATACAGGAGGATCTGCAAAGGTGGTGGTGGTGTTCAGAGAGTTGGCGCCGTACATGCTGGCCTGTTTGCGCGCCACCGCAGCCCAATCCGGCCATGAACTGCTGGTTTTATGCCTTCCCGTAAATCCCGAAGCACCGTTCGACTTCGGGCAACAGCCCGGTCTCCGAATCGTGGATAGAAGCAAGTTCAGCGCACGCGAACTGGAACAACACATCCGACAGGCCAAACCGGATATTGTGTTTATTGCCGACTGGACCAACAAATCGGTGCTCCGTGCGGCCTGGAAGCTGCGCAAAGACTTTTTCCTGGCTACCGGCTTCGACAACCATTGGACGGGTTCAATCAAACAGCGTTTGCTTGCACTGGGCGCTTCGATGGTATTTCCACGCCTGTTCCGTCACCTGTTTATTCCCGGATCGCCGCAGCGTTCCTTTGCAAAGAAGCTTGGCTTCGGCGATCATCAGATTACCGAAGGAGCGTATACTGCCGATACGGCGCTGTTCGAATCGTTTGCTTCCGCACACATGCCGGCCAAAGAGGCACATTTCCCGCACCGGTTTTTGTGCGTGGCGCGTTACATTCCGGCCAAAGGACTTGACCTGCTCTGGGAAGCATTTGCCGAAGCCAAAGCGGAACATCCCTGCGACTGGCAACTGTGGTGTGCGGGAACCGGACCACTGTGGGACAGCCGTGTTTCACATCCCGATATACGCCATCTGGGCTTTGTTCAGCCGGCAGAAATGGGCGCTGTTGTTGCCGAAACCGGCGTTTTTGTGCTTCCAAGCAACTTTGAACCCTGGGGCGTTGTAGTGCATGAATATGCCGCTGCCGGATATCCTTTGCTGTTGTCGGATGCGGTTGGCGCCGCTTCGGCATTTCTGCTTCCCGAACAGAACGGATTTCCGTTCGAAGCAGGAAATAAAGCAGCGCTGAAAGCCTGCTTGCTCCGCATCATGAAGATGAATGATGCCGCACTGGTGCGCATGGCAGCAGCGAGCCGTGCCCAGGCCGCTACCAATAGTCCTGAAATTTGGGCACTACGCTTCCTGAATATGGGAAAATCGGTTTCCGGAAAACACTAGAATAAAGCATCTTCGCAGGGATGTGTGGCATCAACGGAATTGCAGGTCTTGACGATACCTTCCGACTGAACGACCGGTTGGTGCACATGAACAATGCCATCAGGCATCGCGGTCCCGACGATCGGGGCATTTTCACCACGCCTGGCTGCGGTTTGGCCCATGTGCGGCTCAGCATCATCGATCTTTCTGCAGAAGGGCATCAGCCCATGCACAGCCATGACGGGCGCTATACGCTGGTATTCAATGGTGAAATTTACAACTACAAGCTGCTGAAGAAACAGCTTTCTGATTATCCCTACAAAAGCCAAACCGATACGGAAGTCATCCTCGCGGGCTTATGCCGCTGGGGTTTGGATGTGTTCGGGAAACTGGAAGGCATGTTTGCCATTGCCGTTTGGGACCATCAGCTGCAAACCCTCACCGTTGCGCGTGACCACCTCGGAAAAAAGCCGGTGTATTACGCACATGCCGATGGCAAGTTGTTTTTCAGCTCAGAACTCCGCGGCCTGCTCGCTTCCGGTTATGTTTCCCGGGAAATTGACCCACAGGCGCTTGCGGAATTTTTCTCCTGGCAAACTGTGCACGCGCCCAATACCATTCTGAAAGGGGTGAAGCAGCTCATGCCTGGAACCATGCTTTCCTGGCATCAGGGAACGATTACCCGTCAGCGCTTCTTTGAACTGCAGGAATGCCGCGACAAATTCAAGGTTACCGGTCCCTACGAACGCGTGAAGAAAGACGTACACCGACTGCTGTCGGATGCCGTTGAAAAACGCATGATCAGCGATGTGCCGCTTGGCGCCTTCTTGTCGGGAGGTGTGGACAGCAGCATCATCGTGGCGCTGGCCTCCGGCTTCCGACCCGGAGCCTTACAAACATTTAACATCGGCTTCCAGGAAGAAGCTTTTAACGAATCAGCCATTGCTGCGCAGGTAGCACGGAAATTCAATACCCGTCATACAGAAATCATCCTCACACCTGAAGAGGTTGTTCAGGATGTGATGCAGGCTTTGGATGCCATGGATTTTCCAACCACCGACGGTGTAAACACGTTTGTGGTTTCGGGAGCCGCCAAACGGGCCGGCATCACCGTAGCGCTGTCAGGTTTGGGTGGCGATGAATTGTTCGGTGGCTATTGGATGTTCTCCTTTTCCCAGCGCATGCAGCAGCTGCGCCTGATGGGCAAATTGCCTTTGTCGCTGCGGAAAATTCTTGCCGACGGCTACCGTCGATTTAAACCCGGAACCAGGGCAGACAAATTGTACAGCATCTTGAGCCAACCGGAGTTTTCTTTCCAGTCCTGGTATCCTGAACTGAGGCGCATCACCGATGAAGAAC
>JBIKKI010000062.1:0-12791 GCA_044360435.1 Bacteroidia bacterium
GAATTCACCATCACCCCCGGCAGCGAACAGGTGCGTTATACCATCGAACGCGACGGATTCCTGGATGTATTCGACAAGATTGGCGCCACCGTGTTTGCCAATGCCTGCGGACCCTGCATCGGCATGTGGGACCGCATGGGTGCTGAGAAGCAGGAAAAGAACACCATCGTGCACAGCTTCAACCGCAACTTCGCGAAACGTGCCGATGGCAACCCCAACACCTTCGCATTTGTCGCCAGCCCTGAATTGGTGACTGCTCTTGCCATTGCCGGCGACCTGACCTTCAATCCACTGACCGATACCCTGACCAATGAAAAAGGTGAACAGGTGAAGCTCGATCCTCCGAGCGGCGATGAATTGCCTTCAAAAGGTTTTGCCGTGGAAGATCCTGGCTATCAGGCGCCCGCAGCCGACGGCAGCGGCGTAAATGTAGCTGTTAGCCCAAGCAGCAACCGCCTGCAATTGCTCGATCCATTTGCACCTTGGGAAGGCACCGACCTGAAAGGTTTGAAGCTGCTCATCAAGGCAAAAGGAAAATGTACCACAGACCATATTTCCATGGCCGGGCCCTGGCTGAAGTTCCGTGGACACCTCGACAACATCTCAAATAACTTATTGATTGGCGCCATAAACTTCTTTAATGAAAAAGCCAATGAGGTAAAGAATCAACTTACCGGCGAATACGGTGCTGTTCCTGCTACCCAGCGTGCATACAAGGCAGCCGGCATTGGCAGCATTGTAGTCGGTGATGAAAACTACGGTGAAGGCAGCAGCCGTGAACACGCAGCGATGGAACCCCGTCACCTTGGCGTTCGTGCCGTGCTGGTAAAGAGCTTCGCGCGCATCCACGAAACCAACCTGAAAAAACAAGGCATGCTGGCACTCACCTTTGCGAACAAAGAGGATTACGACAAGATTCGCGAAAACGACAGCATCGACATCATCGGATTGACCAGCTTTGCACCGGGCGTTCCCCTGCAGCTGGCACTGCATCATGATGATGGAAGCAGCGAAACCATTCAGGTAAACCACAGCTACAACGACCAGCAGATTGAATGGTTCAAGGCTGGTGGAGCCCTGAATATTATTCGTCGCTCGGTAGGCGCATAAGGTATCACAGTTCCCTGGTAAAAGCCATATCGGAAATTCCGGTATGGCTTTTTTCATGTTTGCGCCATTTCTGAAACACCAAGCCGGCTTGCAGTTTGTTTATCTTTGTGCTGAGTCCGCTGCGCCCATTGCACGGCGGCAAAAAAAACGTGCGTAAAGGATACACATACTTAGGGTTTATACTGATGATGGCATCAGTAATTTCGATTGGGAACCAGGTTCATCAACTGATGAAGACCCGACCTTACCAACGGGGAACCAATCCGGGTTATTTCCAACAATGGTTTGAAGAAAAGAAGGACGCCAATGGCGTAATTCCACCTTGGCTTCATGCTGCATGGCATCGTGCGGACCAGCGGCTGATGAGCCTGAGAACCGGCAATAATCCCATTGATACTGTTTATGAGTTGGGTCCGCAGCAAACGGGTGGACGTACCCGCGCGCTGCTGGTTGACCGCCGCAACGACAACATCATACTTGCCGGAGGAATTTCCGGCGGACTCTGGCGCTCTGAAAATGGTGGTTCTACCTGGGTTCCCCTGAACGATCAGCAAAGCAGTATGCTGGTAAGCTGTCTGGTACAAAATCCGTTAGATCCAGACGTGATGTATTTCGGTACCGGCGAAGCCCGCGAAGCAGGCGTAGATGTTCCGGGTGACGGCATTTTCAAAAGCACCGATGGCGGACGCAGCTTCCAACAACTTGCCTCCAGCAGAGGACTTTCAGGAATGGACGAGGTTTGGGTGCTGGAGCATTCCCTGAACGATACCAATACCCTGTTTGCAGGCACCGAGAAAGGATTATACCGCAGCGTCAATGCAGGTAAAAGCTGGGAATTGGTGTACAACAATGCCCGCGCCTCAGACATTATTTGTTTTCCGGATGGCCGTGTGTTGTTTACACGCATCAGCACAGGCATTTACATCAGCGACAGCGCTGGCAAAGTGGGCACATTCAAACAAATCAGCGATGCCGACATTCCGGCACAGGGCGCTTATGGTCGCATCGAAGTAGATTACTGCAAGCGTTTCCCCAATGTGGTTTATGCGCTGTTTGAAGGTCCCAGCTTCAGCAGCAATGCCACTGCATTCATGAAAAGTTCTGACGGTGGCCGAACCTGGATCCGCCGAACCGTGCCCACGTCCATTGGCAGTGGATACCAGAATTTCTGCGTGATGTTGGGCACTTCGCCTACCGACAGCAACCGCCTGGTTACCGGCGGAGTGAATATGGCCATCACCACCAATGGTGGCAGCACTTGGTCCAATAGTCCGACAGGGCATGCAGACCATCACGTAGTGGCTAAGATGAGTGTAAACCAGGATAATTATCTGGTTGGCAGCGACGGCGGGGTTTGGAGGCACCGTTGGTCTGCAACTTCCGCAAACCCTGTGGACCTGAACAGAGGATACCGTACCACTCAGTTTTATGCGGGCGGTTTTGGGATGAGTGGCGATAAAGTGATTGGTGGAACACAGGATAATGGCACACACCTCACCAAAGGCAATTTGTCCTCATCTAAATTATATGGCGCTGATGGAGCTTACGCACACATTGGATTGCAGGATGGAACCATCGCTTATGGTTCCACCCAGAACGACGGCATCTTCAGAATTGACAACTTCGAACAAGCCGGACAATTCATCAGCGGCATCAGCAGCGACAGCTTTACCATTGAAGGCGTGGATTTCATCAACGCCTATCAGATGAACAAAGCCGATCAGTATCAACTGTTCTACCGCACGAATGCAGGCATTCATTTCACCCAAGACGGCGGCGACAGCTGGCGCAAAATGACCAAACGACTGGTTAACCTTAAAGCCATTGGTATTTCCAACGAAAAGAACCCAACCGTATATTTTGGTGGTGCCTCCGCCTCTTTTTACCGCGCAGACTCGATCCTGACCAAAGGTTTTTTCAAAGAAGTGAATTTGAGCAATACTGTTCCTACCTCGGTTACCAACGACATGCTGAAATGCATCATTGTGCATCCGAAGGACAAGCATACCGTGTACGTTTCGTTCAACAACATCAATGCTCAGCCACGCATCTGGAGGGTGCGCAAAGCGAATACCACAGCGCCCATTTGGGAAAATGTTTCCGGCAATTTACCGGCGAGCCTGCCTGTAAACTTTGTTCAGTGCGACCCGTATAAACCCGACAGTATACTGTACGCCGCTACCGACTTTGGCTTGTATTACACCACCAATGGCGGCGCTACCTGGTCAAAGGAAACCCGAGTGCCAAATGTGTATATCCCCGAGATCAAGTTGCGCGAAGACGGCAAATTATTCATCATCACCCACGGCCGTGGCGTTTTTGCTGCAAAAGTGGCTGTTGATCCAACGGCTTCCGTGAAAGAGGTACGAAACCTGCCCGCGCTGCGGTATGGACCGAATCCTGCCCATGATGCGCTTCGCATTGACGCAGTTTCAGGCAGTTATACGGTGCGTGTGTTCAATATGAATGGACAACAGGTTTATCAAACCAGCGTAAAAGGCGGGCCGGTAAACCTCAATACCAGTGCTTGGCAAAACGGTTATTACCTGGTTCAGGTTCAAAGCGAAGCCGGCAGCCGCACCTTCAAAGCACTCATCGCACATCCCTGATTTGCCCGTGGAAGCCCAGATTCAACAGGAACTGCGCTTATTGCAGGAAGACTTGCAGCTGGTGAAAGACGCGCTGAAAGAAGTAAGTGCGGACATGGTTCGGGAGGGCTTTACCAACTATCCGGTGTTTCTGGCATCTGCCGAAACGCTGCGCATTGGAGAGCCGCTGTTCCAGCGTTCAGAGTACGAGATCCACTTCAACATCAACGCTTCCACTTTGGAAACCTTTGCCGAACAGGGCTTCATCAGTGCCGACCGCATCGAAGCCTTCAAGTCTTCTTACAAAGACCCCGCGCACTACATGTGCTTTCTGCTGGCGAGTCCCATCGTCGGTGCGCATTTTGTCTTCATCCCGTACAGTCCTATCACACAAATCGACGCGTGAGTCCAAAGGTTGCTGTCGTTATTCTGAATTATAATACCAGCCATCTGCTGGAACGTTTCCTGCCGCTGGTGCAGCAAAGCACTTATCCCAACCTGGAAATTGTGGTTGCGGACAATGCCAGTACCGACAACAGTGTTTCTCTGTGTGTGCAGCAGTTTCCTGATGTACGTATCCTGGAAACGGGTAGCAACCTGGGCTATGCCGGTGGTTACAATCATGTACTTCCGCAGGTAGCAGCCGATTTTTTTGTATTGCTGAACAGCGATGTGGAAGTGACGCCTAACTGGCTCGAGCCCATGGTTTCACTCGCCACGAAGCATCCGGAAATTGCCGCTATACAACCAGCCATCCTCGATTTCCACAAGAAGTCGCATTTTGAATACGCCGGCGCTGCGGGTGGCTGGATCGACCGTTACGGCTATCCGTTTTGCCGCGGCAGGGTTTTTCACGTCCTGGAAGCGCAAGAACAACAGTATAGCACACCTTCTGATATTTTCTGGGCATCCGGTGCTGCCATGTTCATCCGCGCTGCCGACTTTCACGCGGCAGGAGGCTTCGATCAACATTTCTTTGCCCACATGGAAGAAATTGATTTGTGCTGGCGCCTGCAACTGTCCGGGAAACGCATCGTGTATTGCCCTGATTCAACCATTTACCACATGGGCGGCGGAACCCTGAGCCACCAAAGTTCCCACAAAACCTACCTCAACTTTCGCAATGGATTGTTGATGCTGGAAAAGAACCTTACTGAAAAGGAACGTTCGGGCATCATTTTCCGCAGGCTGCTGTTGGATGGCCTGGCTGCCGTGAAATTCATGGCCGCTGCAAAATTCAGTCATGTATGGGCCATTTGGAAAGCACACCGATATTTCCATCAACAACGCAGCAAGTTCCGTCCTTTGGTTCCGCGTGAACCCAGAACCTTGTCGGGCCGCTATGATGGCTCCATTGTTTGGGAATTTTACGTGCGCGGCAAAAAACACTTCCGGTCCATCGTTCGCGGATAAGTCCCGAATCAGTATTCATTAATAATGAGCATAAAAAAGAAAGGCTTCCCGAGGGAAGCCTTTCCAATTATAGGTGATATAGGTTGGTTGGGTTCTGCTTAGTAGCTGAGTACAAAATCAACCCTGCGGTTTTTGGCGCGACCCGGAGCAGTGCGGTTGTCTGCGATGGGCTTCTCCTGACCAAAGCCTGTTGCGGTGAGGCGCTCGGCGGCAACACCCTGGCTGGTGAGGTAACGCTTCACAGCATCGGCACGACGCTGAGAAAGGTCTTTGTTTCTTACAGGATCACCCACGTTGTCGGTATGACCTTCAATAGAAACAATCGCTTCTTTGTATTCGTTCAGGATGGCGGTAAGCCTGTTCAGGTCGTCAAACGATTCTGCAAGAATTACGTCGCTGGCAGTTTCAAAGTTGATTCCTTTGGCAGCCAGTGCAATACGCTGACGAACTTCCTGCTTGATTTCGGGACAGCCTTTGTTGGCAGCGATACCGGCTTTATCCGGACAACGGTCGGTGTTGTCGAAGATGCCGTCACCGTCTGAGTCGGGGCAACCTTCTGAGCTGGCAGGACCGGCCTTCAGCGGGCATTTATCTTTGCGGTCTTCTACACCATCACCGTCTGAATCGGGGCAACCGTTGAAGGCTGCTGTACCTGCCATCGAGGGACAGTCGTCTTTGCGGTCTTCCACACCATCACCGTCTGAATCGGGGCAACCATTGAAGGCTGCAGAACCCATCACTGTAGGGCACTGATCCATTTTGTCTTCTACGCCATCGCCATCAGAATCTGGACAGCCTTTGTATTCCGCAGGGCCTGGAAGATTTGGGCAAGCGTCATCTGCATCGAGGAGGCCGTCGCCGTCAGAATCCATAGGACAGCCCACAGAATCCACGTTGTTACGGTATTTCTCTTCAGTATCGGGGCATTTGTCGTATTTGTTCGGAACACCGTCTTCGTCGTCATCCTTCATCTTCTTGCCGGGCTGTGGAGCTCCGCCGGTGCCGAAGGAGTATGCGATACCGAAGGAATGGTACATGTAGGCATCAAACAATTTGCTGCGGCCATGAACGATGCTGTGGTTGGGCGTGCGAGCCTGACCATCCCAAATGTCGTTGTGCGTGTAGTTGAAGATGCTTGAAACGCGCAGGGAAACCGCATCGGTTACCTGATAGTTTACACTCAGGCCACCGTTCACCAATCCGCTGAAACCGATGTAATGCTTGTTGATGTTGTTGATTCGGGAATCTACATAAAATACACCCCAGCCGCCGATGATGTTGGCAGACAGCTTGGCATCTTCCTGCAGGATACGACCGTTGTTGAGTTTGAAGCGGGCACCGCCAACGAATTCAAAAGTACTGGCTTTAAAACCGGCGTATTTCCAAGGATCGTTTTCCCACTGGATGGTATTGTAGAATCCTACATCGCCGGCAGAAGTGCGCACAATCGCATCGAAAGATGGGCTGATGTAGTATCCAAATTGTGCACCGATGCCATTGTAAATTGGCTTGCGCGCGAAGAACAGGGATGAGCCCAGGTCTCCGAGGTACTCACGCCATCCGGCGTTGATTTCAATGCCCATGGGTTTGTACACCGTTTGGGCAGTACCCTGTGCGGCGCTGAGTAGAGCAACACCGGATACGAGTAAACCTTTCAAGTAGTTTTTTATCATAGGGTTTTATTTTTTACACCTTAGGTTAATGATTGGTGGACAAATATAGAAAATGCTTTATAGAAAAAAAGTGCTGTCAGGCTGATAAAAGTCATTTTTTACCCGACGAATCAATTGTTTATGTACAGCATCGAACCAATCACCTGAACCCTGTAGGTAGCAAGGGGTTGGGGTGTTGGGCCGCCAAGTGGCATTCCATTGAATCCATATTTGGAAGCACAGCAAGGGCTGAAGCTTCCCGTGGTATAAGTTCCGCAGCGCAATTGCAGCAATGTGCTGTCCACCTGAATGATGGAACATGCGCTGGTGGGCTGATAGCCGCAGGTACGTTCAAATGCTTTCCAGTCGCCGTTGAAATCATGCACCAGCAAAACGCCGCGGCTTCCGCCATTCAAGAACATCCAGCTTCCGGGCTGTTGCAGGTACAGGTAAGAAGGCAGCGACAAGTTGATGGAAGTATTTACCGGACCTCCGGGAATAGGCTCTATCAAAGGACGATTGCGGTCGCAGGCACTGTTCCACATCAGAAGGAAAAATGCTGCAATCAGGAAGATTTTATTCATAACTGTAGAACCCTTTGCCAGTTTTACGCCCATGCAATCCGGCATCCACCTTTTGCTTCTGGATGCGGGATGGTCTGAATTTCTCATCCTGATGAAACAGGTTGAACATGGACTCTGTAACGGAGTAATTTGTTTCAACGCCAATCAGATCCATCAGCCTGAAAGGCCCCATCCTGAACCCGGAGGCCTCCATCAAACGGTCTATTTGTTCAAAACCGGCCACCTGTTCCTCCATAATTTTTAAGGCTTCAACATAATAATGACGGGCCACGCGGTTCACGATGAAGCCAGGTGCATCCTGCGCAAGCACCACGGTTTTTCCCAAAGATTCGGCAAATTGCGCGGCAGTCGCTACCGTTTCTTTGCTGCTGTGCGCTCCGGCAATCACTTCCACCAACTTCATTAATGAAGCCGGATTAAAGAAGTGGATGCCAACAAACCGCTCTGGATTTGGCACTGCGGAAGCAATTTGGGTGATGGGAATGGAAGATGTATTGGAAGCGAGAATGGCACCTGCTGCATTGTTCTGTGCAAGCACCTCGAACAGCGCCTTTTTCACCGGCAACTGCTCCACGATGGCTTCAATGATCAAATCAGCCTGAAGCGAAGCCGCTTCACTGCAGGTTTGGATGCGTGCCAGCGCTAAGTGCATTTCGGGCTCGCTCAGCTTTCCTTTGGCAACGGACTTCTCAAGGTCGGTGCGGATATAGGCGAGGCCGCGTTCAAGAGCGCCGGCGCCTGTATCAAACAAGATGGTCTGATAACCTGCTTTTGCGGCGCACAGGGCGATACCCGAACCCATCACTCCGGCACCAGCAATGCCAACGGTTTTTATCTGAGTCATCATGCAAACTTACCGCAAAGAAGTGAGCTGCACCACCTGCCTGTAAGGCTGTCAGCGCGCCAGCAGCCAAAATACCGGATTCTGCACTTTCTGTCCTTGCCAAACCTGGAATTGCAGTTCCGTTTTGCCGTCCTCGTCGGTAAACACCACGCCTACGGGTTGCCGTGTATCAATCTGGTCGCCTTTTTTCACCAGCACCTTGCCAAGGTTGGCATATACGGTGAAGTATTCGCCGTGATTTACAAGAACTGCCTGTTCCTGACCGGGAATGCTGAGCACTGCGCTGACTACGCCCTTGAACACAGCCCTGGCCTGTGCTCCGGAAACAGAGCTGATATCGATGCCATTGCTCACCAGGGTAACATCCCTGAGTTCCGGATGTTGGTAGGTACCAAAGCCCTGCGTTATTACGCCGCGCTCCAATGGCCAAGGCAATTTGCCTTTGTTGGTCGCAAATGCCGATGACAGCGCGCGCGACTCTGGTGTGAGTGAAGCAGCGGGGGCCGAGGAACTGGTTTTCGAGGTTGTTCCCGAACTGCCGCCTGTTGATTTGGGTGCGGTATTTCGTGCGGGTGCGGCAGCAGACTTCCGCTGGGCTTCCATTTCTTTGGCAATCAGGTTGCGGATGGCCTGATCCAGTCGTTTCAATGCCTGCTGCTGTGCATTGAGTTTCTTGCGCAAATCGCGCTCCTTACCACCCAGGCTTTTGGCCAATTCGTCCTTGCTTTGCCGGTCGCGTTCCAGTTGCCTGCGCTCAATTTCTTCGGCACCCAGAAGGCTGCTCTTCTTTGTCTTCACCCCTTCCAGTTCCAGCAGCCGGGCATTCACCTCCAGCTTTCTGTCGCGGATGTCGCTGATGAGTTTCTTTTGAAAAGAAGCCAGCTTGCGGATGTATTTGATGCGGCTGACCGCCTGATTGAAGCTTTCTGAAGAAAAAATAAATGCCAGCCGGCTGAACTTACTTCGGCTTTTGTAGGATTGAATCATCACCCTGGCCAATCGGCTCTTTTCCTGATCCAGGGCAAATTCCAGTTCTTCAATCAGGTTGCTTTTCATGGCTATTTCCTCATCCACACTGCTTATTTCTTCGCGAATGGTTTCAATCAGGTCGTTCTGATTGCGGATGAGTTTGCCCAACAGCACCAAGTTGTTCAGCGTTTGTTTCTTTTTCTTCTGCGTTTCTTCCAACACCTTTCGGGTGAGGGCTATTTCTTCCTGTGCCTTGCGCTTTTTTTCTTCCAGCTCTTTGCGCGACTGTGCTTTTGCCGGATGCAGCAACAACAAGGGCAACAGAAACAACAGGATCTTAGCGACGTTCATAGTTGGCTGGGATGTTCAGTGGAAATTGCAGGTTGGATGCAGCAGATAATTCCTCTATCATCAGGGAGGCAGAGGATTCCTGAACAGACGGGTCGGGACCTTTATTGTTGTTGGCCAGAACCTTCACGCGGATTGTTTTAGGCATGTACAGGTCGGCGCGTTCCCTGCTGGGCATTTGTCCCTGGTAATTCGCGGTGATGGATCGGGCATTGTTTTGATCGGTCAACGCAGAGGATACAAGTGTGCCTGCCTCAAAAAACAGCCTGTTGGTCCAGGTGCTGAATGCAGCCATCCACAGGAAGTTCAGGCTGTCGTAACGGTATGTTGCGGTATCAAAAAGCGGCAACCCGAGCATCAGTTTTTGCAGTTCGCTGAGGGAAACCGGGGCGCCTAGCAATTCCTGCAGATAGGCGATGCTGTAAACGGAATAGTATTTCTGAAGGTAATTTACCACCTTCACTGAATCGCGGGTAATCAGGGCACGCGCGGCGGTAATACCCATTCCGGGACTGATGCTGAGCCACAGCACAGAATCCCGCTTCATGCGAAACGTGGCGTTGAGGCTGAGGTCGGTTCCATTCATGTCAAGGTTCAATTCACCCTTTCCAGAAAATGCACTCCAGCTGCTGGAAACCAAATCGTCGGCTTTTTTCTCCATGCGTTCCGCCGGCGGTGCGATGACCGTTGGCGCAGCTTCCTGACGGGATTCTGCCTTTTGCGACCCCGATTTAAACACCTTGCAGGAGGTTCCCGTAAGCGCAAACACAAGCATCAATCCTGTAATCTTATGGTTCATAAAGTTTCTTGTTGAGTTTAACGGCATCGCCCCCGGCTTTTAGTGCCTGTTGCCAGTAAATATTTGCCTGCGCTCTGTTGTTCATTTTTATACAGGCATCACCCAGGGCTTCCAGGAGCTGTGGCGTTTTGGCTTCTGGAGTGTTGAGTGCCTGCCAGACCCTTATCGCATCAGCAGGTTTATCTCCGTAAAACAAAACCCATCCCAGAAGGACCTGCACGGCTTCCACATCGGAACCCGGATTTGCCGCAGCCTCGAGCGCCTTTTTTTCCGCTTCAGCCGTCTTGCCCTGCAGGGCCAACACATAGGCAAGCTGTGCCTCAGCCCAAGGTACTTTGGGCCATTGCAACAGGTTTGTGTTTGCCAGGCTGAAGGCTTCATCCAATTTCCCCTGAGCACAAAGAATACTTAGCTGGAGCGCACTCAGCGCCAGGCGGTCGTTTCGTTCAAAGGCGATGCCTGCGCCATAGCTTGCAGATTCAAAGGCTACATCAAGCTTTTGCTGCTGAAAAGCGGCATAAGCCAGCCAGTAATGTGCCGAGGCACTGACGGGAAATAAAGAAACCATTTCGGTGGCGGTTTCAGATAGATGCTTCCAGTCTGTCGTCCACTGTAAGGCCCGGATCGTTTTTTCGAAAGCGCGGAAGGCAGCGCCTTCCTGAAATAGAGATATGCCCTGAATCATCTGCAGATAGCAAGCCGCTGCGATGCTGTCCATGCGCCGTTCTGAGGCCAGGTCTCCGCAATATTCCAGCACATGCACATCGTCGGGATGGGCCTCCTGTAGTGCGTTGAGCACGCGGTTGGTACTGTCTGCAGAAACACGAACGTATCTACTCCACAGATTCAGCAGTTGTTTCTTTCTGGCGAATTCCAGATCGGTGCTGGCAGCCAAACGCAGAATGGATTCATAGGTATTGCTTGTCTCACCGCGGTTCAGGCGGATGTTCAGCAACAACAACTCGGCCTTGGCATTCGCCGGGTTTTGACTCAGAATAGCTGTAAGGAGTGGTATGGCGCGTTCGGGCATATTCGCATCCATGCATAATTCAGCCTCCCGGAAGGCGTAAGCCATTCTGTCGGGGTATTTTTCCCGCAGTTTCTTCATGGCTTCCACTGCTTCCATGTAGCGCCCTTCCAACTTCAGCAAGCGAATTTTTTCTTCCGTAGTATAAGGCCTGAGGCCAACTTGAGATTCTCGAAGTTCAATGAGCTGCAGCGCTTTGCTGCGGTTGCCCGCGCGCAACTGCAAACGCAATGCTTCCTGAAACAATGCGAAGCGATTGGGAATTTCGCGCATGAGTTGTTCATAGACATCAGCAGCCTGCGCATACAAACCCTGTGCTTCCAGAATTTCGGCCTCCAGCTCTCGATACCAACGATTCTGAGGATTCAGTTTCCGGGCTTTTTTGATGAAAAACAAGGCATCGCTGTTGCGTTTGGCCTTGGCGTGGATGCCGGCTATTCGGTACAATACCGCATCGTTGTCTGGCCGTTCCCGCTCCAGGGCCATAAATGCGGCCAATCCCAGGTCACCGGAGCCACTCAGAAACTGTGCTTCCGCCTGAAGGTAGGCATTGGTAAAAGAAACTTCAGAACCATCGGCACGAACTGCAGCACCCGTGGAAGCATTTTCCTGCTTTTTGAATACCCCACATGCTGTGCAGAACGTGGCAAAGAGGAGCGGCAATATGGCAGTGGCCGCCCTCATGGATTAATGCTGGGTTGAATAATCGCCGATGCTCAATTCATGACTGTTTCCATCGAGGCGCACGTGATTGCCAATGATGCTGTTGGTGCATTTGAGGTTGCGGATGGAACTGTGACTCTGGATGATGCTGTTGTCCACCACGCAGTTTTCCAGTTCTGTATTGTCGCCAATGGAAACATAAGGTCCTATGCGGCTTCCTTTGATGCGCACATTGGCCCCGATGAAACAGGGTTCGATGATTTCCGTGCCGCCGTTGTAGCTGCTTTTATCAACGGAAAACTGCTCCGGACGGGTGGCCAGCAGTCGCTGGTTGGTAAACACGGTTGCGTCTTTATTGCCACAATCCCACCATTCTTCCACCGCACCAGGCGCAAAACGCAGCCCTTTATTTTTCATATTTTCCAGGGCATTGGTAAGTTGGTATTCGCCTTTTTCGCGGATGTCGTTGTCGAGCAGGTAGCGCAATTCCGACTTCAGGTTGGCGCCATCGCGGAAGTAGTAAATGCCGATGATGGCCAGATCGGAAACATATTCCGCGGGCTTTTCCACAAAATCGGTGATGTTGTTTCCTTCGTCAATTTTCACCACACCGAACATGCGTGGATCTTCAACGCGGTGCACCCAGATGATGCCGTCGCGGGTTTTATCGAGTTCAAAATCGGCCCGGAACAAAGTGTCGGCGAAAGCTACAATCACTTCGCCGTCCAGGCATTCTTCGGCACAAAGCACCGCGTGTGCAGTGCCCAAAGGTTCATCCTGATAGAATATCTTCC
>JBIKKI010000186.1:0-3570 GCA_044360435.1 Bacteroidia bacterium
CGCCGGTTGTTCCCTGGCCCTTGCCTGCGACATGATTGTGGCTTCAGAACAGGCTTCGCTGATTGAGGTTTTTGTGCACGTCGGACTGGTGCTGGATAGCGGCTCTTCCTACTTCCTGCCCAGGATTGTTGGAACCCAGCGCGCCTTCGAATTGGCAACTATGGGCGGAAAAGTGAGTGCTGCTCAAGCGCTTGAATGGGGCATGGTGAACAGGGTGGTTGCGCCTGAAGCGCTGGATGAAACCGTGAATGAACTGGCTGCTTATTATGCATCCGCACCTACAAAAGCCATCGGGCTGATGAAAAAGATGCTGAACCGAAGCTCTTATTCGGACCTGAACGAAATGCTGGAATACGAGGCACATTGTCAGGAAATTGCTGGCCGCAGCGAAGATTACCGCGAAGGTGTTCAGGCATTCAACGAAAAAAGAAAACCGAACTTTAAGGGTAGATAAACCCTTATGTTACGCCAGAAATCCCGGGTCTTTACGGCCAGTGGTTCTGGCAAAGCAACAGCCCGTCTATATTCTGTAAGCTTGCATGGTGCCTTGGGAAAACATGAGGCACATTCTGTAAATTTGTAAGAAAGCTTCCCTCTTGAAAACAACATTACTTCTTAGTTTGGGCATCCTGCTTTGTGCACCGGAAGGTTTACGTGCGCAACAGCAAACAGAACCCTGCGGACAGGTTGAATATCAAAAGCAATTGGAATTAATGCATCCTGGCTTCAATGAACAAATGGACCGGGTGTACCGCATGGCTCAGGATTATGCCAATGGCATCGGCACGCGCAAAAAGGTTGTGTCCGATACGGTCTTCACCATCCCCGTGGTGTTTCATGTTTTGTACAGCAACGCCGCGGAGAACCTGAACGACTCGCTTATTTACAGTCAGCTGTTTGCGCTGAACCGCGACTTCCGAAAAAGAAACGCCGATACCTCCAGCATCCGTTCCCTTTTCAAATCGCGGGCTTCCGACACAAAAATCCAATTTGTGATGGCCACGAAAGACCCCTCCGGAAAACCAAGCACCGGCATCAACAGGGTGGCCACCACCAAAGCCAGCTTCGGCAACCTGAACCTTACCGACGACATGAAATTCCGCAGCCGTGGCGGAGCTGATGCCTGGGACACCAAAAAATACCTGAACATCTGGGTTTGCGACCTCAGCATACAGAACATCGACGCCCTGCTCGGTTATGCTTATCCGCCGCTGGATGCGCCTAACTGGACGGCAGGTTCGTTCCCGCCCAGCCCGGATCACGAAGGCGTGGTACTTCATTACAAAGTGGTGGGCATCAACAACCCCTATGCTACAGGTTCATTGGCCAGCAGCCGGAATGGCCGCACCGCGGTGCATGAAGTGGGACACTTCCTGGGCCTGCGCCATGTTTGGGGCGATCCGCCAAATGGCGTAAGCGGCTGCGCTGTGGATGATGGCATCGACGACACCCCACTGTGTGCTTCACGCAGCAACTTCGACTGCAACAAAACCCGCAATACCTGCAATACCGGTGCCGGTGATGAACCAGACCAGGTGGAGAACTACATGGACTACAGCTCGCATACCTGCCAGACCATGTTTTCCAAAAAACAAATGGACATCATGCGGTTTTGCCTCGTTACCTTCCGAAGCAACCTCTATGAGGCAAGCATCAGCAGAGACACACTGATCAGCGGCATCCGCATGTTCCCGAATCCAAGCATCGATGGATTTATTACCGTGGAGATTGAAGCAGATTTGCTCCAAAAGCACCGTTATTCATTGACCCTCACCGACATGAACGGTCGTGTGGTACTCGATGCCCAGCCTTGCACCCAAAACAGTCAGCGATTGGATCTGAGTCGGTTCAGTCGGGGAACGTATTATGCCGAATTGCGCGATGAACTTGGTCAGCCTGTGGTTCGCGAGAAGCTATTGCGCTTCTGATTGCTCCTTCTTTGTTCGCTTCTGCACCCATTCGGAGATGTAGAAATACAACACGAAGCCAATGCCGGCATAGAAGAAGATGGAAGCGACCGGTCTTGTGGTATCATCCAAGAAGAATTCGCCGGCCATCCAGATGGAATTCCCCAGAATCCAACTGGTAACGGCCAGGTTGTGAAACAATTCACTGCGCAGGTGCCGGCTTTTCCAGCTGAGGTAAAAAGCCAGAAATACCGTGGGGAAAACCATCAGCATGCCCAGGGGTTTGTACAACATCAGCCAACAAAAGTCCTTGAATAACCAGAATACAATGTGCAGGTTTTCTTTAGCCCTGAGTTGCCAAGGAGTCATGGTCATGCATTCAAAGGAAAAACAGCCGGCGCACAAACGAAAGCGCAAACTGAATGTTCAAGAAGAAAGAGCCCTAACCATATCTTTGTATGATGCGCAAAAGCTTACTGTTTGCCCTGATTTGGCACTTTTATCCCAACTTGCTTCAGGCACAATTGCTTACAGGCGAAGAGCTGATTAAATCCGAACAGCGGAATTTCACACAATCGCGCACGCTGCGCAGCAACAGCAGTTCCGATTACGGATTTAACGTTCACCACCAAACCCTGAATTTTTTGCTCAATCCAAGTGTTTCTGACCGTTTGGATGCGGTGGTACAGCTGCGCTTTCAAACGCTGCGCACACTGGATACCGTGAAGGTGGATCTGCGCAATGAACTTAAAGTGCTGAAAGTTACCAGGGGCACAGATACTTTGAAATGGCAACACCTGAACCATCAGCTTCTTGTATTTCCGGACCGAAGCCTGCCCCCGGGCACTTATGATTCCCTCAGCATTCACTATGGAGGAAACCCTGCCCGTGGAAGCGGATTCGGCTATTATGTAAGGGACCGGCACCAAACCGGAAACATCATCCACACGCTTTCACAACCCTACGGCGCTCCTTATTGGTGGCCCTGTAAAAGCACCCTCGACGACAAACTCGACTCGGTAGATGTGCTGGTACGCACCGCTAAAGGTTTGCGGGCCGCTTCCAATGGCTTGCTCGTGGAGGAACGCGACTTAAACGACAGCATGGTGCTGTTTCACTGGAAACACCGCTATCCTGTTGCGCCATACCTGGTGGCGATTGCGGTCAGCAATTATGTGCCTTTCACCGATCATGCGCATTTCCACAACCGCACCGATTCGCTTCCGGTGCTGAACTATGTTTTCCCCCAAAGTTTTTCATCGGCCCGCATAGAAGCCCGACAAACCTTGCCCATGTTGCGGATGATGGACAGCCTGTTCGGCGAATATCCATTCATGAAGGAGAAATACGGTCATGCTCAGTTTACCTGGGGTGGCGGCATGGAACATCAGACCATGAGCTTTATGGTGAATTTTTCCTTTGACCTCATTGCCCATGAATTGGCACACATGTGGTTTGGCGACGCCGTAACCTGTGGCAGCTGGGAAGATTTATGGCTGAACGAAGGCTGGGCTACCTACGTCAATGCCTTGTGTTACGAGTTTCTGAAAGGAACGCCTGCTTTCCACGCGCGTCTGGAAGACATGCAGAAATACGTGATGAGCCAGCCGGGAGGATCGGTGTTCCCTACCGACACGCAAAACATCGGAAGGCTGTTCGACGG
>JBIKKI010000187.1:0-3548 GCA_044360435.1 Bacteroidia bacterium
CTGCTTACGCCTGCCACTGCCTTATTCTTTCTGCTGCCCTTGCCCACCAACTGGAAAGGAAGGCTGTACCGGGGTGCCAAAGGTTGAATACTCAGCCTTTCTTTTGTTTTAGAAACAAGGCTTCCCTGTATTTCATGAACACTTCCCGCGCCTGCCAGGTGCACAATTCCCAGCCTCTGCTGCCACTGACAAACCCTCGCTGAAATATCCAGGTGCGCACAAAACGAAACAGCGGCCCAAAAAGCATTTTTACGGTTAATATGAACCTGTTTTTTTCTTTCAGGTTCCTGGCGCTGATGGAGGCGAATTTCTTTGACTGTCTGACCAGTGCTTCTTTGTCGGGATAGGTATCATGCAGGATGTCGCCGCGTAAATGGCCTATCGGCGCTTCTCCGGGAACTACATACTTGTCATGGGGGTTTTTACCTGTCCAACTGCCAACGCCATTCCTCCACAAACGCAACTTCCGGTCAGGGTACCAGCCACAGGTTTTGATGGCCTTGCCCCGATAGAAATTCAAACGGTTCATGGTAAATGCAACGCTCTGGCTACCGGCAGCCTTCAGCCGAAGAATCGAGGCCCGAAGCTGAGGATCCAGCGCTTCATCGGCATCCAAAGACAAAACCCAGGCACAGTTGGCCATGGCGCGGGCCCGGTTTTTTTGTTCAATATGACCATCAAAAGGGTGTATTTCCACCCGCGCACCCAGCTCGGAAGCGATGGCCCGGGTTAGGTCCTCGGAACCCGAGTCAAGCACAATAACCTCATCGGCCACGGCTGCCACAGACTCCAGGCAGCGCCTGATGTTGGCTTCCTCATTATAGGTGATGACCACCACGCTCAGCGTTTCGCTCATGGCTTTCAGTATTGTCCGGTGTGCAACAGCACCAGTGTGCAGGCTTCCAGCGTTTCCATGCCGGCGGCTTCAGCCGCTTCCATCAGTTCCGGATTTTCGGTACCCGGATTGAAAATGATCCGGCGTGCGCCGCTGTTCAGAATGGTTTCAAACCAAGGAAGCTGATGATTGGGATTCAGGTAAAGGGTAATGGTATGGATGGGGGCATCGGGGAAAGTTCGTTTTATTTCCCTTCCGCCAACATCGCCTTTTCTGATGCCTACAGGATACATGTCGCAACCATGTTCCAACAGCATCATGGCGGCTTTCCAGGCATAACGCTCCGGATTGTTTGTTGCGCCCAGCACCAGGGTGGGTTTGTTCATAACTTAACGAATCACCGTTTGTTCCCGGGAAGGCCCGACAGAGATGATGCGCAGCTTCAATTGGAAATATTGCTCCAGAAAAGCCACATAGCCTTGAAGGGCTTTGGGCAATGCATCAACGGAACGTGCGCCGGTGATGTCTTCTTCCCAACCTTCAAATTCCTGATATACAGGAACAAGATCTTTCTGGTTGATGCCAAAAGGGATACGGTCGGTCGTTCCATGTGCATCGCGGTAGCCGATGCCTGCCTGAATCACAGACATGGAACTGAGCACATCACTTTTCATCATGATCAGTTCTGTAACACCACTCAGCATAATGGCATATTTCAGGGCGACCAAGTCTATCCAGCCACAACGCCTTGGACGGCCCGTGGTAGCCCCAAACTCCCTGCCCTGTTGGCGCAGCCATGCTCCGGTTTCATCGTGCAATTCTGTAGGAAATGGGCCTTCACCCACGCGCGTGCAGTATGCTTTGAAGATGCCGCTCACCTTGCCGATGTATCGCGGCGCAATACCCAGGCCAATGCAGGCGCCACCGCTGATGGTATTGCTGCTGGTCACGTATGGATAGGTTCCGAAATCCACATCAAGCATACTGCCCTGTGCACCTTCTGCGAGGATTTTACGGCCTGCAAGGATTTGTTCATGCAGCCAATATTCGCTGTCCACCAGTGTAAATCGGCGCAAACCATCTACAGCAGCGAAGAATTCTGCGTTCATGGCATCCAGGTCAAAGTCTGAAAGGCCGAGTGCGGTAATTTGTTGTTTGTGGAAACCGGTAACGGCATGATAGCGCTGTTCGAAATCGGGCAAGTTGATGTCGCCCATGCGCAAACCGGCACGTCCTGTTTTATCCTTGTACGCGGGCCCAATACCGCGCAACGTACTTCCAATCCGGGTAGCTCCCTGCGCATTTTCCAGCGCCTGGTCAAGCAGACGGTGTGTGGGCAGGATGATGTGCGCTTTTCTGCTGATGCGCAGGCTGGCGGCCACATCCACGCCGGCTTGTTCTACGCGTCCTATTTCCGCAAGCAACTTCACCGGATCGATGACAACACCGTTACCGATGAGGTTTTCGATGCCGGGATGGAAAATACCGCTTGGGATGGTATTGAGTACATGCTTCTGTCCGTGAAACTCCAGACTATGTCCGGCGTTGGGGCCACCCTGAAAGCGGCAAACGATGTCGTATTGCGGGGTTAGAAAATCGGCTATTTTGCCTTTGCCTTCATCGCCCCATTGAAGGCCTAAGAGTACGTCAACCATGCTTTAGCTTTTGCTTTGTTCCTGAACCACCTGAATGCCGCAGTGTTGGCAATTTCCATGCGCATCAGCCCGGGGCAATGCGTATAGGTGAAGCGAATGGTGATCCACGTCAAACTTAAGCAAATCCCCCATGGTTGTGGTAATTTGTTGGATGCGTGGGTCACAGAATTCCAGAACTTTATTACACTGCTGGCAAATGAGGTGGTCATGCTGCCTGTAACCGTAGGCCTGCTCATAGAAACTGGTATTCTGACCGAATTGATGTCGTTTAACCAAACCTGAGGCCACCAGCAAATCAAGGGTATTGTACACGGTGGCTCTGCTCACCTGATACTTCCTGTTTTTCATTTGAAGAAACAGGGTATCCACATCGAAGTGTGTTCGGTGGGAATAGATTTCGTCAAGAATAGCGTAGCGCTCCGGTGTTTTGCGTTGACCCGTCTGCTCCAGGTACGCAGTGAACCTTTTGTTCACTTCTTCTTTTACCTGATTCATCCGCTGACGGCTGGCTTTGTCCATAATGGTCGGTACCGGCCGGTTTTACAACAGGCCGATTTTACTTTTGGTTGATATCAGAGGCTCCAGTAATCCAGCTTTTGGAAACGTGCCCGGTATAAGCCCTTCAGATCCAGCAGGAATCCACCCGGATTTAAACGTTCCAGGAACCAGGATTCTTCCAGATTGCGGTAAGCGGCATGCGGAACAGCCAGGATGATGCCATCGTAACCGGTTCCAATTTCGGCTTGCAAACCAAATTGATATTCATGCTTCAGTTCATCGCTGTCCGCATGAGGATCTACTACTTCCACATTCACCTCATAACTTTCGAGTTCGCGTACAATGTCCACAATTTTACTGTTGCGGATGTCGCTCACGTCTTCCTTGAAGGTAGCGCCCAGAATCAACAAGCGGCTGTTCTTCACGTTGCGCTCTGCTTTGATGAGCTTTTGTACCGCCACTTTTGCAATATGTGCAGCCATCGCGTCGTTGGTGAAGCGACCTGCAGCAATCACGCGGGGATGAAAGCCCAGCGCTTCGGCTTTGTGCAGCAGGTAGTA
>JBIKKI010000188.1:0-3543 GCA_044360435.1 Bacteroidia bacterium
AGCTGGTGGTTGATTTCGAACATCCTGCGCAGCTGCGCATTCCCTGCGATGAAGTGTTTTGCTGTTTGGGAACCACCATGGCCAAGGCCGGAAGCAAGGAACAGTTTTCCAAAGTAGATCACGATTATGTGCTGAACCTTGCGCGGGAAACAAAGGCAGCCGGAGCCCGGGCCATGTTTGTGGTTTCATCTGTGGGTGCGGATGAACGTTCGATGTTTTTCTACAACCGCGTAAAAGGAATGATGGAACGCGACCTCAAGTCTTTGGGCTTTGCGCGGCTGGGCATCTTTCGTCCTGGGTTGCTGCTGGGTGCGCGGAGCGAACGCCGCCCGGGAGAGGCTTTTGCCAAGGCTGTGTATCGGTTCATCAACCCGCTGTTGCCCAAACCCTGGAAAGGTATTTACCCGGAACAAGTGGCTGAAGCCATGCTGCAGCTGGCCGCAAGTGAAACGGAAGAGCCGCTGAGGGTGGTGTCCAACAAAGACATGCTGCGCTGAAGTCTGACCGCCTTCAGGAGCGCCCTTTTACAAAAGGTTCTTTTTTTATTGGAAAGAAATTCTAACATTGCATTTCACTAATTGTAAGAACCATGAACAAAACTTCACTAAAAATCGGAATGATGTTGCTTGCTGCAGCTTCATTGGCTTCCTGCACCATGCAAAAGCGCTACCACAGTGGCGGCTGGAATGTAGAACTTGGCCTGTTCAACAAGGACAAGCAATCTGCACCTGCGGTGAAGCAGGAAACCCGCGTAGCTGCGCAACAGGCTGCGCCTGTAAAGCAAGTTGAAGCGTCAGCGGCTGTAGCTGTAGAAGCAGTAACGCCCGCCGTGGTTGCTGCTGTGGCAACTGCTCCGGCTGTATCTGCAACTCCCGCAGTTGAGGCGGTTCAGGGTTCTTCAAAAGCAAGCGCAAAGGTGCAGCAGGTAGCATCTGCGCGTGAAGTTGTAGCTGTAAACGCTACTGCCGCAAAAAGTGTAAAGCAATTGAAAAGTATACAAATCCAGAAGCAGGCACAGTCAGAAGCTGCCAGTGGAAAGAGCTGGCTGGTTGCCTTGCTCCTGTGTTTCTTCCTCGGCGGTCTCGGTATCCACCGTTTCTACCTGGGTTATACCTGGCAGGGCGTGGTGCAGTTGCTTACCCTCGGAGGTTTGGGCATTTGGGTGTTCATTGATTTCATCCGCATCATCATTCGCGACCTCAAGCCCAAAGACGGAGATTACACCGACTGATTCGGGTTTTTCATAACTGGAATGAACGAGAGCCGGCGAAGAGCCGGCTTTCTTTTTTTGTGTCCCAGATCATTAGAACCGTGCAGTCGTAAACTGGCAATGCATTTTTGATACAAAGGCATATACTTGTGCTATTAAAAACTCTATGATGGGCATTACTTCTCCCTCTTTGTCTGCAATTTTAATGGCTTCTCTGCTGCTCGCTTCATGCACCATACAAAAGCGTTATCACCATCGTGGTTGGAACGTTGAATCAGCCTTCTTAAGAAATAAGAAACAAGGCGAGAGGGTAGTTCAGGATGCTGTGCCTGATAAGTTAAACAGGTATTCCACCACTGTAGCGCCATTTTCTGGGGCGCAGCTTATCCGGAAGAACCTTCTTCAAAAGGGATATTCTGACAATGACGGACCAAGCAGTGTCCTTGAGCTGGGCCGGCATAAAGCACCTCATTTCGCATTAACGGCAGAAGAATCATCGAAGAATTTAAAACTCCAAGGAATCCTTGGAATCCAAACATTCGAGCATCAACAGGATGTACCTGCAGTGGACAGAACTAAACAGCGCTCCAAGTTTGTCACCAAAACACAAGTTCGGGATGAGCGCCGCGTGCATTGGGCCGCAACCACGGCATTGGTGTTTGCTGTTTTAGGAATCATTCCGGGATGGGGCTTTGTTTCCGGAGCGCTTGCCATGTTGTTCGGGATTATTGCCCTGATTCAAATCAAGAAGAATCCCGGCAAATTTGCAGGAATCAGGAAAGCCATAGTGTCAATGATCATTGGGTTAATAGCCTTTATCGGATGGTTGGTGTTTGTGGTTTTGGTAAGGAGGTCTGGGAAATAAAGTTTCTTTCCGGGAAAGAAACTGGAACTTTCTATGATTCCCGGAGCTGATTTATAAGCCGGCTTTCTTTTTTTATTGCGGCTACCTTTGCCCTGTGTCGCAATCGCTTAAAACAGCCCTGCTGCGCCTGCACTTGGCCGTATTGCTTTGGGGTTTTACCGCAGTACTGGGTAAGCTGATTTCCTATGGAAGTTTTAATCTGGTGTGGCATCGCATGTTGCTCACCAGCTTCTTTTACCTGATGATGCCGGCCGTATGGCGGGGTTTCCGCGGATTGAATGCACGTGATGTGGCGGTATTCGCAGGCATTGGCTGTCTGATTGCAATGCACTGGGTTACCTTCTACGGAAGCATCAAAATTGGCAACAGCGTATCGCTGGCCTTGGGTTGCTTTGGCGCGGTGAGCTTCTTTGCAGCTTTGCTGGAACCTTTGATCATTCGCACACCATTTCGCAAACAGGAGTTGATGCTGGGCTTATTGGTGCTGGTTGGATTGGCACTCATTTATCAGGCACGTCCGCGCGAAGCTGTTGCTGCCGAACAGTTCATGGCTGCGGCGGGCGTGGGCATTATTTCTGCGTTCCTTGCAGCGCTGTTCAGTGTATTGAATAAGAAATACCTGCGCGACAAAAGTACCTTGAGTGTTTCCACCCTGGAGCTGGGTTCAGGCTTTCTCTTTCTTAGTCTTCTTTTGCCCTGGCTGGTGGTTCCCGGCTTCGTGTGGATTCCCGCAGGATGGGACATTGTTTGGGATTTACTGTTGGCCTTGGTATGCACCAACCTGGCCTTTTTCCTTGGAACCGATGCATTGAAACATGTATCTGCTTTTACGGCAAACCTGGCGGTGAATCTGGAACCGGTGTATGGAATCCTCTTTGCCGCTTTTTTGTTTAAGGAATATGAAGTGCTGAATCTTTGGTTTTACGCCGGCGCAGCGGTGATTTTAGTGTCGGTTGTGCTTCAGCCTCTTCTTCAGAAATATGGAAAACATTGACCACATCATCCACGTGCGCAGGAGTCATTTTCTGGCCGATTTCAGCGGAGCAAAACTCCCCGATGGATTAATTCGTCGCCTTTTGGAACACGCGCATCAGGCGCCTTCGCACAAGGCAACATTTCCCTGGCGGTTCACGGTGTTTCAGGGAGCAGCACTGGAACGTTTGGCGCACGAAATGGTGGCTTGGCATGAACGCGAAGGTTCTGGCAGTTTTAGTGAGGATAAAAAAGCCAAACTGCTCAGCTATCCTCAGAAATTAAGTCACGTGCTGGGCATTGGCGTGCAGCTCAGTGGCAAGGTTCCTGCCTGGGAAGAAGATGCGGCCACGGCGATGGCGGTTCAGAACATCTACCTTACCCTTGCCGCAGAACCTCATGCCGCAGGTTATTGGAGTACCGGCAACGGCACGGGATCGGAGCAGATGCGCGCCTTGTGTGGTTTTGATGCGCAAACATTGCACCGAGGCTGGTT
>JBIKKI010000063.1:0-12651 GCA_044360435.1 Bacteroidia bacterium
CGGTGGCTTCTGCAACGGCTTCTGCAACGGTTTTTGTTCCCTGCGCGAAGTTGCTCATTTCAAAAACGCCCATGGGGCCGTTCCACAATACTGTTTTGCTGTCCTGAATAACCTGGCGGTAGGCTGCGGAAGCGTCCGGGCCAATATCGAGGCCCATCCATCCATCTGGAATGCTGTTGCTCGGTGCGGTTTGAATTTGTGCATCGTTGCTGAATGCATCCGCACAAATGCTGTCTGCGGGAAGCAGGATGCGCACATTTTTTTCCGCTGCGCGGGAAAGGATTTCCCTGCATGTTTCCAGGCGTTCGGTTTCGCAAAGGCTGCTGCCAATGGCGCCGCCCTGTGCTTTGAAAAAGGTATAGGCCATACCGCCGCCGATGAGGATGTTGTCGGCAATCTGGAGTAGGTTTTCTACGATCAGGATTTTATCGCTCACCTTGGCACCACCAACAATGGCGGTAAAGGGACGGGCGGGCTGTTCCAGCACCTTTTTGGCGTTGGCGATTTCAGCGGCCATGACATAGCCGAAGCATTTCTTTCCGGGGAAAAATTGCGCCATCACAGCCGTCGAAGCATGCGCACGATGCGCTGTTCCAAAGGCGTCGTTGATGTAAAAATCGCCCAGGGCAGCCAGTTTTCGTGAAAATTCCAGGTCGCCTTTTTCTTCTTCTTTGTAGAAGCGCAGGTTTTCCAGCAACAACACTTCACCTGCTTTTAAATCTGCAGCCATGGCCGAGGCTTCGCTTCCGATGCAATCGGGTGCGAAATGCACCGGAACACCGCCCAGCAGGCTGGAAAGTCTTTCTTTCACGTGTATGAGCGAGAACTTCTCCTCCGGACCGTTTTTCGGTCTGCCGAGGTGGCTCATCACAATCAGGGAACCGCCGTCTGACAGAACTTTTTTCAGGGTCGGGATGGCCGCGGCAATGCGGCTGTCGTCGGTGATTTGGAAGGAAGCATCCAGCGGTACGTTGAAATCTACGCGGATGAGGGCCTTGCGGCCGGCAAAGCTGAAATGGTCAACGGTATTCACGTGGCAAAGGTACGGCGCAGGGCTTACCTCAGGTCACGTTTCACATACGAAAGGGTGAACTTCTGATTTCTATATTCAAAAACACGGTTTCCTACCGTAACCTGTTGTCCCTCGCGTGCCTTTATCGGATCAAACCAGGTTCCACCGGGAAACATGAGCTTGCCTCCGGTTCGGCGTGCGATGTCCACCATTTGCGGATTGATGGAGTTTTTTACTCCGCACAACAGCACGTTTACAGGTTTCTTCACTTTGGTGATGAGCCTTATGTCCTTTACAGGCGCCTGATTGTCGGCAATCATTAAAATGGTATCAGCCTGAGGATAAACTTCTATGGCTTTGAGGATGGCTTCTACGTTGTTTTCGGCCAGATCGCCGCCGGTTCCTTTGCCCATGGCGCGGTAAAGCACTGATTTCAAGGTGTCTAAATCTGTGTTCTGCACTACATACAATCCGCCTGTTTTGCCGGGAACCTTCCATTCATCAGGCATATTGTCGCCGTCGTTAAAGAACACAAAACGGCCTTCCTGCATGAATTGCGGTTTCAATTGCAGCCATAGCAAAACCTGTATGGTAAAGGGCGACATGCTTCCAGTTACATCCTGAACCAGTGCGTATTTTTTGAGTGATTTGATTTTGTTCAGGGTGTTTAAAACCATCGTGTCGGGAATGGCATTCGGATCAAAGGTTTTGGTATGTATGTCGTAACCACCGGTGCGGCTGCGTTCGATGCTGTCTTTCACCACCTTCATTTCCGCCTTGCGGAACCAAATACTTTTATGTTCGAAGCGCAGGCCCTGTTTCAGCTTTGTTTTGCTGCGCGGCAAATACAACCCGGTAGGCACTTTTCTTTTTTTGATTTTGTAATCGATGTGCAGCGGTACATGGAATTGTGTATCGCGCACCAGGCTCAGCACATATTCCATGTTGCTGATTTCCTGGGCGGTTTCTTTGGAAGGCGCGACATCTGCCGTAATGACCACAAAGCCATGGAAACAACGCGCGGCATTGTCGCGGGTGATGGCGTTTCGCTGTTCCAGGATTTCCCATTCAATGCCCGGCTTTTTAAGGATGCCCGGCAATTTTTTTTCCAGGGCTTCAAAGCGTCGCCTGTTCAATTCTGGCTGGTCAAAGTCTTCCAGTTCTTTGAAGCGCGTATACACCAGTTTAATGCCCACAATGCTGTCGATGTGGAGCTTCTTGAAATCGGCAGGGTTGGTAAAGTTAGCACCCGCAAAATCCATACGCAGCAGACGGGTTTCGGCAGGAAGTTTATCGGTACTCAGTTCACCTACAATGCCCGGTTTCAGGGCCATCAATGCCCGGAGTGATGAAGACTGTGTGAAACACGACAAGGGAAACAGAAACGCAGCAAAAACACCAAAACACTTGCTCATTTTTCAATCAACGCCCAAAAATCCGTTTTATTCTGATCAAAACAGGTCTCTGTCAGGGATAAAAATGTAAGTAGGCGTTTTTGGAAAGGAACTATTGCAGGTGTCTATACAGCAAAGGTCAGGGTAAAATCTGCCGCCATGGATCTGGCAACTTACACCAGGCCGTTGTCTTTAGATTCAAGGACATACACCGGAAGTATGTCCATTAACGCGAAGCACAATCATTGCCTGTAGTTTTAAATGCCGTGGATGCAGCTTGCTGTTTGCCTAAATCTTGCTGTCGGGACTATATCAAATGCAGGCTTCAGGAAAGATCCATCAGGCTATGCACCATCGGCGCGCGTTGCACATGAAAACCTTCTGCAAATTCAACACCCGAAATACGTCCCATTTCGCGGGCACGTGCTTCCAGAAAATGGATGAAATCTTTTCCTGAAATTGGGGTTTGCGGTTCGTTGGCATCGGGGTTATGAAACTGCGTGGTAAAGGCTTTAATGGCTTGCATTTTCCCTTCCCAAAAAGGTGTGATGTCCACCACAAAATCGGGTTTGGCATGTCGATCCTGGATGTAATGAAATACCTGATCCGGGCGCCAGGGTTCCTGGACTTCATCTTCCATCCAGGTTTCAATGCGGCGTAAACCTGAGAGAAAACAGGCCCGGGCCACCAATTCCGCGGCGCGACCGTGGTCGGGATGGCGGTCGGAAAGTGCATTGGCGAGCACCACACGGGGTTGGTACTTGCGGATGATCCGGATGATGGCGCGTTGATGTTCCTGATCGTTGGTGAAAAAACCGTCTGCAAAGCCCAGGTTTTCGCGGGCGCTCAAGCCGAGGATCACAGCAGCTTCTGCGGCTTCTGCGGCGCGGGTTGCTGCAGTGCCCCTTGTGCCCAGTTCACCGGCAGTCAGGTCAATGATGCCGATGCTGTTGCCCAATGATTTTTGCTTCAGCAGGGTTCCGGCGGCGCTCAGTTCCACATCGTCCGGATGGGCGCCAAAGGCAAGGATGTCCAACTTCACCGCTGCTGCCATTGGGCGTTCTCACTGTAAATCAAAGCGGTAACAGTGCTTCCCACGGCTTTGAGTGTTGCCGCATCTACGGAAGCAAGGTTGTCTGATTTCGTATGCCAGTAGGCTGCAAACTGGCTTTGGGTATTGGGATCGTATTGAATGATGTCCACCATCGGAATGCCCAAAATGCCCATTACGTAAATATGATCGTCCAGAATGGGGCCGCGGTCCATGTTGATGAAGTGTTTTCCATAGCCCAGCTTTCCCGCAGTGTTCCAGATGCGGAAAACCAAATCCCTGGCCCGGCCCAGGCTGTTTCCTTCCCAGGCAAACAGGGCATCTTTTCCGCCCACCATATCCAGTAAAACGCCATACAAGGCTTTGTAGTCAGGCACATGCGGATTGTTGGCCCAATACTGAGAACCGAGGCAATACGAGTTTTTCACCGCACCGGAACGATCGCCCCAGTCTTCCGCATCGAAGAGAATGATGTCAATTCCGATGTTGGCCAGCGGGTTTTTTTGGATCATGGCGGCCATTTGCAGCAATACGCCTACGCCGCTGCCTCCATCGTTGGCACCGTCAAAAACGGCGCGTGGTTCATTGGGGTCCTGGTCGGCAAAAGGTCGCGTATCCCAATGCGCACATAACAGGATCCGGTTTTTGGCACCGGGGTTAAATATGCCGATGATGTTTTTCATCACCAGTGGAGTTCCATCGTAGGTGGTGTCTAAACCTTGTTGCACCATAACCGTATCGCAAAAGGCGTCGAGTTTCTGGAACAGGTATTCTGCACAGCGTGCATGCGCACGGCTGTTGGGTATTCTCGGGCCGAAGGCTACCTGTGCGGCAACATATTGAAAGGCACTGTCGCCGGAGAAGGCCGGATGCGGGGCAATCACTAAAGAATCGGTGGCATTGGCTTCTGCTGCCTGATCAGACTTCTTTCCGGAAGTGCAGGCGCTGAGCCAGAGCAATCCCGCAACCATTGCTAGGGAAAACCTATTGGACTTTTGAAACATGGCAGGGCAAATTTAGTCAAAGCGTACGCGTCGCCGCGCGTTGATTGGCGCAAAGCCCTTCCAGGAATATGCTCATTTCGATTCAAGGCTTGCCTTTACCTGTAAAAAAGCGGGCTCTGTCAAAAACCTAGGGCGTGTTTCCTTGTTTGATAGGAACATTGCATCGCATGAGGTTACTGCCATTACTGCTGTTTTTTCTATTCCTGCTTCCCGAATACAGTCTAAACGCCCAAAACATCACCATCAGTGGTTATGTGCGGGAAGCCAGCAGCGGAGAGGAAATCATCAATGCCCAAGTTACCGAAGTTCGTTCCCAGAAAAGTGTTTCCACCAACGCCTACGGCTTCTTCAGCCTGACGGTGAGTGCCGGACGCGTGGAACTGCTGGTGGGTTTTGGTGGATTTGATACCAAGGAATTTACCTTCAGCTCCCAAAAAGACACAAGCATTCTGGTAGAGTTGAACAAGAGCAGCCAGCAGCTGGAAACCGTAACCATCAAAGGCCGTGGAAAGCTCGACAATGTGCGGAAGATAGACATGAGCACGAACCGCCTCAGCGGACAAGCCATCAAAAAAATCCCGGCTTTTTTAGGAGAAGTGGATGTGGTACGCTCCATACAACTGCTGCCCGGCGTAAGTACCGTGGGTGAAGGTTCCAGCGGATTTAACGTGCGCGGCGGAAGCACGGATCAGAACCTCATCTTGCTGGACGAAGCGCCGGTTTTCAACAGCAGCCACCTGTTCGGCTTCTTCAGCATTTTCAACCCCGATGTGGTGAAAGATGTACAACTGGTGAAGGGAGGCATCGGTGCCAATTACGGAGGTCGCCTTTCATCGGTGGTGGATGTGCGCAGCAAGGACGGAAATAAAAAAGAATTCGAAGGCAGTGGCGGCGTGGGTACCATCTTCAGCCGCTTCAGCGTGGAAGGTCCACTCATCAAAAATAAAGCCTCGGTGATACTGGCTGCGCGAAGAAGTTATATCGATGTGTTGGCCAAACCCTTTCTCCTGGGAAATGAAGACTTGAAAGACAGCCGTTTTAATTTCTACGACCTGAGCGGGAAAATGAATTTCACCCTAGGGAAGAAAGACCGTTTGTACATTGCCGGCTACAAGGGAAACGATGTTTTTGGCGCAGGTACGCAGGTGAAATTCATCTGGGGCAACACCACCCTCAGCACCCGCTGGAACCACGTGTACAGCGATAAGCTGTTCATGAACCTTACCTATTACTATTCCAAATACGATTACAACCTGGGCTTTGGCGACCGCGACAACAGCTTCGACTGGTACAGCAACATCTTCAACTACAGTGTAAAGCCTGAATTTACCTGGTACGCCAATGCCAAGAATACAGTGACTTTCGGCGGTCAAAGTACATACTATGTATTTCGTCCGGGAAGGGCGACGTCGCAACAGGCTCAGGGCACGTTTGACTTCAGCCTTCCCGACCGTTATTCCTGGGAAAACGCACTATACGTGAGTAACGACCAAACCTTGGGCAAGCGCTGGATGTTGCGCTATGGCATTCGTTGGAGCAGCTTCAACTACCTGGGCAGAGGGAAAGCCTATTATTACTCAGAACCCCTGTTTGCCGGTTTCCGCAAAACCTTCGACAGCGCTGTTGATTTTGGCCGAAACAAGAGCATGGCATTCTACCAAAACTGGGAGCCACGGATGGCCGTGAAGTATCAAATCAACAGGCAGTCTTCACTGAAGCTCAGCTACAACCGCATGGCGCAGTACCTGCATCTGCTCAGCAATACAGCTGCTTCTTCACCGCTGGATGTGTGGACACCCAGCACCAACAACATCAAACCTCAGCTGGCCGACCAGTTTGCGCTGGGTTATTTCCGCAACTTTGGTAAAAACGACGCCATCGAAGCTTCCGCAGAAGTGTACTATAAAGACCTTTACAATCAGGTAGATTACATAGACGGTGCCGACCTGCTGCTGAACGAATACCTGGAAGGGGATTTACTCTACGGAAGCGGCCGCGCCTACGGTGCAGAGTTCTATGTGAAAAAGAACAGCGGCAAACTCAATGGCTGGATCAGCTATACCATTTCCAAAAGCGAACGCCGTGTGCAGGGCATCAACAACGACCAATGGTTTCCCACCCGCTTCGACCGCCTGCACAACCTGTACGTTGTGGCCAGTTACGCCCTGAATAAAAAATGGGATTTGGGCGCCAGCTTCGTGTTCAGCTCTGGAACACCCGCAACCTTCCCCACCAACCTGTATCAGGTGCAGGGCTTGAATATTCCGCACAACACCTTCGGTGCGCGGAACAATGCACGAAACCCAGCCTACAACCGCTTGGATTTCAGCGCGACCATGAAGGGCAAGCAAACCGAAAAATGGCGCAGCGAATGGGTGTTCGGCGTGTATAATGCCTATTCAAGAAAAAATCCATACAGCGTGTATTTCCGTACCGACCCCAATGATCCCAACAGCTACCAGGGTGTGAAATTCATCGTGGTTGGAGCGATCATTCCCGCCGTGTCTTACAATTTTAATTTCTGAACCGATGATGCGTACATTCAACTTCCTCGCATTGGTTACCGTCCTGTTCCTCACCGCCTGCGAACGTCCATACGACATCAAGCTGGCTGAAGGCATGCCGCAGTACACCATTGATGCTTTTGTAAGCAATTCCGATTCGGTGCAAACCATCCGCATCACCAAAAGCATTCCCTTCAACGCAAATCCGTCCACCATACCCGGTGTGGAAGGCGCGCAGGTGGCGCTTATCGACTCCACCAGCTTCAGGGTGTACTTCTTCAGCGACCGCGGAAAAGGGAACTATACCTTCACACCTTCCCGCAGCACCGGCGATACCTTCCGTGTGGGCCATCAATACGTTTTGGCCGTAATTATTGGCAGCGATACCTTCATCTCCGGCAGCACCATGAATCCTACAGCGCCTATAGATTCTTTGGCGTTGATAAAAGAAGAAGAACGCTTCGGATTGAAAGCCGGATCGTATGTGGAACTCGGTGCTACTGACCTTCCGGGAAGGGGCAATTGCTACTGGATAAAAACCTTTGTGAATGGCGCGCTGCGCGGAAAAATCAACGACCTGAATCTGGCGTATGACGGCGCCTTTAGTCCCAATGCCGGATCGGATGGCATTCCGTTCATTGTACCCATCAGGTATATTGCCCTCAACGACTTCCAAAATCCCTATGTCAGCGGCGATGTTATTCGGGTTGAGATACATTCCATCACGCCGGAAACATTGTATTTCTTTTCAGAGGTGCAACAGCAATCGCAAAATGCCGGCTTGTTTGCCACCATTCCGTCCAATGTGAAAAGCAATGTGTTCAACCTGAACCCCAAATCATCGGTGAAGGCCAACGGCTTTTTCTGCATGAGTGCGGTGAGCAGCCGCAGCGTCGTGATTCCCTGATTTAGGGAACGATATCACTTCCAGGGAAGGTGCAGCACGTCGTAGGAACAGGGCTCCTGCACTTCCGGAACATCGCGGTTCATGCGCGCCATGGAAGCCAGCTTTGAAACGGGAAAGGCTTCAAGGTCCTGCCCGAGGTATGGCCTGATGCAAGAAGAAGCCTGCTCCGTATTGCCGTGTAACCATGCATCTTCATGCTTTTTGTCTAGAATCAACGGCATGCGCAGCTTCCCGTTGTGGATGTATGTCAGCAAATCATTCGCTGCACTGGTTACGATGCTGAAGCTGTGCATCAGTTCACCGGTTTCCGGGTCCACCCATTCAGCCCAAAGTCCGCCGAAGATCATCACCTCATCTTCAGCAATTTTGATGAAAAACGGGTATTTGTGGCCGTCCTGTTCGCGCCATTCGTAGAAGCCCGCTGCAGGAACCAGGCAGCGGTGTTGCTTGAACGCTTCGCGAAACATGGGTTTTTCCGCAAGCGTTTCCCCACGGGCATTAAAGGCACGTACCGACAGTTCCTCTGCCTGTTTCCGGTTTTTTACCCAAGAGGGAACTAAACCCCAGTGCATCAGCTCGATCCGCTCGCTATGTTCCCCGGTGATCACCGGCAAAAGCGGACGATTAAAGGCACTGACGAAATAATGCATGCCCGCCGTCGGAACCTGCTCCAGGTTCAGCCGATCTTTCAGTTTTGCTTTGTTGAAGTTGGTGGCGTAGGAATAGCACATGCGTATTCGAATTACGTGATTCCAGCCTCATGATACTGACAGGATTCAGGAAACGGCATTTAAGGCTGTCCGAAGCACTAAAATACTGCATCTATTCGCCTGATATTTATGTTGTGTTTTAAATTCACAAGAAGTCTATTTACCTTTATCCATAGGCTTAAAGATTTCTACTTCGAATATCCTCATGTGTTTTTTTACCATTGACGCTCTATTTTAGTGTTATTATTTCGACTATTGCTAAGTGATATAATGGTTGTTTCAAGACAGCCGTAAAATCAAGTATGAATAGATTCTGGATGGATATTTTCAGTGATGCAGCTACTTTTCTGATGCTGTGTGCTTTGTACTATTGGTGCACATTGTTTCCAAAACCCAACACTGTAGTCAATCATCAAGACGACAATAAAGTCTATACCCAAAGGCCCTTTATCATGAAGTATTTCGCAGTATTGATTGTTGTTTTATATGGCTTTGTGATTGTAATGAAAATCATTTTGAACGGATGAACATCCACAACTAATTATTAAATAATTCCGAATAGCTTCCACTACAAAACCATCACCATATCTTCGGTAAGTCTGCTGAAAAGCGGTTCCTTGCAGCTGTTTTGTTTGCACCATTCATGGAATACAGATGCCAACATTAAGCAGTCCCGGAGCCTGAACGCTGCGCGAGACTTGGGTTATGTACCTATTCAGTTCCGGTCATCTGGCTTCAGGCTAATCATAACTGAAGGATGCAGGGTTTTCATGCCATTTGCTTTAAACTTGAGGGTTAAAGTTTCATGACCAGACACATATTGTTCCTCTGTTCCGCTGCGTTGCTCTTTCCTGCATCAGCAGCCGCCCAGCGCAAGGGAAAAAATGCAGCACCAGCTGCCCCCGTTGCTCCTGAAAAGCCCAAAACCGAAAAGGCAACCATCGCTGCAAAAACCAAGAATTGTATGCGCATGGATGGCCTGTTCACCTTGTTCCGCGACAGCACCAACGGAAAGCTGTACATGCTCATCCGCAAAGAACACCTGAACCGGGAGTTCATTCATTTCACCTATACAGAAAACGGTGCTTTGGCTGCCGGCCATCACCGCGGTCAGTACCGTGGAAGTCAGGTTATCAGGGTGCGAAAGTACTTCGAAAGCATCGAATTTGAAGCCCAGAATACCGGCTTCTACTTCAACCCCCAAAATCCGTTAAGCCGCAGTGCACAAGCCAACATCAGCCATGCCTTGCTTGCCAGTGAAAAAATCGCTGCCGCCGATGAGTCTAAAGGTGAATACCTGATTGATGCCGATGAATTGTTTCTGAGTGAGAAACTGCATCAGGTAAAGCCATCGCCACGTCCCGGCACACCTCCCGGTACGTTTGCATTGGGAAATCTTGCCAAGGGAAAAACCAAATACGATCAGGTGCGCAACTATCCGGAGAATACGGATTTGGTGGTGCAATATGTGTATGAAAGTCCGTTTGCCAGCGGCAGCGGTGGGGAAGAAGTAACAGACAGCCGTGCGGTTTCCGTGCTGCTGCAACACAGCCTGATTGCCATGCCGGAAAACGATTTCAAACCCCGCTTTGACGATCCGCGTGTGGGCTATTTCAACGAAGCTGTGAACGATATGACCAGCGAAGAGGCGGTAAACTACCGCGACCTTATCCACCGCTGGAACCTGGTGAAGAAAGATCCCGCTGCAGCGCTGAGTGAACCTGTGAAACCTATTGTCTGGTGGATTGAAAACACCACCCCGCTGGAATACCGCGAAACCATCCGTCAGGCTGCTTTACAATGGAACCTGGCTTTTGAACGCATTGGATTCAAAAACGCCGTACAAGTAAACATCCAACCCGATGATGCCACCTGGGATGCCGGGGATATCCGCTACAATGTGTTGCGCTGGACCTCTTCGCCCAATCCTCCATTCGGTGGCTACGGTCCGAGCTTTGTCAACCCACGCACCGGAGAAATCCTGGGTGCCGACATCATGCTGGAATATGTGTTTGTAACCAACCGTCTGGTGCGGGAAAAGCTGTTTGGCGTGCCCACCGGATTGGAACTGCATGAACACGACGCGCATGCATCCTGCTATGCCGCCGATATGCTGCACATGCAAACCATGCTGGGCAAACACGCGCTGGAAGCTGCCGCGCCACAAGATGAAGCTGCCCTCAGCAAGCTGCTCACCCAAAGTTTGTACTACCTCATCCTCCACGAAATGGGCCATACCCTTGGCCTCATGCACAATATGAAGGCTTCACAGCTGCTCAGCCCTGAACAGCTGAAGGCGAAAGCCGGAACCCATGCCGACCTGATTGGATCGGTGATGGATTATCCTGCCATCAACCTGAATAACCTCGGTGCGGGCGGACTGGACTACTGTCAAACCCGTCCCGGACCTTACGACCTCTGGGCCATCGAATTTGGTTACAGCACGGCGCTGGATGATGAAGCCGCCGAACAGAAACGTTTAGAACAGTTACTTGCACGCAGCAGCGAACCTGCGCTCACCTTCGGCAACGATGCCGATGACATGCGAAATCCGGGTAAAGCCATCGACCCTCGTGTCATGGTCAACGACCTGAGCAGCGATGCCATCACCTATGCTGTGGAACGCACCAAGCAGGTTCAGGGAATGTTGGATGGCCTGAAGGCCAGATACAGCAATGGCAGCAGCTATGAAGAACTGCGGGATGCTTTTGCGGTGATTTCCGGAGAGTACAGCACCTCAATGGGTATTATTTCCAGATACATTGGTGGTGTGTATGTTGAGCGTGCAGGTCCGGGATCGGCAAAACAGCCATACACTCCGGTAGCATATGCCGACCAGAAGCGCGCCATGGCGGCATTAAAGGATTATGCTTTTGCACCCGATGCCATGAAGGTGGATGCTGCGCTGATTCCCTATTTGCAGCCACAGCGCCGGGGTTTCAACTTCTTTTCCAGCACCGAAGATCCGAAAATGCACAACAGGGTTCGGCAGATGCAGTTGGGTGTATTGAGCCACCTCATGCATCCCGAGGTGATGCTGCGCCTCAGCGACAGCAGGCTTTATGGCAATACATACAGTGTAAACGAAATGGTTAACGACCTGGTGCAGGCTTGTTTTGCTGCCGATTGGGGCGCGGGCGCCAAAACCAATACGTTCAGGCAGGTATTGCAGGTAAGCGTCACCGAACGACTCATCCGTATCAGTGGTCTGAACGAGAAGAGTGAGTATGATCAACCATCGAAAGCTGCCGCGTTGGCCGCGCTGAATGATATTGCCACAAAAATGAAAGTTGCCGGAGGTGATGCAGAAACCAATGCCCACCGTTTGTACCTGCGCACCTTGATTGAACAGGCGCTTGACGACTGATGCTTCTTTGTGCGCATGAATAAGAAACAACTGGCCCTGGCCTGTGTGCTGATGGCATGTTCCATCGCCACAGGCGCTTTTGGGGCTCATTTTCTGAGGGAAACTTTAAAGGTTGCACCGCGTGGCCTGGAGGTTTGGGATATTGCGGTGCGCTACCTGTTTTGGAACGCCTTGGGATTGGGTTTGCTGGCGTTTGTGCCCGACATGAAGCAACCCGCACGGCTGATCCTGATTGGTGTGCTTGTGTTTGCGCTGACGCTTTTTCCGGTTGCCCTGAACGGACATTTGCCTTTCCGCAGCAGCTGGCTGGGCGCGGTTACGCCCATTGGCGGTGTTTTAATGATTGCAGGATGGCTCTGGGCTGCCCGCAAACTTTGGAAACAGCCGTATGCCTGAACCAAGTACCTTATTCCTGGTGCGGCACGGGAAGGCCGATGAGCCCTGGGATTACGACCACGATTTTGAACGGCCGCTCACGCGAAAAGGCAAGCGGGACGTTGCGGCACTCGCCAAAGTGTTGATTCAGGAGCAACGTGTTCCGGACTGCATCATTTCCAGTCCGGCTTTTCGCGCAGCGCAAACAGCCCGCCGCCTGGCTGTTGAACTTGGTCTGGATCAGGAGGCGATTCAATACGAAGCGGCCCTGTATCCGGGAACAGAGGAAGCCTACGTACAATGCATTCAAACTTCAGGCAGCCGTTC
>JBIKKI010000005.1:0-37578 GCA_044360435.1 Bacteroidia bacterium
CGATGCCATCGTGGTGATTGAAAACACCCACCGCATCTTCGCAAATGGCAAAATGCCCATTGTCGATGCCGCCAAAAAAGCAGCCGGTGAAGTGTTCCTGCCTGTATTCAGCGGAACCATGACCACCCTGGCGCCGTTCGTACCCCTTGCCTTCTGGCAAGGCATCATCGGGAAGTTTATGTACTTCCTGCCGGTAACTTTGATCATCACATTATTGGCATCGTTGCTGGTGGCCTATATCATCAACCCGGTATTTGCCGTTCAGTTCATGAAGCCACACCATGCCGATGCAGACAAGGCCGGCAAGAAACGTACATTCAGAACTGTGAGCATCATCGCTCTGGCCATCGCAATCTTAGCATACGCCAGTGCAGCGGGAAGTGGATTTTTTGGCAGTACCGGCTTTGGGGTAGGCAACTTCGTAGTGTTGATGTACGGCATATTCGCCCTGCATCATTTCTGGCTGGAACGTGTTATCCGTAACTTCCAGGAGCGCTCATGGCCCAACTTTCAGCACAAATTTGAGCGCTTGCTCACCTGGTGTCTGAAAGGCAGCCGGCCTGTTTGGTTGCTGCTACTTACCGTCGGACTGTTTTTCTTCTCCATCGTACTTACCGCCATCAGAAAACCCAATGTGGTCTTCTTCCCTGTTTCGGAACCCAACTTCGTGTATGTGTACCTGAACGTTCCGGTAGGAAGCACGCCCGCTTATACAGACAGCATCACCAAAATTGTGGAACAAAGGGTGTACAATACCCTTGGTAACAACAACCCGATTGTTGAAAGCGTCATCAGCAACGTGGCCGTGGGCGCCAACGATCCTCAAAGTGGCGACCGAACCGTTGCTTCGCATCGGTCAAAGGTGACCATCGCCTTCGTGGAATTCAGCAAGCGCAATGGCGAAAGCACTTCAGCGTATCTTGAAAAGATCCGGAAATCGCTGAAAGGCATTGCCGGAACTGAGATTTCCGTAGAACAGGAACGCGCCGGCCCACCAACCGGAAAGCCCATCAACATCGAAATCAGAGGCGATGCCTTTGATGAATTGGTGCGCACCGCAAGTGGCCTGAAACGATTTATCGAGGATAAGAAAATTGCCGGCATCGAAGAGTTAAAATCAGACTTCGTATCCAGCAAGCCGGAAATTGTGGTCAATATTGACCGCGAGCGCGCCAACCGTCAGGGCATCAGCACCGGACAGATTGGAATGGCACTGCGCAACAGCATCTACGGTGCCGAGGCCAGCAAATTCCGCGACAACAACGACGATTATCCGATTCAGGTTCGCATTAAATCCGATCAGCGGAACGACGTAAATGCGTTGATGAATATGAAGATTGGCTACCGCGACATGAACATGGGCGGGATGTTCCGTCAGGTTCCATTGTCGGCAGTGGCAGATGTTTCTTATACCAACACTTTTGGCGGCATCAACCGCATCAACCAAAAACGAGTAATTGTATTGGGTTCTAATCTGCTGAGTGGCTACAGTCCGAGTGAAGTTATTCCACAAATCAATGCTGCAGTGAAGGAATTCAGTGTACCTGCAGGCATTGAAGTGGCCTTGACCGGTGAACAGGAACAGCAGGCTGAAACACAGTCGTTCCTGGGAACGGCCATGGGCATTTCTCTGGCCATCATCCTGCTGATTCTGGTGACCCAGTTCAACAGCATCAGCAAACCCATTCTCATTCTTTCAGAAATCATCTTCTCCATCATCGGCGTATTGCTGGGCTTGAGTATTTTCGACATGAGCATTTCCATAGTTATGACCGGTGTGGGCATTGTAGCATTGGCGGGAATTGTGGTGCGGAATGGAATCTTGCTGGTGGAATTCACGGAATTGCTGCGCAGCCATGGCGTTCCGCTTAAGGATGCCATCATTGAGGCCGGCCGCACCCGTATGACTCCGGTACTGCTTACGGCTTCCGCAACCATCCTCGGTCTGATTCCTCTGGCCGTTGGTTTGAACATCGACTTTGCCCGACTGTTCACTGAACTGAATCCGCATATTTTCATGGGTGGAGACAGTGTTGCCTTTTGGGGTCCGTTGAGCTGGACCATGATTTTCGGTCTCAGCTTCGCCACCTTCCTCACCCTGATCCTTGTTCCTGCGATGTATTTACTGAATGAACGCATGAAGCAAAAAGTGTTTGGATGGTTCGGGAAAACCTATGATCCGGATGCCGGCACTCAGCCGGATGCGCTCAGCAAACTGGATATTTGAACCTAAGCATAAAACAACAAAAGAGGGGTCTTGCGCCCCTCTTTTGTTTATTGACGGTGCCGCCGTTATTTTGAATCATGTTTTTAGACAACTGGCTGCTGGGAATCATTGCCTTATTCCTGGGTATCAACATTTTCACCGCCATTAAAATGCGCAGTGCTTCAGAACTGCTGAGTACAGAACAGAAAGCGCAGCTGTTCAAGCTGTTTGGCAGCGTCCGCATTTACACCCTGTTGCTTCTGAGTGCCGTTATCGTAGCATTTCTTTACCTGTCACAAAAAGGATCACATAATCAAGAAGCCATTACCCTGATTTACTTCATTGCCTTGATCAGCATCACCTTGGGCATTGTATGGGTAAGCGTGCGTAAACTCAAACAACACGGATATCCCACAGCGTATATACGCACCTATTTCATGGTGAATCTGCTTCGCAACCTGGGCCTCTTGGCGATGCTCGCCTACATCCTTCTTCTGGGACGTCCCAACTTTTGATTCCCTGAATTCAATGCGCCCTTGCTGAAGAAGCAATAAATCTTGCTTTTATTTGCGATTTGCGCATCCATTGAATAAAGGAAGGTATTTAGTTATTGGTTTTGCCGTAAGCTTTTTTTCGGCATGCATGAAGGACTCGGTGGATCAACTCACTTCACTGAAGGGTGTTTCATGGAATGGAACCTATGCCCTGCCGTTGATCAATGCCGCACTGGCACCGGAAGACGCCCTGCAATTCACCGATGAATTCAGCAGCATCGGTTCGTATCCTGATGGACAGATGTATGTTACTTATGCAAAGAACTCATTCTCCATTAAAGGTCAGGATTATTACAAACCAACATCCATCAACAATTCGTTTGCCTACCGTCTGAATGCCGGAGAACAGCAATTGCTTGAAGGTGGATCTGTGGTGATGGAACGCGACCAGATTATCGACTGGAATCATGGTGGCGCTTTTATTGATTCCATTCAGTTTAAATCCGGAAAACTCCGGGTGGAAGTGGAAAATTTCATCCAGCACCAATTGTCCATCACCATCCTCATTCTTGGAACCAAAACGGAAGGATTGCTCAGCAAAACCTTAGAAGTGCCATGGAAGGGCCCTGGAACCAAAGGCGGATTGGAAATCAACCTGGCCGGATTGCTTGCCGACTTAACACGCGGTCCAAAAGGGAACAATCAGTTCAGGGTACGCATACGCGCGGTATACAACAAGACCAGTGGCGGTGCCATCAATGGAACAGACCCGCTGAACCTCAACATCATTGCCAACGATTTCACCTGGACGCGTGCTCATGGCCTCTTTAGTGAGAAGAACATCCTATCAAAAACCGATGACCTTAGGCTGGGCTTGCTGTCATCCGATTTTCTTTCCCGCGGAACCAAATTCAGGGATGCACGTTTGAAGCTGAAGTGGCAAAACACCTACGCACTTCCACTCCAGTTGAATGTGAACAGCCTTGGGTTCATTTTTGGCGATGGAAGCAGACAGCTGATCAGCGGATTTGCACCCAGCTATCAGGTTCCCGGCGCAAATCTGAACAACCAAACCCTTTCTGCACATACAGATTCCATCTACCTGAATGCTGCAAATTCAAACATTTCAAACCTGGTGGATGCGCAGCCACATTACTTGTTTTGGAATGAGGCCATTTTGGTCAAATCAGGCTCCGGAAGCGTGAAGCAAACCGTATGGGCAGAAAGTATGTGCACTTTCAGCGTTTCGCTGGAATTACCCTTGTATGTGGCTTCTGATGAAATCATACTCACCGGAGCCACCGACATCAAAGATGCATGGAAACAAGAACTAGCGAAAGCTGAATGGATCAACCTGCGTTTTCAGATTAAGAACCAGATTCCTTTATCGCTGCAACTTCAGGCCTACCTGCTCGACGCACAAAACAACATCCTGGACTCCTTGATCAAACCTATTCAAGAGCTCTTCCCTTCTGCCTATACAGATTCTCTGGGAAATACAGTTCAGGACAAGGAACAACTGCTGGATGTGCGCTTGGATCAAACAGGGCTGCAACGATTTATTCAGGCAAAAAGGATACACATCAAAGCTGTGGCCAATACCGGAAACTATTTGGGAAAGCCTTTAGGCTTGAGTAAAATCATCAAAGGGCAACAGTTGTTCATCAAATTAGGCATTCAATCCAGCTTAAACCTGCAGCGGAAGTTTTAAAGGAATATGAATTGCCGCCTGCTTGCTGCTTTCTGCTTATGGTTCAGCTCCTTCTTTCCTGTTGTGGGCCAGGAAGCATTCGGGCTGTATCATGCGGCGCAGGTGCCACAACAAAACCTGTTGAATCCTGCATCGCGAAATAAGGCCGGAACAGTGCTCGGCATTCCAGGATTCAGCGCCACGGAATTCCACTATTTCAACAGCAGTTTTACCCTTCGCGATGTTTTGGGCAGCGTGGAAAACGGGCCGGATTCAGCCATTTTAAACCTGAATAAAGCCGTTGCCCTGCTGCGCAGCCAGAACCTGATTACCGCCAAAGTAAACCAGCAATGGCTGTATGCATCCATCAGAAAAGGCCCCAACCAGTTTACTTTCCACGTGGGGGAACGCGCCCTGTTGCGCCTGAAATATCCTAAAGACCTGTTCGACCTGATCGTAAATGGAAATGGCGGCAACAACCTCGGTTCTACCTTTAACCTCAAGTTTTCATTAAGTGCCACGCATTATCGGGAATTTGGCCTGGGCTATTCGCGGCAAATCAACGAACAACTGTTCTTGGGAACCAGGCTCAAGTTTCTAAAAGGATTCTCGATGTTGGATGCTTCGCGGATGCAATTGAATTTAAATACGGGTACCGACATGTATTCGTGGACGGCAACCTCGAACATCAATATCCGGGCTGCGAGTACTGCATTTTCCGCCACCGGTTCCAATGAGAAAATTCAGGCCGCGAGCCTGTTCAGAAATTCAAAAAACCCTGGAATGGCTCTGGATATTGGCATTATTTGGCATGAACATCCCAGATTAAGTCTTTCAGCTTCATTACTCGACTTCGGCTTTATCAACTGGAAAACCAATGCCGTGCGTTTGAAAAGCCTTAAGCCCAATGCGTCTTTCACCTTTGAAGGTCTTCCAATTTCTGCCACGGAAGATGATTTAAATGCCTACCTTCTGAAAATCAGGGACAGCATCAATATGAATTTGGGTCTGGACACCATCAGGGCCAGCTTCAGCAAAGCGCTGGCAGCGCAGTTTCTGGGAGGAATTCAATATCAGGTGCATCAGCGTTTTGCCGTGAATGGATTGGTTTATTGCGACTTTATGAATCAGGCAGTAAACCCGGCAGTTCACACAGGCATCAGGTGGCAACCCGTTTACTGGCTCTACCTGATGGCACACAATACTTCATTCAACAAAACTTGGCTGAACCCCGGATTTGGGGCCACTGTACAGATTGGAAAGTTGCAATGGTACGCCTCTACAGAGCAGGTACTAGGCCTGATGATGCCCGACCAATACCGCAACTTCACCTTCCGCTGTGGGATGAATTTGCTCATAAACAAAGATGAACGAAGCCTGAGGAACATTAAAGATCCGGAGCAACTGAACTTAATGGAAGGTATTCAGGAAATGCAGCAATGGGGCCGTTGATGCCAAGCATCACTGGGTATCATACGCCCAACGGACGTACATACTTCCCCAGGTAAATCCACCACCGAAGGTGGCTAAAATTAAATTATCGCCTTTTTTCAATTGACGTTCGTAATCCCACAGCAACAACGGCAATGTACCGGATGTGGTATTTCCATAACGTTCAATGTTCATGAGCACTTTTTCTTCAGGCAAGCCCATGATTTCAGCGGTATAATCGATGATTCTTTTGTTGGCCTGATGCGGAACCAACCAATCTACATCAGCTGCAGTAAGGCCATTGCGATCCATAATTCGCTTGGAAACATCGGCCATATTGGATGTAGCAAATTTGAATACCGTTTTGCCCTCCTGATATACAAAATGCTCTCGGGCATCAATGGTTTCATGGGTTGGCGGTTTCAAACTGCCGCCGGCTTTCTGATGGAGGAATTCAGCTCCGGCTCCGTCGCTGCGCAAAATGGCATCCATGATGCCATTGTCTTCCTCCGTAGGTTCCAGGAGCACACAACCAGCACCATCTCCAAAAATGATGCACGTATTCCTGTCGGTATAGTCGATGATGGCACTCATCTTATCAGCACCAACCACAACAACACGCTGATGGGTTCCATTTTGGATAAACTGCGTTCCCACCTGCAAACCGTATAAGAAACTGGAGCAGGCCGCGGCAAGGTCAAAACCCCAGGGTTTGGTGGTGCCCAGCTTATGGGCCACCAGATTTGCTGTTGCAGGAAAAATAAGATCCGGAGTTACACTGCACACAATCAACAAATCAATATCATCAGGTGTAATGCCCCTTTTGTCAAGCATTTCACGGACGGCCATCACAGCCATATCGCTGGTTGCTTTTCCAGGCTCTTTGAGAATTCTGCGTTCCCGGATACCAGTTCTGGTGATGATCCACTCATCGGTGGTATCTACCAGTTTTTCTAGGTCTTTATTGCTGAGAATGGTTTCCGGAACGTAGCCCCCTACTGCGGTAATTGCCGCCCTGATTTTATTCATGCCCTGTATTTCCTGAATTGATTAACTGAAAGGAACTACGAATATTCCCAACCAAATCTGTTTTAATGATTTCCTCACACAGTTCTACCATCTTCACGAAACTATCTGCTTTGGAGATGCCATGACCAATAACTACAGGTTTATTCACTCCAAGTACTGGAGTACCTCCATAATGGCGAAAGTTGAACTGGTCCAAATAATCATCCTGCACCCCGCGTTTTGCAAGACGGTAATAAAATCCTTCGCATACCTTAACGATGACGTTGCCGGTAAAACCATCGCAAACGATCACGTCTGTATGTTCGCTGAATAAATCCCTTCCCTCTACATTTCCCACAAAGTGAATGGCTTTATTCTCTTTGAGCAGTGCATGTGTAGCGAGGGTAAGCGCATTTCCCTTTTCCTCTTCTTCCCCAATGCTCATGAGTCCAACTTTAGGTGCATCAACCTGATACACCAGCTGGCTGTAAAGCGAACCAAGAATGGCAAACTGGTTGAGCATTTCAGGCTTGCAATCGGCATTGGCGCCAACGTCGAGCATCACGCCGTGTTTTCCCGATTCTTTGGGTACAATTGAGGTAAGGCAGGGCCTTTGAACGCCTTCAATGGGTTTTACCGTAAACAAGGCACCGGCAAACATGGCTCCGGTATTTCCGGCGCCCATGAAAGCATCAATTTGCCCTGCGGCAAGATGGGATAATCCAACGACAATACTGCTGTCTTTTTTCGCCGTGATGGCCTTAACAGCGTGTTCGCCCATGCCAATCACGGAGGCGCAATGAACCCAGCTTACCCGAGGATCTTCGAAGCCGAATTCACGCCACAGAGGCTCAATTTGGTGTTGATCACCGAACAACACCAAACTCAGATGAGGATATTTACGTGCAGCATCTGCACAGCCTTTGATGGCTTCAAGAGGAGCGTAATCTCCTCCCATGGCATCAATACCAATCCTCATCGGCAGGATTAATCGTTGCGGCCTTTCATCACCTTCACACCGCGATAGGTGCCGGTGAGTGGGTTAACCCTGTGAAACAGGGATACGTCTCCGGTAACGGGATCGGCAATCATAGGACGGGTTTCCAACTTGTCGTGTGTACGTCTTTTGTCACGGCGTGTTTTCGAAATTTTTCGCTTCGGGTGTGCCATTTATTTTTTCTCTTTTAGTAGTTCTTTTAATTTCTCCCAACGTGGGTCTCGTTCCGTTTCTTCGCCTGAGCCGCCGGAAAGTGCATCCAGCTTCTCGAGCATTTCGTTATTACAGGGTTTTACCGGCAATTCATCGCAATTCTTCACCAGCGGTAACGACAAAATACAGAGATCATAAAAAAGTGATGCCACGTTGAAGGCAATTTCATTATGACCTATGAGCAAAAGGTCGTCATCTTCTTCTATTAAACCCGGTGTCATGCGCGCGCCCAGCACCTGCTGCTTCACCAAAACATTTCTTTCGCCCTGCACAGGGAAAGGAAGCGGTTCCAAACAGCGATCGCAGGCAACAGCCAAGCTGCCATCTATGGATAAGTGCAACTGATACAGGTGCCCCTTTTTTTCCATTTTAAGGGTTGCCCTGATGTCACAACTGCCGACGGTCTGATAGTCAAACTCCTGAAAGAACGTAGAATCCAGCTGATATGAATAGTCATACACGCCGTCTTTAAGCTTGACGAACGCAATTTCAAATTCATCCAACCTGTTTTCGTTTTTCAAAACGAAGCGCGAAAATACGATTTTCCCGAGTATTTACCCAAAATATGCCAGAAGCTTAGAAGTCAATACGGAAACGCTCTCGTTTCATCTCCGCAAATGGCAGAAATGTTGCCTTTCCCAAGTCATATTCCTGACGGTTGCGCACTATGCGCATGGCATCCAGTATGGCCTGAATGAATGAAGCCGGCGAGGCCAAACCTTTACCTGCAAGGTCATAAGCCGTTCCATGATCCGGCGAAGTGCGCACCACAGGCAAGCCGGCGGTAAAATTCACCCCGTCATAAAACGCTTCTGCCTTGAACGGAATGAGCCCCTGATCGTGATACATGGCCAAGATGACATCGAAATTGCGTTGGTTTCCGGATCCGAAAAAAGCATCCGCGGGGTAAGGTCCGTAAACCAGCATGTCTTGAGCCAGGGCTTCTTCAACGGCAGGCTTGATCACTTCTGTTTCTTCTTTTCCCAGCAAACCTGAATCGCCAGCATGCGGATTTAATCCCAAAACGGCTACTCTGGGTCTGAGGATTCCAAAATCCCTTTTCAGTGAAGCGTGGATCAACTTGATCTGTGCCAATAAACCTGCTTTGGTGATTTTACTGCTCACCTGGGCAATAGGTACATGTTCTGTGGCCAAAGCAACCCGCAGGTCTTCAGAAACCAGCATCATGGCGTATTGTTCCACCCCAAAAGCGCTGGCGATAAAACCGGTATGACCCGTAAAACCAGGCTCATGCGCTGCGACAGTCGATTTATCTAAAGGCGCTGTAACTATGGCGTCCAGTTTACCGGCAACGGCATCGGCCACGCAGGCTTTCAATGAAGACAAGGCTTCTGCACCAGCGTCCAACGACGGTTTTCCAGGTTCAATTTCAATTTGCTTTTCGCTGCTCACCACCAAATTCAATCGCCCTGGTTGAGCTTCTTCAACCTTATTTACCAAAGTGTATAGCGGTGCCTGTATTTCAGCACCGGCATTCAGCTTCTTGTAATAAACATAACTCCTGGGCGATGCGTACAATACGGGAATAATATGTCGCATGATGGATTCCTGCGCACAGGCCAACTGAATCAATTCAAGCCCAATACCATTTGGATCACCTTGGGTAATCCCTATACGCATGTATTTATGCTCCATTTTTTATTCTGTTTTTTAAGAAAGAAACGACCAAACGTACCCCAACTCCAGTTCCGCCCCTGGTGATGTATCCATTTTGCTGGTGGGCGAACGCTGTGCCTGCAATGTCTAAATGCAACCAGGGATAATCGGTGAAGTTACGCAAAAACATTGCTGCAGTTTGCGCACCACCTTCAGCCTTACCCAAGTTCTTCAGGTCGCTGATGTCGCCTTTCATTTCTTCTGCATATTCTTCCCAAAGGGGCAACTCCGCCAAACGCTCATAAACCTGTTCGCCTGCTGCCTTGAGCGACGCTTTTACCGGCTCACCTGCATTACCCATCATGGCACTTCCGTAAGTTCCCAAAGCACGGGCAGCGGCTCCGGTTAATGTGGCAAAATCCAGCACCAGTTCAGGTTTGTATTTTTGGGCATAGCTCAACGCATCTGCCAAAATCAAGCGGCCTTCAGCATCTGTATTCAGCACTTCCACCGTTAATCCTTTATGCGTATCGATGATGTCTCCCGGGCAAATGGCTTCTTCTCCGGGGCGATTATCGGTGGCAGGAATCAGTCCAATCAGATGTATGGGTAGTTTCAAAGCAGCCACGGCCTGAAATACTCCGGCAACAACGGCGGCTCCGGCCATGTCGCATTTCATATAATCCATGCTTTGTGGCGTTGGTTTCAAACTCAGTCCACCGGTATCAAAAACAACGCCCTTGCCTACCAGAACTACCGGCCGCTTGTTGACCGGTTTTTCAGGTTTGTATTCCATTACCACAAAGGCGGGTTCTTGTTTGCTTCCTTTATTGACGGCCAGCAAACCACCGAACTTCTGAGCGCGTATCCGCGACATGTTCCAAACATCCACAGAAAAGCCAAATTGGTTGCCCATTTCGGTGATTGCCTCGCCCAATTGTTTCGCTGTTTGATGGTTGGATGGCAGATTGACCAAATCCCTTGCGGCAAATACAGCTTCTGTGATACGCTTTAAAGCGTTCGCTTCATGCTTACCGAAACAGTCGGAAACCACTTCAGTAATTTCAGGTTGTATGGAAGCTGTCTGTGTAGTTTTGAATCTGTCAAAGCGGTAGGAAGCCAGTATAAATCCTTCCATGAAGGCTTCGGTATGTGCTGCATTTTGCTGCGCATCAACCAAACGAACAGGGCCAACTGCCGATTTCTGGGCTGCTGCAAATACGTCAGCTCCACATTTCCGCAAGCGCTCATATTCGGCTGAATCTTTCAACACAGCGGTGCATTCGAACCAAAAAACGCTGCTTGCGGTTTGGGTATGAAAGCTATACTTCTTTTGTTCCAGTCTGTGCTCAAGCAAAAGCAGAAGTTCTTCATCAAATCCGGCCAGGCCCAAATCAGAGGGTTTTTCGTACAGCCAGATGACGGATTTTACCGCCAAGGATGTTTCTGAAGTGCTTTTACCTGCTCCCTTCTCTTTCTTAATTTTTTTAGAAACTCCCATAAAAAGACAAGGGCGAAACTAATGCTTCGCCCTTGTAAATGATTCAGTTAAACGAGGAATTATCCCTGCAGTGCTGCTGCACCACCAACAATTTCAGAGATTTCACGGGTAATGGCTGCCTGACGTGCCTGGTTGTAGGCCAATCGGAGGCTGCGCAGCAATTCTCCGGCATTGTCGGTCGCTTTATCCATGGCAACCATTCGCGCTCCATGCTCGGAAGCATGTGAGTCAAGAACAGCACGGTAAAGCTGGGTTTTCAGACTCCTTGGAATGAGTTCCTGAAGGATGGCTACTTTTCCGGGTTCGAAGATGTAATCGTTTTTCTTTTTCCCGGAAGATTGGTTCATTTCTACAGGCAGGAACACCTCATTGGTAAGTATCTGGGTAGCAGCGTTTTTGAACTGATTGTACACCAGTTCCACGCGATCGTATTTACCGCTCATATAGGCTTCAAGAATCCAGTCGCCGGCTGCAAAAACTGAAGCGGCACTCAGATTGCCAAAGGTTCCCATAAAATCCATTTGGAACTGGAATTTGTGTCGGCGGAAAAACTCGAAAGCTTTTTTCCCGATGGGAAGCATGGTTACATTGCCAGCCTGATATTGCGCCTGATACTTGCCTTCAATGAGGTATCGGGTGCGGCGGATAACGTTGGTATTAAACGCCCCGCACAAACCACGGTCACTGGAAATAACTACCAGCAATACTTTCTCGGCAGCATTACCGGAAAAATACCTTGCCAGTGTTTCATCCTCAACAGAATCTTCCAAATTGGCCATCACCTCCTTCAATTTGGCTGCATAGGGACGCATGCGGATAATGCCATCCGTTGCGCGGCGCAGCTTGGTAGCAGAAACCAATTTCATTGCTTTGGTAATCTGCTGCGTAGAAATTGTTGAAGATATCCGGCTTCTAATTTCCTTCAGGTTGGCCATGGGTCTTCTTTAAGCTTAGGCGAAACTTTTTGCTACTTCTTTACAAGCTGATTCCAGCACAGATGTGATGCTCTCGTCGATTTTACCTGCCTTTATCTGGTCAAGCACATCACGATGCTTGGCATCCAGATATTCCAGGTATTGTTGTTCGAATTCGCGCACACGATTCACCGGAATGCTTCTGAGCAAGCCGTTGGTACCACAATAGATGATGGCAACCTGCTTTTCAACGGATACCGGTGAAAACTGACCTTGTTTCAGTACCTCCACGTTGCGTGAACCTTTATCGAGAACAGCTTTTGTAGCAGCGTCCAGGTCAGAACCAAATTTCGCAAATGCTTCAAGTTCGCGGTACTGAGCCTGATCAAGTTTCAGGGTACCAGCAACTTTTTTCATGGATTTAATTTGGGCATTACCACCTACGCGGCTTACCGAAATACCTACGTTAATCGCAGGACGAACACCTGAGTTGAACAGGTTGGACTCGAGGAAAATCTGTCCGTCGGTAATAGAAATTACGTTGGTAGGAATGTATGCAGATACGTCACCGGCCTGTGTTTCAATGATGGGCAGTGCGGTCAGAGAACCTCCACCTTTCACTTTATCACGCAGGTTTTCAGGCAAATCGTTCATACCACGTGTGATTTCATCGCTGGCATTGAGCTTACAAGCACGCTCAAGCAACCTGCTGTGCAGATAAAACACGTCACCGGGATAGGCTTCACGTCCTGGTGGACGACGCAGCAACAGCGATACTTCGCGGTAAGCTACAGCCTGCTTGGACAAGTCATCATAAACAACCAGTGCAGCATGGCCCTGGTCGCGGAAGAATTCACCTACAGCAGCTCCAGACATTGGCGCAAAGAACTGCAGCGGTGCAGCTGCGCTGGCAGGAGCAGAAACAACCACAGTATAGGCCATGGCGCCGTGTTCTTCCAAAGATTTAACTACCTGCTTTACGGTTGATTCTTTCTGACCGCAGGCAACGTAGATACAATATACAGGCTTGCCTGCATCAAAATTCTGACGCTGGTTGATGATGGTATCAATGGCCACAGCAGTTTTACCCGTCTGACGATCACCGATGATTAATTCCCTTTGACCACGGCCAATAGGAATCATGGCGTCGATTGCCTTGATACCGGTTTGCAATGGCTCTTTTACGGGTTCGCGGTACAATACGCCTGGAGCTTTGCGTTCCAGCGGCATTTCGTACAACTCACCTTCAATCGGACCTTTTCCGTCAACGGGTTCGCCAAGCGTATTTACAACACGTCCGAGCATACCGAATCCAACGGGAACGGATGCGATTTTGCGGGTACGGCGAACAATGTCACCTTCTTTAACCGCAGTGCTGCTGCCGAGCAATACGGCACCAACATTATCTTCTTCCAAGTTCAAAACCACGGCACGAATACCGTTTTCAAATTCCACGAGCTCACCGCTTTGAACGCTGGTAAGGCCATAGATGCGTGCAATGCCGTCACCTACCTGCAGTACGGTACCTACTTCTTCAAGACTGGTACCGGCACTGAAGCCCGAAATCTGTTCTTTGAGAATGGCTGAAACCTCGTCTGGTCTGATCTGTGCCATGTTATGCTATGTTTAGTTCTTTTTTAAGTTTGTTGATTTGGTTGTGAATGCTGGTGTCATAAATCCGGTCTTTGAAACGGATAATCACACCCCCGATGATGGAAGGATCTTTCTTCACGATCAGTTCCACATTCTGCGCACCGGTTTGTTTTTTAACAAATGCAGTTACTGTGTTCAATGCTTCTGCATCCAACTCCGTTGCAGCCGTTACTGTTGCCTCAACGATTCCTTTTTGCTGGTTGAATTCAGCCAAAAAAGCCGAGGCAATTTCCGGCAACATCATTTCCCTGTTTTTTGAAAGGGCGAGTTGAAAAATCTCTTTAGAGTTCACGTGAAAATCCTTGCATACGGCAAGCAGGGCATTTGATTTCGCGTCTTTGGGAATTACCGGGCTGTTCAGAAATGCCCTGAATTCACGGTTTGAATGGCTAAGCGATACCAAGGTTTTCATATCTCCGGCCACAGCTTCATCATGTCCACCTTCAACGGCTTTCAGATACAACGCATGGGCGTATCTTGAAGCAATTCTGTAGTTCGACATAGTTGTTAAGAAGCGCTAGATGAATCCTGTTTTCCGAGTTTGCTCAAATGATCGTTGATGATGGCACGTTGTTCCTCGTTGTCTTCCATGCGCTTACCCACAAGCTTACCCGCAATTTCCAGGGAAAACCCTGCAACTTGTTGTTTGAGCTCGTTAATGGCAGCACCTTTCTGACGATCGATTTCAAGCTGTGCTTTCTCTATCATCTTACGTGCTTCGTCATCGGCGATTTTCTTCGCATCGCTGATCATTTTCTCCTTAATGTCGCGGGCTTCACGCAAAATTTTGTCGCGCTCAAGCCTGGCTTCCGCCAGCAACACTTCGTTTTGATCCTTGAGTTCAGAAATCTCCAAACGCGCTTTTTCGGCACTTTTCAGCGCAGCGTCTATAGATTCCTCCCGTTCCTTAATAAGGTTCAGGATTGGTTTCCAGGCAAGACGCCCAAGCAAAAACACCACAGCCAAAAAGGCTATTGATGTCCATATAATGGTTCCTAATCCGGCTGATAACATGTTTTTTCTTTTTCAATGGTTAAGAAAAGGAGCCGGTTACAAGCACCGGCTCCTGAATTTTCATTAACCGAGTACAACGAGCAGACAAACGATTACTGCAAACAGGGCTACACCCTCGATCAACGCCGCGGCAACAATCATGTTGGCGCGAATGTCGCCTGTTGCTTCAGGCTGACGTGCGATGCTTTCGAGGGCTGAACCGCCGATACGGCCAATACCGATACCTGCGCCTACTGCTGCAATACCTGCTCCGATACCGGCCCAACCGGCTGCTCCGGCAGCTTCAAGAAGAATGGTTAACATTTCCATGTTTTATAGTTGATGGTTTGGTTTTTTTAATGATGATGAGGTTCTTCTACCGCGCTGCCAAAATAAATGGCGGCGAGCAGGGTAAATACGTACGCCTGAAGGAAGGCTACCAGCAGTTCAATCACGTTCATAAACACCATGAACAATAATGAACCTACACCTACTCCATAGCCTGCACCTGCACTTTGTTGTCCAAAGATAAAGATCAAACTTACGAAGGAAAGGATGATGATATGCCCTGCAGTGATGTTCGCGGTCAAACGAATCATCAATACCGCAGGCTTGATGAAAATTCCCAAAATTTCAATGGGAACCAGAATGAACTTAATCGGAACTGGAACGCCATGGGGCCAAAGGATGTGTACCCAGTAATTTTTGTTTCCGTTCAGGGTGGTAATGATGAACACTACAGTGGCCAGAACCAAGGTTACACCGAGCGTACCCATCACGTTGAAGCCTCCAAGGAAAGGAATCAGCCCAAGGATATTCGCCATCCAGATGAAAAAGAATGAACTCAACAGGAATGGCATGAATTTGTCCGCCTTCTTCGCCCCAATACTCGGCACCGCAACTTCATCGCGGATGAACAATATAAGCGGCTCCATAAACGACTGCAATCCTTTGGGAGCCATGCCCCTGCGCTTCTTGTAGGAAGAAGCAACGGCCAGGAACATGATGATAACCAAAGCACCTGCCAGAAATAAACCTGCTACGCTTTTGGTAATGGATAAATCCAAGGGTTTCACATTGGTCGGATGACCGTGTTCGTCGAGGGTCAGACCACCTTCTGCGTTTGCTTCATAAATCTGTTCATGGAACATGATAAATCCATCATGCTCCATATAATGTTCATGACTGCTGTCGATCGTCTTTTGGTTGTGGTAGAAATGAGAGCTGTTAAACACCTTCCAGCCAGAAGCCGTTTTCAGGATGATGGGCAGATAAATGCTGAAATGCTTTTCATTGGCGGTACCCTCGTTCAGGGTAAAGAAATGGATTTCGTGCGCATCAGAAATGTGATGCATGATCATTTCTCCCGCATTGAAGGATTTCTTCGGCGCGGAATGTGCACTGTCTGAACCGGTTTCAGCGGAAGCCATGAGGCTGTTGAAACCCACAAAAACGGTCAAAAAAGCGCAAAATGCTGTTTTGACGATAAAATCTGAAAGAGACTTAGTTGCGGAAACCCTAGTTTTTTCGGCCATCTTCTGAAACGGGCGTTTCTTTTAAATCGGGGCGCAAGTTAGGAAGGATTGCCACAATTTCAAAAAAGGTGAACACGAAGTAACAAATAAAAAAAACGGCCACAAATGAGAAGTCCGGTTTTCCCTTTCTCAGCACCACAATAACGATAAATACAATCGACATCATCATGCGGAACAAATTGTTCAGCATCAGGAAACGCACGTGGTTTTTGGGATCTTTCACAAACCGCATATTCAGACGGTAGGTAATGAGGGTCAGTGCCCACAGGAATAACACGGAAAGCCACCAGGTAGGATCGGGTGTTTGCTGCGCAAAAGCGGCGTATAATCCCAAACCGGATGCCAGCACCAAAGCCAAAATGGTAATCTTCACAACAAACGGCAAGCGCTTCATGCTACAAGATTAAGGCTACAATTTGGAAATGAAGCGGTACAGGGCAAAAATCACCCCGCTGAGTGCGCATATTAAAGTGTAAAGCGGGAAAACAGGCGGATAGGTTCGGTCAAGCCAGCGACCCAAATAAACGGCAAGCAGGATGATGATGGCCATTTCAACAGCCATCCCGGCATAATCAAGAAAACGTTCAGGCTTCTGCAGCCGACGGTTGGGCTGATTTGACATGAGTGGCTTGCTTCACATGATCAGATTTTGCCACGCTCATAGAGCACAATCCATTGAATTGGGCTCCACTTTCGATGATGATTTTTTCTGTGGTAATATCACCGTCAATGCGCGCAGAAGCCTTGAGCAGTAATGTTTCGGCTACGATAATGTTGCCTTTCAGTCTTCCGGCAATGGTTGCATGCCGCGCCTGAATATTTCCTTCCACAGAACAGGCTTCGCCAATAACCAACCTGGACTTAGCCTGAATATTGCCTTTGATGTTCCCGTCAATTCGGATGTCACCTTCCGAAATCAAATCCCCGGTTACTGAAGTTCCGGAGCCGATGATGTTCAGCAAACCCGGAGTTGACTGCTCTGTGTTTTCTTTATTCTTCTTGAACATAAGCGCGTGAAGATTTCAAAGATAGGTAAGAATGTTTATTAGTTGTGAATTACTTTTTGGAAGCAGGTGGCCTCATGCGGGAAGAATCCCAAATTTCTTCACCCCCATTGATAATGATTCTCAGGGCTTCCTGTTTTTCCATGCCGGCTTTTTGTTGTCGGGTCAGTTCTTCAACTTCCTGTGTGAGTTCAATGATGGCGGCATTGTCGCTCACCTTCCCGTAACCGGGAACCAATTGTCGCACGGGCGTGTAGGCAATCAGGGAAAAAATGATAAATGTGAACAACAGCAAAGACGAACTGGCAAGCATCAACACGTTCATGGGCGTAAGGCGAATGGAAAAAACTTCCGCGAACGAACCATCGTTAATCAGTACCAAACGGTATTTGTTCTTTAATTTCTTGAGTATTTTCTGTTTTTTTGAATCCATTTCCCTTTGGGGCAATAAAGAAAACCGTTCGAAGTTAAAGGATTTTACCACTATCCATGTCGCATTGTTCCCCAAGGGGTATAATTTTTCTCCTGCTGCTGTTTCTGGCATCTTGTAAAACCAGTGAAAGCTGGCTTCCCCGGCAATGGCACAATACCATAGCGCATTACAACACCTATTTCAACGCGCGGGAAAAGCTCCGAGCCACAGAGAAAACCTCCAGGGAAGGTTTTACGGATCGCTTCGACAGGGTGCTTGAAATTTACAATTACGGCGACGAGGCATCCCTGAGGAACAACGGTGGTGCCATGGATGAAATCCTGAAGAAAACCAGCAATCTTGTTGACCGTCACCCAAAGAGCAAATGGGTTGATGATGCCTACATGCTCATGGCTGAATCCTATTTTCTCAGGGGTGATTTCCAGGCTTCCAGGGAATTGTATCAATACGTTTTTTCTCGTTTCCAGGATCCGGTGGTGAAGGCTGCCAGCCAAATTGGGGTTTTTCGCTGTTTGTATATGAGCGGCAAATTTGGAGAAGCAGAAAGTTTGATCAGTCAGCTGCGCAACGACAAGAATTTCCCTAAAGAACTGCGTTACGACCTGGATGAAGCGACGGCTGCCTTATACATACGCCAGGAAAAATATGCGGCTTCAGCGGAACCGCTGGGTCGCCTGGTGCATGCTACCAACAACCGAACCCGGAAGGCAAGGTTGTATTTCATCTTGGGTCAGGTTTTGCAGCGAAGTGGAAAATTCAATCAGGCTGCCGAGCATTACGCGCATGTGGTGAAGTTGAATCCGCCTTATGAAATGGCGTTCAACGCCAAAATCAATCAGGTGCTTGCCCTGAATTCCGGAACATCCGGGAACCTCAGACAGGCAAGAAGCCTTCTGAAGCAATTGCTGAAAGACGATAAGAACTTTGACTACCTGGATCAGATTTACTTCCGTTTGGCCGAAACAGAAGTAAAAGATAAGAATTTCCCAAAAGCCATTGAATACTATCAGTTGTCCTTGCGCAACAACAAAGGCAATAAAGTGCAAATGGCTACCTCCTACCTTGCTTTGGCGGATTACTTCTTTGACAAGCAGGACTTTGAACGTTCCGGTTATTATTACGACAGCGCCGTGGCTTCTATTCCCAAGGAAAGCCCTGATTACAACAGGATTGCCCAAAAAAGCATGATGCTTGGAGAATTGGTTCGCCATTTATCAACCATTCGCGAACAAGACAGCCTGCTGCAATTATCTTCTAACAAACAGTTGCTGGAGCGCACCATAGACCGTCTAATTGCTGCCGAACAGGCACGCAAACAAAAGGAACAGCAACAACCCGTTGTTCCGGCACCACAACCGCCACCCGGATTTCAGCAGGATCCCGGAGCCGGTGCCAGCGTATTCCCTTTCTACAATGCAACACTGCGTGCGCGAGGCTATAATGAATTCATCAGGCTCTGGGGACAACGCGACAACCGCGACTACTGGCGCATGAAGAATATGCGTGTGAATCAGGATCCTTCCTTAAGCAACAACCAGGATCCCGGAACAAGCAGTGATTCCGCGAATGCGGCATTTACAGAAAACGTGCCGGCAGATCGAAAAAAGTATTACGCCGCCATACCCTTTTCAGATAAGGCAAAGAAAGACGCCGGTGAGAAAATTGCCCAAGCGTTTTTCGGTGCCGGAAATGTGTACCGCGAAAAACTACAGGATTGCAATCAGGCCAACAAAATGTATCTGAACTTACTGGAGCGCTTCCCAAAACACTCCCTGGAACCACAGGTGCTTTTTAATCTGGTGAAATGCTACAGGCTGACGGGAAACATTCAGGAGGCGGCAACTTATGAGGCAAAGTTGGCGGCTGATTATCCAAACAGCACCTACCTGAATGTGCTCAGGCAACAAACCGGTAAAGACAGCAGCAGCAGTGTTGCTTCTTCAAAAACAAACAGCGAGAGTGCCGAAGTGGAACAGTTATACCGAAGCATGTATCAGCAGTTTAAAGCCGGGAACTACCAGAAGGCCATGCAGGAGAAAATGAATGCCGACAAACGGTTTAGCGGGAATTCACTGCAGGCACAGTTTGATTATCTCTTTGCTTTGTGCACCGGCTATTCCGGACAGACGGATAAGGCCATCGTGCTGATGCGAGCCATCACATCTGATTACTCCGGAACGCCTATCGCTGCCCAGGCCTCGGAAGTGGTGCTTGCCTGGGAAAAGAAAAACGGCAGCGATGTAACATCGCCATCCTCAGGCGAAAGCAACAATGTTTTTACCTGGAATCCCAAGGATGACTTGTTCTTTCTGGTCATCTTCCAAAGAGGTACCGATGCCAATAAGGTGCGCGCTGCTCTGGCCGATTACAACAACCGCAACCATCCACTGAAAAAACTGGAAGTAGGCAAACCAAGCATTTCCGGCGACAGATACCTCATCAATGTCACAGGGTTTGAAAACAAAGAAGCGCTGCGTTCTTACCTGCTTCAAACCAGCACGCAAACAGAATGGAAACAGAATGCCGGTGCCGACGGCGATTATTTCTGTTGCCTGATCAGCCAGACCAACTACCTGCTGCTGCTGAAAAACGGACAAACAGCTGCGTACCAAAAACTCTTCGAACAATCATTCAAATGAGGCACAGCTTCCGCGGCCTTATATTTGAAACAGCTTTATGAACGCCAAGACTCAAGGATTGCTCATCCCGCGTTTCTGGAATTTTCTGTTTACAGGAGTTGGTTTTTTCATCCTGTTCTTTGTGATGGTGAATTTCGGACTGTTTGGAACCCTTCCGGACATCAAAGAACTGGAAAACCCAAACAGTGCACTGGCCAGTGAAGTATTGAGTGAAGACGGGGTTGTTCTGGGTAAGTATTACAGACAAAACCGAACCAATATCAGCTTTAATGAAATTTCACCCAACGTGCGTGAAGCGCTGATTGCCACCGAAGATGTTCGCTATTTCAAACATTCAGGTATCGATTTCAGAGGCTTGCTTCGTGCGGTTGTGTTTATGGGCCGTGAAGGTGGTGCCAGTACCATTTCTCAGCAATTGGCCAAAAATCTGTTTTCAGACAAGCCCAAAATGAAAATTACACGGGTGCTGCAGAAGTTTAAGGAATGGGTGATTGCCGTGCAGTTGGAACGGCGGTACACCAAGGAGGAAATCATGGCCATGTACCTCAATACGGTTCCATTCTCCGGACATTCCTTTGGCATCAAAGCAGCTGCCAGCGAGTTTTTCAATAAAACACCGGCCGATCTCAACAAACAGGAAGCCGCTGTTCTGGTGGGCATGCTCAAGGCACCATCGGCTTATAATCCGAAACGCAATCCGGAACGGGCACAGAAAAGACGGAATGTGGTCCTTTCACAAATGGTTAAAGCCGGCTTCATCCGTGAAGGGCAATTTGATTCCCTGAAAACCCAGGCCATCAAACTGGATTATCAACCTGCCGGTGAGGAAGGTATGGCGCCTTATTTCAGAGATGTTTTGGCAAAAGACCTGGAAGCCTGGTGTGAAGATCATGGTTACGACCTGTACAAAAGCGGATTGCGCATCTATACCACCATCAACAGCAAGATGCAGCGCTATGCTGAGGACGCAGCCATGAGGCACATGAAGGAGAATCAGGCCAATTTTAATAAAGGCTGGGGAAAGGATCAGCCCTGGAGGTATATCGAAAACTACAAGGTTATTCCGGGCTATATTGAGAAGGAACTGAAACGCACCGAACGTTATGCCTCGCTGAACAAAAGATTTGATGGAGATGAAACAGCCATCCTCAAAGAACTGAAGAAGCCCGTGAAAATGACGGTTTTCAGCTGGCGCGGCGATTTGGATACCGTGATGAGTCCCTACGATTCCATGGCGTATGCCAAGCGTTTCCTGCATTGCGGGTTCATTGCCATCGATCCGGCCACTGCAGAAGTACGCGCCTGGGTGGGTGGCATCAACCACAAGTTTTTCCAGTATGACCACGTAAACAAAAAGTCATCGCGGCAAATCGGTTCAACGTTTAAACCGTTTGTGTACGCCTCGGCCATCGACATCAACAAAACCAGTCCTTGTACCAGCTTCCCAAGAGAATACACCACCTTTTACGGTTACGGCAAACCCTGGACTCCACGTAACTCTGACGGCACCTCGGGTGGAATGCTCACCATGGCTCAGGGATTATCGCGTTCCGACAACCTGATTACAGCCCAAATCATGAAAAGCCTGGGACCGGAAGCTCCAGAAACCGTCATCAAAATGGCGGAGCGTATGGGCGTTGAAAAAGGCCGGATTCCTGCAGTACCTTCCATTTGCCTGGGAACACACGATTTGTCGCCTTTTGAAATGGCCGGTGCCTTTACCACATTCGTAAACCGCGGACTTTGGATAGAGCCTACGTACCTCACACGCATTGAAGATAAAAACGGAAATGTGCTGGCAGAGTTTACAGAGAAGAAACACGACCAGATTTTGAGTGAAGAAAAAGCATATCTGGTTTACAGAATGCTGGAAGGTGTGGTGAACCACGGAACAGCGGCGAGGTTGCGTTACCGTTTTGGACTGCAGGGTTCTCTGGGAGGAAAAACAGGCACCACTCAGGGAAATGCCGACGGATGGTATATGGGCGTAAGCACAGAATTGGTTTGTGCAAGCTGGGTTGGCGGCGACGATCCTTCCATTAGGTTCCGAAACATGGCCGCCGGTCAGGGCGCAAGTTCTGCCCTTCCCATTTACGCGTACTTCATGCAAAAAGTAATGGCAGACGCAAGTTTGGGTATTACATGTCCGCCGCTGGATCCTCCCAACGGGCCACAAACCATATTGTCAGATTGTGGCCCGCCGGAAGCTTCCGATTATGCCGAAGGCAATGAACTGGACGAATACGGCCAGTAGTGTTTTAGCGGGTTTCGCTTCTTAAGAATGACTGAACGTCGAGCCTGGTTGGGTCGTATGCTGCAGCAGCACTTCCCTTCCGGATGATACGCACCTGATTCAAGACAGTGCCGTCGGTTATGGAATTCACCACTTCTTGTCCGGAAACAACATGACCAAACACCGAATGGCGGAAATTCAGCCAGGGCGTTTCCTTGTGGGTAATGAAGAACTGACTTCCATTGGTCATGGGACCGGCATTGGCCATACTCAGAACACCAGGTTTGTCGTGCAGCAAATCGGGGTGAAATTCGTCGATGAAGCGGTAACCCGGACCGCCTGAACCGTTGCCAGACGGATCGCCGCCCTGAATCATAAAATCAGGAATGCAGCGGTGAAAAGTGAGGGAATCGTAGTAAGGAACTCCGGCAGGCTTTGCAGTATTCTTGATTTTGCCTTCTGCTAATCCCACGAAATTGGCCACGGTGAGCGGCGCTTTTTCAAACTCCAGGCGGCAAATAATGGTGCCCTTGGCGGTGTTAAACTCGGCATACAGGCCATCGGGATACGCCTGATACGCTTCCGGAACAATGTTGTTGTTTTCCATAGGTTTCTTTAAAGTGTCTTTACGTGTCATGCAACCGGACAGTGCCATGCCCATCAGGCCGCTGATGATCAGTGTTTTGGTTGTATTGAATGTCATCATGATTGTGTGCGTAGTTTCAAAGGTAATTTCTGCCATACCATTTGGTAGGAATGGGCAATCATCTGTTGAAGGAACTCCAGGCTCAAACCGTCGAGCGCAACGGTGTTCCAATGTATTTTGTTCATGTGGTAGCCGGGTTTCACCTGCGGAAATTCACTGCGCCATTGCACCGACAGCTCAGGGTCGGCCTTCAATGTTATGGCGTCGGCAGCACTCATGCTGATGAGCGCAAAAATCTTTCCACCAACCCGAAACACCAGCACATCTTCATCGAAGGGAACATCCTCAGTAACCTGAGGAAAGGACAAACAGGTGTTTCTGATCCATTCCAGATGCAAAACGTGGATTTTTAGGTGGTGGCAAAGGTAATTCGACTGCTTAATTTTGAAAACCAATGAAGCACCTGAACGCGATACTGCTGATGATGACCACTTGCGGTACAATTCTTACAGGAATGGCCCAAAGTCGGATCAAATTCGAAGGTCTTACCATTAAGAATGAAACTGCATTTTTCCGGGGAAAACCTTTTACCGGTGTTTCTGTAGCGGTTTACGAAGACCAAACCATGCGCGAGGAAGTGCTCTGGAAAGACGGCATGATGGATGGTGTGAAAACAGAATATTACCAGGGCGCAGGCGTGCACGCCAGAATCAGCTTCAGGGAAAACAAGCGCCACGGTTCATTCACTTATTACTACAGGAACGGGCAGCCCAAGCTGAAAGGAACCTACGTTTATAATGTGTTGAACGATACCCTGTGGTCGTGGTACCAAAACGGACAGCTGCAATACCTTCATGTTTATGACATGGGCATGCGCACGGGTTCCATCCGCACCTGGTTTAAAAACGGAGCTCCGGAACAAGTATGTGCGCTGGTTGGCGGAAAACCACACGGGCCCATGTACAACTACTACGCCGACAGCAGCGTGCGCAGCATCATCCATTACCAGCGCGGGGTTCGCGAAGGATCTGCTTATACCTGGCACAATACCGGCTGTCTGGCTGAAGAATCGTACTATAAAAACGGAATGTTGGACAGTGTTCAACGGGTGTACGACAACCTGCGCTGCGAGTTGATCAAAAGCGGCTTCTACCAAAAAGGACTAAAAGAAGGCGTATTCATGCAGTTCGACTTTTTAGGCGATACCCTTTCTTTGGAAACCTGGAGAAACAATAAACTTCATGGCAGCTACATCACCTGGCTGAATGGCAAAAGAGACACGGAAGGCAGCTACAGCAACGGAATTCCCAACGGATACTGGATTTACGGTAAAGAAAGCCATTATCAGTGGCGGGAAGGTGAATACGATGAAGGCGTTCAAATTGGAACCTGGTGGTATTACGACAGTGAAGGGCGTAAACTGATGAAACAGGTTTATGATGACCAGGGGAATTTGTTGGAAGAGAAAGTTTTCAAGAAACTCAAATGAACAGCAATCCGGATTCTTTGCTGGTGGGCATCAGCGGCCTGAGTGGCAGCGGCAAAACCTTTATGCTCAGCCACCTGAAAACGGCTTTGGGCGCCAATGCCTGCTTCATTTCCATGGACGATTACTACAAGCCGTATGAACAGCAACAGCAGGATGAACAAGGCGTTACCAATTTCGACCTTCCCGACGCGCTGGAATACGAGCGTTTCATCACCGATGTAGAACAACTGCTCATGGGCCGGCCGGTCATGTTGCGCAAATATCAGTTTGAGAACTTCGGCGCCGAAGAACAGTTCATCCAGCTTGAACCGGCGCCAATTGTCATTGCTGAAGGATTGTTCGTATTCCACTTTCCGGAAGTACGGAACCAGATGTCGCTGCGCTTTTTCATTGAATCAGACCTGGCCATTTCCCTGCAGCGCAGGCTGGATCGCGACACCCGAGAACGTGGAATCACGCTGGAACGCAGCCGGTATCAATGGGACCATCATGTGATGCCCGGTTATCAGAAATACGTACTTCCCTGGCGTGATTCCTGTGATCTGATCATCCACAACCACGGCGCTCCCGATGCGCATGTTTCCGAAATGGAACGACGCATCATGCAGGCGCTTTCACCCGAAGCCATGGCGCGTTTGGTGTAAACGAATCAAAAATTTACACCAAAACTCAGTTTAACGCCAAAATTCCGTGCGCCGGCAGCAGTGCGGTACGTTAAGCGGTGTACGGCATCCACCCGGAAGAATTTCAGGATGTTTTCAATACCATAGCCAAGTTCCAGGTAAGGGTCACGGTTGTTGAAGGTAGTGAATGGCGTTACCTCCAACCCGTTAAAACTGCGCGGTTGCAAAGCACGGTTGCCTTCCGCCAGAGTGCCATAAATGGCCTTGGCAGTGATCACCTCCCTCCACTTCAAATTCCGAATCAGCGGTAATCGGTTGCAAATGAGTCCGCCGAGGTGGTGGTCCACTGCCAAAGCAAAACTCCGATCGGTGATGAACTCAAACAGGTTCATCTGATTGTAGGCGCGCTGGCTGTACACAAACGACTGATTCCCTACATGCACATTGAGCAAAGGATAAGGCAGGGTTTGAAAGGTTTGGGTATATTCTGCCACCAGATGCGTGCGGCCGGCCAATCCCCAGGTTTGGGTATAATCTGCCGAGGCTTTGATTTTATCGTAGGAAAACTCCCCACCCAGCAGATTCCGGAATCCATGGGTATAATTCAGGTAAAAAACCACACCTTCCGTGCGCACCTGAATACGTTCGTTGTCATTCACCAGGAAGTAATCCCTTGGCGCAAAACGAAAATCTACGGTCATGGTCGTGGTATTAAACCGATTTACGGCACTGCCGGAATCGCGGATGTCGCGCAAATAGGCAAACACGTAATTGCCTAAGGGTTTAAACTGATAATCGCGGGTGCGCAGGGCGATGTTCATCCGCAATCCGCGGGAAATATCGCTGCCCCATTTGAGCACATTTTCGGTGGTAAAATTGAGCTGATTGCTGGTAAGCAGGTTAAACGCCGTGAACATGCTGCTGCCAAAATCCACATCCGTAATGCCAATTTGATCTACATCGGCACGGCGATATGCCATAATGGTGGTCCATTTTTTCCGGTTGATGATGTGTGTGGCCTTAAACTCGTACTTAAACCGCTGATCATTATACCCGTAGGCGCCAAAACCTTTGAGCAACCATTTGTCGGAAAAGTGGATATTGGTTTCAAATCCAATCCTGTTTCTAAAACCTTCCCAGGGATTATAACTAAACAGATACTGATAAGGGCCAATACCAATCCCGTTTTTCTTCACGTAACCATCAACCAGGAAATTCACCACATCAACATAGGTGCGCATGATGGGCAGATTGACCAGTGTATCAATCTTGTTGAACACGCGTTGCTCTACACCGGTAAGCGGCTCATGACGGGCTTCCTGCCAGAAGGAATCAGGTTTGTGCAGGGCCTGCCCGGAAACGCCAACCTTTTCGGCGTAGAATGACATGGGACGATTCTGGTTTACCTTGATGTTCCGGTAGGTTGTTGTGGATGTAGCCACCAAACCTGCAGCCTTGGTATTCACTTCTACAACATCCACAAGGATGCGGCTTTTGGTATTGATCCAGGCACCCGCTTCGGTAGGTTCATACTCCTGGGTGATTTTGAATTTCTCAACATAATTCAGGTTGGAAGAGTTGTTTACTTCCAGCGCCAGTCGCATCAGGGCGAAGCTGGAATCTTCAATCCAGATATTGCCCGTAAACGCCAGATCCTTGGGATTTCGTGGCCTGATTTTAATGTTGTAAATCTTCCTCGGACCGGAATCGTCGATCTCGGCAATTTTCACCGAATATACGGCCAGCGAGGCCGCACTGATGGGTGATACCAATCCTTTATCCAACAACACAATGGTATTCTGATAAAAATTATAGCTCACAAAGGAGGAACCCAATACCTGGGCCACGAGCGTACCATCCTGAATGCCCACTCCTTTCACGCGTGTTGCTTTGATTTGTTCTTTCCACACTTTCGGATTCCTGTTGTAGTAATAATCGCTGAGCGATTCACTCATGAATACGGGCAACACCGATTTCTGGCTGTCGGCGCTCAAAATGGATATGGTATCAAACAAGGGTCCGATTTGCTGGCCGAGCTTGCGTTTTTTTAATCCTTCAGAGATATTGTTTACCGCAATGGTGATGCGGGTAAAGCTTTCGCATTCCCATTGATCGAGCTTGTCGGGGTCATTGCGTTCCCGGAATTCGGCAGCTTTTTTAATGATGCGTTCTGCAGGGTTTCCTTTGACGCGAATTACCAATTCACGATCCAAAACCTCCCGCCTTTTTAATTCGAAATTCAATTCTATTGCCAGCGAACTGTCCGGAATCCAAAGGCTAAGCTGTTCATAACCAGTATAACTGCACCAGAGCGTATCGGCACGTTTCAACGTGCGCAGGTTGTAATAACCTTCAAAATCCGTGCGTACAACTTCCTTGTAATCGCCTAAAACCACTAAAGCATAGGCAAGCGGTTCACGGGTTTCTGCGGCTATGACCCTGCCGCGGATGGTTCGTTCCTGAGCCTTTGCCCAGTGCGCGTTCGCAAGGAGCAACAGCAGCATGAGCAGGCGCGGAATGTTCACGCAACCATTGATTGACCTTTTATGCATGTTCTTCTGCGTGCAAAAAAACAATCTTTCGGTCATACATCATTTTTTACTGTTTGTTCCTCCGCCAGTGCGGGCAATGCGGTTGTTTCTAAGCATCTTTGTCATCAGGATGATGAATGTATGGAATAATGTCAAAGGTTTTACGCTTATTGTAGCCTTTGTTTGGGGTTGTTGGAGCTTTGAAGCACAAGGGCAAAAGGATGAGTCGCCACAAGTTTGGGCGGTCGATACCGTCATGGCAGCGGCTCCTGCAGAACCGGCTCCGGTGCTGTCGGTTAAAATAAAAAAATACCCTTCCCTGCTTTGGGAAATTTCCGGCAACGGGGCGAAGAAGAAAAGTTACCTGTACGGAACCATGCACGTGAGCCGCAGACTGGCTTTCAGGCTGAGCGATACCTTTTTCATGGGCCTGAAAAATGCCGATGTGGTGGCATTGGAAAGTGATCCCGGAACCTGGATCAACCACATGGCCGAGGACCAGAACAACCTGTTTCCCTGGAACGACTGGTGGTCGAACCTGGAGAACAATGATTATCAGGAAGCACTGTCGCTGACCCATCCCGAAAACCGCACCCTTGCACGCATCATCAGCCGGGAAGAAAACCTCGCCAATTCCATGTTGTACCGCAAGGACGACCGCAGCGGCGATTTCAGCGAAGACACCTATTTGGATTTATTCATTTATCAGGCGGGGAAAAAGCTGGGGAAAACCGTGATTGGGCTCGAAGATTACCGAGAATCGAGGAAAATGGTGAACCGCAGCGAAAAAGAAGATAAAGACGAGGACGATGAAGACCGTCCACGGATCAACCGTTGGGAAATGAACTTTGGAGAAGAAATTGAAAACGCCTACCGCCAGGGCGATCTTGACCTCCTGGATTCCCTGGACCGACTGTTAAATCCGGGTAAGAATTACCGCAAATGGATGCTTTTTGAACGCAACAAGGTGATGGCCAATGGCATTCACAGCAACATGCAGGCAGGCAAAAGCATCTTTTCAGGCGTGGGCGCCTCGCATCTTCCCGGCGATACCGGCGTGATTGAGCTGCTGCGACGCATGGGGTATACCGTGAGGCCCGTTTCCCCGAAAAGCAGCGGCAAAGCACGCAAGGAAAAGGACCGCATCGATGCTCTGGAATATAAAATCAGTCCGGTGGCCTACAAATCGGTGAACAGCGATTTTGAAGCACTGATGCCCGGATTGCCGATTTCTGCTTATCAGGATGGCAGTTACCGTTACTTTCATCCCGATGCAGCAAATGGTTCATACATCAGCATCGCCAAAGTTCCCTACTACGGCAAATTCACAGGCCAAACCCCGGCACACATGCTGCTGCGCGTGGACAGCCTGCTTTTTGAATATGTGCGCGGAAGAATCATCAGCAAGAACAACCTGATCAGAAACGGCTTTGAAGCCATGGACATCCGCAACCGCACAGCCCAGGGCAACGCGCAAAGGCTGATGATGGTAGCTACGCCTACCTATTTGTGGTTTGTGAAGATGAGTGGACAGAAGGATTACGTATTCGGAAAGAATGGCGAATCATTCTTCAACTCTTTCAAAATAACCGAAAGCACAGGTCAGAATTGGACAACCTACAGTCCGGAAAGCGGCGGCTACAGCCTGCGCTGGCCGGAAAACCTGAACTTCAAACGTGGATTGGGCGATACCAACACCTACCTTCAAGGCCACCGCGACCTTGAGGCCAGCGATAAAAATGGCGACTATTACTTTCTGAGGCGCTTGGTCAATACCGATGTGGATTATGTGGAAGAAGACAGCTTCGAACTGTATTGGCTGGCCCAGGGCTTGGCCGAAAACATGAAAAGCAAAGTGTCCGGTCACCGTCATTTCCGCATTCAGGGACATCCGGCCATGGAGGCGCGCATGAAGTCAAAATCCAACGGCAGCAACGCCACGGTGCGCATGCTCATTCAAGGACATATGATTTACGTTTGGGGAAGCAGTGCCACCGAAAACAATGATTTCCTGGAAAGCTTCAAACTGCAACCCTTCAGATACGCCAAGCCATTTACGCTGCAACAGGATAGTCTGCATTGGTTCAGCACGGTGAGCCTTCCCATCATCAACTTTAACCAACTCAAGGAATCCATGGGCTATGTGGATGATGAAGACGCCGACAGCATGGAACATTATGAATCCAATAATGAAAACATGACCTTCACCGCCAGCACCGGCGAATTTGTGACCGTGTACACAAGGCGCTTTCATTATTTCGACCGTGAAGTGAGCTTGGACAGCCTCTGGAACAGACGCATCAAGCAAAACCTGGAGGACAATTTTTATGTGGTTTCTGAACGCAAGCGCAAAATAGGCCCCTGGGAAACCCTGGACCTGGAATACAGCGACACCGGCTCATCGCGGGTGGTGAAAGCCCGATGGTACATGCGCGGGCGTATGAGCTGGTGCGTGGCAACAACCTACGACAGCATTGAAGGATTAACACCCTTTGTGCGCAGCTTCTACGACAACTTTAAACCTTTTGACACCTTCACCACGCCTTCCATCTTCGACTGGCGCGGAGATGAATTGCTGAAGATGATGACCTCGTCAGACAGCACCATCCGCACCACCAGTCAGGAATGGGGTGAAGACTACTTTGAACCCAAGGATCATCAGGCCGCAGAAATCATGCGCCTGATAGAAAAAACAGGTGACCCCAAGCAGCAGAATTTTCGGCATCGCCTGATCATGAAACTGGGCACTATAAAGCACCCGGAACTGATTCCATTCCTGCGCAAACAATACCAGAAAGCCGGCGACACCTCCGACCTGCAAATCCACATCCTTTCAGCCCTGGCGTCCATGAAAACCAAGGAAGCTGCTAAAGCCTATGCAGAGTTGCTCATTGATGAAACACCTTTGGGAAAAAATGAAGATTTAGGACATGATGTGTTGCTGCCGCTGCATGACTCACTTAAGCTCTATGCAACAACGCTGCCTGCACTGTTTGACCTGCTTCGCTATACCGACTACAAAGAGCCCTTATTGCGTATTTCGGCTGAAGCACTTGACAGCGGATACCTGCAACCTGCTGATTATGCTGCGTTTAAAAAGACGCTGCTCATGGAATTGCGCGATGGATGGAAACGTTTGAAATCGGAAGAAACCTCAAGCGATGATTACCGTTGGGAATATCGGGAAGAGAAGAAAGATGCCGACGCAGCCTTGCGCTACCGTTATTCCGGTACAGGATATTACCTTTCTGAAGAACGCTCTGTGGGTGATCAGCCCGGCATCGTACTTGACCTGACTAAGCTGCTCCTGCCCTTCATGCCCGATCCCGACGTAGACAAACGCATTATGCCTTTGCTTGGCTCCAGAGATAAACTATTCTGCCTGTTGGTAGCCGAGCAACTCGTTCAGAAAGGCAAGAGCCTTCCGGATACGCTGTTGCCCTTCTTCCTCAAAGAACCATTGCTGCGCTACGGTGCACTCCGCATGTTGTACCTGAACAACCAAACTTCGTTGATTCCCGACAGTCTGAAAAATGCATCGGCATTGGCTAAGTCGTACATCACTTTTGATGAAGTCGGCAAAAAAGACAGTTTGATTTTCCTGAAATCCATGCCCATGGATCATAAAAATCAAGCAGGTAAACTTTATTTCTATCGCCTCCGCACCAAGGATGAATACTACGGCAAACCAGGCAAACTAACCTGGGTTTGGCTTCCAAATGAACTGAACAATAAATCATTGAAAGTACATCCGGAAAGTGGAGGCAGAACCATCAACCAGAGTTATTCCCTCGAGCAACAAATGAAGGATGTATTGCTCAACTACCGCTACGAGAAGAGGAAGCGCTGGGTAGCTGCTTCGCTGAACAATAATAATGACTGGGATTACGCCTCGTACGGAGAATAACCCAAGATGAATACAAAAGGAAGAACCATATTTTTTTTCCTTTTGCTTCAGGTTTGTTTTGGAGCAAACGTGCTGGCCCAAGTTTTGGGCTGCACAGATCCGATGGCAACGAATTATCAGCCTGGCGCCACCAGGAATGATGGTTCTTGCGTTTATGCTGCTGCAAGTGTTGGGCCGGCATCCACATTTCGACTTCCGGATAGTTTGGCGGAAAGTTCCGGGCTATTGCTGCATCGGGGATTCTTGTGGAGCCATAACGACGATACAGATCCGGGACTGTATTTCTGGAAACCGGAAGCCACACCCCTGCTCAGCAGGAAATCAATCAGCGGTGTAAAAAACAACGATTGGGAAGACCTAACCCGAGATGATTCATATTATTACATAGGAGACTTCGGGAACAACGGCTCCGGAAATCGGCGGAATCTGAATATCCTGCGTATCGCAGATCCTTCCTTGCAGGGAACGGAGTTAAAGGCCGACACCATCTTTTTTAGCTACGAAGACCAAAAAGACTTCACAGCCCAAGCCGGCAACAGCACCGATTTTGATTGCGAAGCCATGATTGCCTTTGGCGACAGCTTGTATCTGTTTACCAAACAATGGCTAAGCCAAAACACGGCTTGTTATGTATTGCCCAAAACACCCGGAACGCATATAGCCAGGCTGCGGGAATCCTTTGATTTACAAGGATTAGTCACGGGCGCTTCTGTGCTACCCGACCGACGATTGCTGTTATTGTGCGGCTACAGTAAAATGCTGCAGCCCTTCGTTTATCTGTGCTATGATTTTGAAGGAAGAAGCTTCTTCAGCGGCAACAAACGAAAGCTGAACCTCGACCTCGGCTTTCATCAGGTGGAAGGCATCAGCACCGAAAACGGGCTTGATGTTTTTGTGAGCAACGAGCAGCTCAGTCAATTCATCACAGTGGCGCCACAAATTCACCGTCTTGATCTGCGGCCTTACCTCTCGGCATATCTGAGCAATTCAGGAAAAACACTGCTGGAGGATCCCGTTGCCGGTTGCAGTGTAATTATTCAGGGCCACCACCTATACCTGAGGACCGCTTCAAACCTGGTTTCCGCAACGTGGGAAATTACAGACAGTGAAGGGCGCGTGCTCGATTCAGGGGTTACCAAAGAACACACCATCATTTCTGTGCAACAACTGCCTGCCGGCTTATATTACCTGAGGATGGGAAGCGGCACCTCAGTGTGCAGCTTCAAGTGGCTGAAAGACTGATTGAACTTACCAACTTCCGCTGGCGCCGCCGCCACCACTTTCACCGCCGCCGAAGCCACCCCAGCCTCCGCCGGAACTGCCTCCGCCACCAAAACCACCAAAACCACCACCGGGAAACCACATACCGCCGCTTCGGCCATAGCGACCCAAACTTCCGCCCCGCCTGCCCGAACTGAGGAAAAAAGCCAACACGATGATGATCAACGGAATAATGAACCTCAATGCTTTACCCTCTTCTTTCGGCTCCGCCTGATATTCACCCCGGCTCAGGTCCATGATTCGGTTGCTGAGTTCGTTCAGTCCGCCGTAATAGTCACCGCTTCTGAACGCAGGCTTCAAGATTTCGTCGATGAGCCGCGAAGACCGAATATCTCCAAGAAATTGTTCGGCACCACGGCCCGTATGGATTCGGATCTTTTTATCTTCAACAGCCACATATATAAGCACACCGTTGTTCTTTCCCTTCTGTCCGATACCCCATTGATTGAAAATACTGTGGGCACGGTTCCATAAGTCATCACCTTCCAAAGATGCTTCAGTAACAATGGCAATTTGAACGCTGCTGCTGTCGGTATCCCAACGCTCCAGTTTGGCTTGTAGTTCTGCTTCCTGCGCATCGGGAATTACCTGCGCGAAATCATTCACCAGTTTATTTCCGCGCGCCGGGATTTCGGCAGCCTGCAGTGTTGCAACGCATACAAGTCCCAGAAAAAAGAATAAAATACTACGCATAAGATGGCTTGTCGTGAAGTTCATTTTTATCGCCATCCTGATAAGGGAAATGTTCCTTCAGCTTTGCGCCGGCGCGGGAAATTCCGGAAATCAAAGCCTGCGGCACATCCCCTTGCTGAAAGTGCTGCTGCATTTCATCGCGCACCTCATCCCAAAAATCCTTCCCTACCCGCTCGTGAATCCCTTGATCACCAATAATGGCAAACTGCCGGTCGCGCAATGAAACGCAAATCAGCACACCATTTCTGGCTGCTGTTTTTTGCATGCCCAATTTATTAAACGCATGCGCTGCAGCATCCAGGATGTCACCGTTTAGTCGGGCAATCAGGTGAACCCTGATTTCGCCTGAGGTTTGGCGTTCCGCATCGCGTATGGCGTCGATCACGCGCGCCTCATCCGCTTTACTGAGCAGAGGTTTTGCGAACAGCGAAAACACTTAGGGTTTATTAAAATCAACTTTAGGTGCTTTGTCGGCGCCTGCATCTGCCTGGAAGGCTGCTTTCTTTTCAAAGCCAAATATTCCGGCGAAGATGTTTCCGGGGAAACGGCGCACGGCAACGTTGTAATCCTTCACCGCGGTATTGTATTTATCGCGTTCGGCCTTAATGCGGTTTTCGGTTTCATCCAAAGAAACCATCAAATCGCGGAACCCCTGAACCGCCTGCAGCGTGGGATAATTCTCGGCCACTGCCAGCAAGCGTCCAATACCGCTGGAAAGTTTGGTCTGAGCTTCCTGAAATTTTGCGAGGTTCTCTTCGGAAAGCTGATCCGCAGAAAGCGTGATTTTAGAAGCTTCCGCGCGCGCATCCATTACCTGAGTAAGGGTTGATTTCTCGAAGTTGGCAGCGCCCTGAACGGTGCTTACCAGGTTGGGAATCAAATCGGCGCGGCGCTGATAGGCAGACTGTACATAACCCCAGGCGGTGCTTACCGATTCTTCGCGATTTACGAAGCGGTTGTAATTACAGGCTGCGGGAACAATCAACAGGATGGCCAGTCCGATGATGATCAGGAGTGATTTATTTTTCATGGGTTCAATTCAATGTTTTGTTGTACAAAGTTAAAGGGGAAATAAGCCTGAAGGCATTGGAGCATCGCGTCAGCGGCTTCATTCATCGAAACATGTTCTCCTACCTCATTGCTGATCCCTGTAACCCCGCGATCAGGAATGCCGCAGGGAACAATATGACCGAACCAGTTCAGGTCTGTATGCACATTCAAAGCAAGGCCATGCATGGTATAATGCCTGCTGCATCTGATGCCGATGGCTGCAATTTTGCGTTCGGCAGGAGTGCCGGAAGCCACCCAAACACCGGTTCTGCCGGCCACCAATCCCGCGCTGATACCAAAATGCGCTACGCAATCTATGATGCTTTGCTCCAGCGCTTCCACAAAACGTTTCACACCCATGTTGAGCAATTCAAGATCGAACATGGGATAAACCACCAGCTGTCCGGGGCCGTGGAAGGTAACGTCACCACCGCGTTCAATTTCAAAAACATCGGCGCCTATACTGCGCAGCATTTCGGGCGTTGCCAGCATATTGCTTTGTTGGGCGTGCTTACCGAAGGTGTACACTGGCTGATGTTCCACAACAATCAATTTGTTTTCCGGAGCTAAACCCTTACTGCGCCGCTGCATGGCTTCTTCAAACCAGGCTCTTTGCAGGTTCAGTACCTTACCGTAGGGCTGCAAACCCAAATTGAACAGCGCTGCCTCCATGGCTCAAAGTTCGTATATTTCCCAGAGCTAATTTCTGTGTGAAGATGAATCTGGGCAGGCAGGGTGAACAGGAAGCCTGTGCATACCTGGTACAAAGTGGCTATGAATTGCTGGAACGGAACTTTCGGGCCGGCCGCGATGAATTGGACATCATTGCCCGTGATGCAGACATGCTGGTGGTATTTGAAGTAAAAACGCGCAGCAGCAACAGCCATGGGCATCCTGAATCATTCGTGGATGCAGCCAAGCAGCAGCGCATGGTTCGGGCTGCAGAACATTACCTGCATCATCATTGTCCACAGGCATCCCTGCGCTTTGATGTAATTTCTGTAGAAAAATCAGGTAACTCGTTCATTATCAACCACTTCAAAGACGCTTTCTATCCCTATCAGTTTTAACATCAACGCTTGAATTGTTCAAAACTCCAAAATAGGAAGGGGCCTTTGTCGTTATATTTTTGTGCACATGCCTTTCCGAAACCTCATCACCTGCGTCCTGTTTATGGGAGCGGTTGCAGTCCAGGCCCAGAAAACGGAATTGTTTTCCGGATCAGCAGTACACTACAGGCTTGGAGAAGAACTATTCAACAATGGCAAATGGAACGCTTCGGTTACGGAATTTGCGCAGTATCTGGAACAGGGAACTGATGTTCAGATGCGCGCCGACGCTCAGTATTATGTGGCCATTGCCAAATTGCGTGCAGCGCACAGTGATGGCGAGGCCAGCGTCTTGGAATACCTGCGTAACAATCCGGGTTCCTACAAAAACAACAACGCCAACCTGGCTTTGGGTGATTATTATTTCATGCAGGGGAAATTCAGCAGGGCCCTTCCCTATTACAAGCAGACCGATCCTTCGGCCATTGCCTCCGGCGAGCGCGACCGACTCCGGTTTCACATGGGCTATTGCCAGGTTATGGGCCGCAGATACGATGATGCAAAAGCAACGCTGGAACCTCTGGTAAAAAGCAACTCTGAATACGAAATGCGGGCAACCTACTATTACGGTTACGCCTGCTATTATACCGGCGACTATCAAAAAGCCCTGGAATCGTTTCGAAGTATTGAAGAAACAGGTCCTCAGAGTCTGCGGTTTTTCATGGCGCAGATTTATTACCTCAAGGGCGACTATCAGAAGGCAATTGGCTATCTGGAGAAATCAACATCGGCCAGCTTCCGCAGTCGTTCCCTGTTTTTGAAAGGGAAATGCCACTACCGCATCAATGAGTTTGAATTGGCCGCCGACGCCTTTAACCGGAGTGGATTTACGCCCGACAGCATAGAGCGCCAGGAAACTTACGAGGTTGGCTACACTTTTTTCAAGGTACGTCAGTACAATGATGCCGTGCAATGGTTGCAGCTGATTGCCAACAATGGTGATTCTCTGGCCCAAACCGCCAGCCACAACCTGGCCGATGCTTTTTTAAAACTGGGCAGAAAACAGGATGCCTATAACGCATTCTTCGAAGCACAACGCAGCGATTTCAATAAAAAGGTTCAGGAAAACGCCATGCTGAACTATGCAAAACTTGCTGTTGAACTTGGCTTCCCGAAGGTTGCCATCAATTATTTGCAAAAGTTCACCGCCCAATTCCCTCAATCACCAGACCGCAGGGAAGCGCAAAAAATCCTGGCTACCTTGTTCCTCAGCTCGGACGATTACCGCACAGCCATCAACATTCTGGAGTCTATTGGAGAGATGGATGAAACGGCCCGCGAAACATACCAAAAGGTAACACTGTACCAGGGCCAGAAGTATTTCCGTGACCGCGATTTCGAAGCAGCATTTCAGATGTTCAACAAATCCCTGCTTGGTGGCAACGACCGTAAAATTCAGGGAGAAGCATCTTTCTGGAAGGCAGAAATCCTGCATGCCAGAGGCGCTTATGCCGATGCATTGGCCTCGTATCAGCGGTTCGCCGAAACGCCCGAATGCAGGAATCTGAGTTACTTTCCCCTGGTTTACTACGGAATGGGCTACTGCCGCTTCCGTGAGCGGAGGTTTGCAGAAGCATCTGTTTTTTTCAACCAGTACCGAAATGCGGCGCGCAACGGTGATTATCGAGAAGATATTTATACCGATGCAATGGCCCGCCTTGGCGACAGTTACTTTATGATTCGCAAAC